>JAWUXW010000196.1:0-7700 GCA_034111125.1 Paraglaciecola sp.
TCACTCAAGATGCATAATTAAAATCAAAAACAACTTTCCCTAGAACAACCCATTTAGGGAAAGTTTGGCATTCTATTCATTGAATTCATGGGGATAAGGATGTATAGTAAAATAACTACAAACATCCATTTTAGGGAAAGATCTTATAATTATGACAAAACCACCCAAAAAAATTGCAAATATTGAGCGTCGTGAACGTGAGTTTTTAACCCCGCATGAAATCGATCAACTTATTGACGCTTCAAAAAAACTAGGTCGACACAGCCATAGAGATGCGACAATGATTTTGTTAGCTTATCGTCACGGATTGCGTGTTTCTGAATTGGTATCACTACGTTGGCAACAGATCGATTTGACCTCAGGTTTAATGCAGGTCAATCGGCGAAAAAATGGTCTAAATTCAGTACACCCACTTTTTGGCCCAGAACTCAGGGCATTACGTAAAATAAAACGAGCTTATCCGCAGACAGACTATGTATTTATTTCTGAACGAGGTAGCCCAATGATCGACTCAACATTTAGAAAAATTGTTGCTAGAGCCGGGGTTGAAGCTCAGTTAGGCTTTTCGATTCATCCGCACATGCTTCGACATTCAACAGGATACAAATTAGCAAATGATAGCCAAGATACGCGCACCATACAACAATATCTTGGTCATAAAAATATACGTCATACGGTTCGATACACCGAGTTATCTGCGGATAAATTCACTCATCTTTGGCCTGATTAATGAGCAAAAGTTTTTCGCAATACAGCCTCATTGAATACGGTAAATTGAGTAACATGGATTTTTCTCTGATCAACAAATGCCGAGGCGAACACAATAAGTTAGGATTTGCCTATCAGCTCATTTTTATTAAATTACTGAACACAGTACCTTGTCAGTCGCCTTTTGAGATTATTGAAGAAATAGTGATTTATGCGGGCATGCAATTATCATTAGATAGCACAATTATTTGCTTATATTTGAATAGACAAAAAATATCAGCTCATCAAAAAACAATCATCACGTATCTACAATACAATGCCTTTAACGAGCAAACACAACTGCTTCTAAAAGATTTTATTTTTCAACAAGCGTTACAATTTGAACCGATTAGCTTATTACACATTAAGTCGGTTGAATTTTTGCGGGATTTAAAAATATTGCTTCCCTCTGAAGATACCTTGTTACGAATAATAAGAACCCAACGTTCCTCAGCAAGGAAATTATTATTTGATAAAATCCATATGTGCTTATCCCCAGATATTATTAATAAACTAGATGTATTATTAGAAGTTATATCATATTATTCACCTATTGAAAATTTAAAATCTCCTGTCAAAAATGCGTCACCAGACACTATATTGAATTTAGTAGAACGATCAGAGTGTATTATTGCAACTGGTGCATTACAGATAGATTTATCACATGTGAATAATAATTATAAACGTACCCTAGCCAATGAGGTTAGACGTTGCTCCGCTGATCGAATAAAAAAAATGGAACCAACCAGACGGTATACCGCATTAATCTGTTTTCTCAAAGAAGATTATCAAAATGACATAGATTTATTGATATCAAGTTATATTAAATTGATGAATGCCGCACATACACGAGCAAATAATCAAGTGGATAAAGAATTTAAACAGAATGAAGCTATAATCAGAGAATCATTAGCAAATTACGAAGAGATAAAAGGAGTTATACGTGATATAACGATTCCTGATTCTCAATTACGCCTTGTGCTGTATGAACGATTTCCTGATGAGCTGGAAAGAGATTTACCTGAAATACGTACTTTATTAAATGGGAAAAAAACTCAAGTTTTCAAAGCGTTTACCAACAAATACTCCTACTTCAGGCAATTCACTCCAAGGCTATTCTCCTTGTTGGCCTTGCAGCATGAATCAAATAATACGAAATCAAATACGCTACAAGCTTTGAATGTGTTGAATAAATTGAATGAAGATAATAAACGAACACTGCCTGATAATGTCCCATTTGAATTCATCCCTAAACAACTAAAAAAACTCGTGATTAACAGCAAGAAAAATATTGAACGGCACACATGGGAATGCGCGCTTTATTTGAAAATAAGGGACGAAATAAAACAAGGTAATATAAATGCTCCTGATAGCAAACTTTTTTCAAGCATCAAAAGTTTTTTTATAGCAGATGACGAAATGGCCATTATTGGAGAAGAATTTTTTAAGCGATCTAAGTTTCCAAAGGATCGCAGCCAAGTTCGCGAGTATTTTACTAAACGCTTAGCAATGGCTTATGAGGGATATTTCAATCGCGAACCAGATAATGATTATGCAAAAGTGGTGAATGGCAAATGGGTATTAGGTACTGATCCCGCCGAAGTACTCCTCCCTGACCGCAAGAAAGAATTGGATGCAATGAAAGCATGGTTAAATAAGCGAATGCACCCAATCAAATTACCTGAATTGCTAATCGAGGCAGATAATGATATCCACTTCACAGAGACTCTTATGTTGCCGGGTAAAGATGGCGCAGCATCAATTGATGCTATTTTTGGTGTTTTAGCTACATTGATGGCTCATGGTTGTAACATTGGAGCATACACGATGTCGAAACTCATTGATGGAATAACTTATAAAGAAATCTGCCGTATCACAGACTGGCAGCTTACTAATGACGCAATGCGTGTTGCACTCTCACGGATTATAAATGTCATGTCAAAATTAGGTATTACCAAAAAGTGGGGGACTGGTAAAACATCCAGCAGTGATGCACATTTAAAAACATTCAATCAAAAGGTTGCACAGCAATCGTATCAAGCACGAATTGGTGACTTTGCTCTCGCTTTTTATACCTTTGTAGCTGATAATTATGCACCATTCCACAGCAAACCTTTTGATTGCGCAGAGGGAGAGGCTCCTCATGCTCTGGATGGCTTTTTATATAATGAAAGCGACTTGCCGTTAGAAGAACACTATACAGATACACGTGCTGCTGCCACGATTCTGTTCTCTTCTTTTGGGTGGTATGGTCAAAAATATAGTCCAAGGATTAGAGGTGTTAAAAACCACCATATTTACATGATCGATCCTGAAATGGATTACGGTAATTTATCACCACTATTGAAGCATAAAACAGCAAAAATAAATTTATCATATATCGAAAATAGTTGGGAAGAAATGGCTCTGTTCTATGCTTCAATCGAGCAAGGCAAGGTAACTGCATCGGTGGCGATCAGGCGATTGCTATCCTTGAGTAAGAAAAATGTATTTTACAAAGCAAATTTACATCTGGGGCGTATCTTAAAAACTGAACATATCCTTGCACACATGAGCGACAAAGAATATCGAAAAAGCAAACATCGAGGACTGCCTTAAAGGAGAGGAAATACATCAACTAGCTAGGGATATTAATTATGCTAACCGTGGAAAAATTACGGCTAGAGAACCAAGAGGACAGATTATTAGTTGTGATTGTTTAACGATGATTATGGCGTGCATTGTCTATTGGCAGGCAAAAGAACTGGATCGATTAGTTAATTCAGATGAGTTTATTGCTATGGGGTTTGATCCAAGCTTAGTTGAGCATATTAGCCCCGTTGGATGGGATAACGTTGTGCTTTATGGCGAATATATTATCAATAAATTATTAATTTGTCGATAGATTTACAAAGATACAAGAAATCCCATTTTAGGGAAAGTTTTTTAGTTTTATCATGAAAAATAAAGACTTTCCCTAATAAGTTCTTTTTCGGTAAAGTTTAGATTCTTATCTCTTTGAAATCAAGGGCTGTAGTCATTTTTTGTTATTGCTAATTTAATCTTTTATGGGAAAGTTTTTTGGTTGAATTGCAAATCCAATGCTCTGCAAGCCTTATGGGGTATAGAGTTTTCTCTTATGTTACATTTACGCAGGAATGTGGTTAATACCCTTGATAGGTGCTAATTTTGTTTATAACTTTTTAAGTTGTGTACTAGAGACGACATGTAGTTTAGTGAACATGACTTTTCTTCGTATAAATAAGACTCAGGATTCATTTTAACTATAATGTTTCAATAGAATATTCAGATTTTGTACATGTATGTAAATTCCAACATTTTACTATTTTTCTTATAGCAGTAAAAAAATTTGGATAAAAGATTATTTCTGAATGTTGTTTTTTAAGAGTATATAATTTTTTTAACGTTCGTATTGGATGGATCAACAACGCAAAGGTATCTACCCATATAACGTGTAACCATAGAATATGTTCAAGTTTTTTACGATCAGAATTAGTATCAATATCTAGGTAACATTTAATAATATAATTATCATAAAAATCAATAAATACTCCGTGTTGCATCCAAAATCTTGGATTAAGCTCTAATACAAAGTATGTTTGCGCTGAGGAATCATAGATAAATTCTAATTCAAAAGGCCCTTTAAAATGCAATCGATTTAAAATATTTTCTGTTCTTTTTATAAGGGTTTCAGGATCTCTGACGGTTTGAGTAATTGTACTTGTTGTTATTTTTTGTCCAGTACCAGAGCATTTTTGTTGAACAATTATAAGATTTCTTTCAGACTGTTCACAATCATAAAATCCACAAGTAGAATAGGTATTGTTAATATCTCCCTCAACCAACTTTTGAAAAAAGAAATATTCATTTTTAAGTCCTATTTGCTTAATTTGGTGTCTAATATTGTTTAATTCTTCTTGGTTGTTGCTAATGTAACCTTTAGGCATTTCTATGTCATCAACCCAAGAATGCTTGGATTTAACATAAATAGGAAAATAAGGTGGATTTGTTTCTATGGATTGTGCCAAAAATGGTACTGGCTGTTCACTAACAGTTGTTTCTAGCCAATTAGCAAAAATAACTTTGTCATCAATTGGTATATCCAGTATTTTGGGATAAAAATGGTATTCCGTACTGCAATTTTGATATTTCTTGAGAAAGCTTTCTTGGGTAAAGAATAACACATCATTCTTTTCTATATTAGCAGGGTTTGCACCTATCAATCCATTTTTTCCCGTAGCATTATGTAATGCATACCCCAACTTCTTCAAGCCTTTCTGTAATGACCATGACCCCATATATCGAGCAAATACATGACATTTTTTTTTATGTAGTATCATCCGGTAGCATATCTTTTTATAAGGTTAATAAATCGTATAAGATTTTCTTTTGGTGATAAAAGAAAATAATGAGGTAACCAAATTCCTTTAGCAGAAATATTATCTGAGTTTGGAGTAGCAAAGTCTGTTTCATAATTTGGCATATTTACCAGATTTACAAAATCTGGATATTCTTTTCGTATTTTTCTAAACACGTCGGTTTTATAAAATACAGGGTAGGCTCTAAATGCAGGAAATCCTTCTTTTACCAAAATTTCAATCATTCTCTCTCTAGATTTATTCCCAAAATATGGTCTATCATATAGAAATTGGTACATCGAATAACCTTGTCTAGTTGCATATTTTTTTCTATGCTGAGGAGTAATGCCAGGAATCGTGGACATATGCGTATTTAAAATCTCAACACGTTTTTCTCTTTCTTCTGCCATAGGATAAAAGCGATCAAACTGCCCTACAAGCAAAGCAGCCTGCAATTCTGAGATTCTATAATTTGAAGCATAGGATGTATGATAATAAGAAGGTCTATTGTGCACTCGGCCACAATTATGTGTACTATAACATCTGTCATAGAGTGTCCCACTATTGGTAACAATAGCGCCTCCTTCACCTGCCGTTATGAGTTTTATAGCTTGAAAGCTAAAAGTACCAATATATCCAATACTACCAAGTTTTTTAGATTTATATTCACTACCGTGCGCATGTGCACAATCTTCAATTACTGCAAGCTTATATTTATGGGCTAACGCCATTATTGGATCCATATTACAACTATGACCTGCTATATGTACTGGTAGAATAGCAGATGTGTATTTAGTAATACTTTGTTCTATTTTATCTACATCCATACAAAAAGTATTTAAATCAACATCAACAGGTATCGGTACGGCTCCGCAGGACAAAACTGCAGTAGCACTAGCAATAAATGTAAATGCTGGTACAAGCACTTCATCTCCGGTTCGTATACCAATAGCACGTAAGGCTAATTCTAAAGCATGAGTTCCGTTCGTAACTGCAAGGGAGTATTTGACATCATGCAGTTGTTTTAACTTTGCTTCACATTCAATTATATACTTACCATCACCTCTCCATAATCTTCCACTATCAAGACACTCCATTACTCTTTCTTTATCTTCTGATGTTATAATTGGCCACTGATACATACAATTTACATTATTTCTCTTAGAGCTTCTAGAGCTAGAATATATCCTTGAAAACCTAGCCCACAAATCACTCCTGTACACCCTAATGCAGTGAGAGAGGAGTTTTCATGTGTATTGGCATGAAATATATTTGTTATGTGTACTTCAATAACAGGTACTTCTGCGTACTTTAGTGCATCTAATATTGCAATTGAGGTATGTGTGTAACCTGCAGGATAAATAATAATACCTTTATATTTATCTCTTGCTTCTTGGATAAAATTAATAATTTCCCCTTCACTGTTGCTTTGCAAACAAGTGACATTTATTTGATTAGCACTTGCATAAGTTATAATTTGATTTTCTAGATCTTGTAAAGTTTGTTTTCCATAAATTGAAGGTTGACGTTTGCCCAAAACATTCAAATTAGGACCATTAAGTACTAATACAAACATTAACAAGCCTCTAGCATATTTAAGTAATATTTTAATACTAAGTTAGTTTGGACAGGGTTAAGTCTAGGATCAACAGCTGAAGTATAGTTTCTATGTAAATCTGCATTGGTTACATTACCACCTGTACATTCCGTTACATCTTCATATGTTGTTTCCAAGTGTATACCATTCATATAAGATCCATTTTGGAAATGAACATTTATGGTACCTTGAATCTCACACAAGATATTATCCAGGTGCCTCGTTTTAAAATTATTATCAGTTACTTCGTTATTGCCATGCATTGGATCACATACCCATATCACTTTCATTTTATATTTTTGTATCGTAGTAATAAGATAAGGTAACACATTGTGTACTTCTTTATAACCCAATCGTGTAATTAAAATAATTTTTCCTGCTTCATTGAGAGGATTAAGAGTATTTAATAACTGTACAAGCCATTGCACATCAATCAGTGGACCAATTTTTATCCCTATTGGGTTAGCTATTCCTGAAAGAAAGCGTACGTGACTTGTGCTGCCAACTGTTCTCATGCCAAGCCAGGGCATATGGGTACTCAAATTATAGTATATACCATTAACCTTTCTTGTAAGACTACCATCATAAAATAAATTATATGCTTCATGACAAAAAAATAATTTATCTTTGGTAAGTTTATCACAATTCTGTAAACATGCCTCAACATGATTTACAATTCTACATGATGCGTCATAAGCTTCAAGTAGCCTCACAGCACGTATTTGTCTTACACACTCGTTAAATATTTTACCATTAAACATATCCCCAAAATAAGAAGGCAATGTTATACCGTTTTTAGTTTCAGTTTTTTGAGATCGTGGTTTTGCAAATTGTCCCGCCATGCGTGCTAATAATATGCTATCATAAGAATAAGATGAGATGATAGAAGAAATACTGTCTAAAAAATTAATTTTACTTTTTGTGATAGAAGCATTTGCATGATAGAATTCTTCGGCACAATCTCCTACCATAATAATAGGTTGTTTATTATTTTGTAT
>JAWUXW010000197.1:0-7894 GCA_034111125.1 Paraglaciecola sp.
TACTACTTATACCCTTCAATATTGGAGGTGCCTTAAGGAGTATTGTTATGAACATTAACGACCAAACCCGTTTTAATCAATTCTACCAAGCATATCTAAATGAACTCACCTTGCAAGGTAAAAGTCCCAAAACCGTCGACATGTATAGTCGCTGTATTCGACAAGTGTCGGTCTTTTTTGATACCTGCCCTGATACATTAACTGCCGCTCAGCTTAAGGCTTACTTTTTGTCTTTGGTGGAAACCAAGTCATGGAGTGCAGTCAAAATTGCTCGCAATGCGATTCAATTCTTTTACCGCCATGTGCTGAATAAACCTTGGGATTGGATACCCATTGTCAAACCGCCTGTGGTGCAGCCATTGCAAGATGTGTTGTCACTGCCAGAAGTGGCAGCCATTATCAGTCGTACTCGCAAGCTGCGTTATCAAACCTACTATTGGGTGACGTACAGTTTGGGTTTGCGATTGAGTGAGTCCTTGAATTTGAAGGTATCCGATATCGACAGCCACCTAATGCGGGTGCATTTGCGTTTCACTAAAGGCTACAAGGACAGATTTGTGCCCCTGCCACAAGTCACCTTATTGGCGCTTCGACGTTATTGGTTGGTGCATCGCCATCCCAGCTTGTTATTCCCTGGGGGTAAAGCGCCGTATTTACGTGAAGGTAAACAGATGGTGATGGATAAAGGTGGTGTGCAAAAAACCATTAAGATAGTGGCCAAAGAATGTGGTATCAGCAAAAACGTGCATATTCACACCTTACGTCATTCGTTCGCCACTCACTTACTTGGGCGAGGCGTGAGTTTACGCGCCATTCAAACCCACTTAGGTCATGCCAGTCCCATCACCACAGCCAGATACACACGCATGACCGAGGAAGTCACTCAAAATAGCGCATTGATGATTAATGACATGCTCAGCGATGTTCAAATTGATTGGGTTACTCTTGATACCAAGGAGAATAATGATGATTAAGCTCGCCGATATTCTGCGTAACCATAAAACTGACTTTCTGAGTGTCTATGGTCAACGTATACAGACTGCGCATCGCCGCGCCATTACCCATATTCTGGCATGCCATACGCCAGCTTGTGGTGAAATCGCTAGTCAGTGCGAAGACTGTTTACACGGTACCGTGCAGCATCCGTCTTGTGGTGACAGGTTTTGCCCGTCCTGTGGACATTTAGCCAACGCTGACTGGCTAGCCAGGCAACAGCAAAAGTTATTGCCCGTCGATTATTACATGGTGACCTTCACTGTGCCTAGGCAGTTAAGGCCGTTTGTGTGGCACCATCAAACATGGGCTTACAACATGCTATTTGACTGCGCTGTCGCCACCTTACAATCCTTCTTTACTCGCGATAAAAAACTACTCGGCAGTGCGGGACTCACCGCCGTGTTACATACTCATGCCCGTAATCTGGACTTTCATCCTCATATACATCTCATTGTGCCAGCTGGCAGCTTCAACAAACGCAGTAAACTATGGCGACAAAAAGCAGGAAAATACCTGTTTAGAGCCGACAATTTGGTTAGGGTGTTTAGAGCTAAGTGTATTGTGGCCATGACACAAGCGGGTTATCAATTACCGCCCAGTACACCCAAAAAATGGAATGCTGATTGTGAGTATGTCGGCAAAGGCGACAAGGCCTTAACCTATTTGGCTCGCTATCTAAATCGCGGTGTTATCAAGGAAGACAACATCCTGTCTTGTCATAACAGTATGGTCACCTTTACATACAAAAACAGCAACACCAAACAATATCAAACCCTCACCGAGCCTGTAGTCGATTTCATCTGGCGGGTCATACAACATGTGCTGCCCAAAGGCTTTCGCCGAGCTCGGGATTACGGCTTTTTACACGGCAACGCCAAACGCACCTTGCAACGTATTCAGCTGATGCTCAAGGTCAGATTATCGCCACCGCCCACACGTAAACTAACCCAAAAGTGTTGCCCGCATTGCCAAGGTAAATTACACATTATCTGGGTTAAGCGCGCTCGAAGTCGCACACAAATACGGCCGATGCTACTTTCGTTAAAGCGAACTAACACAGCAATGGATTGCGCCTAGGCACAGGATACGCCCACGCCCAAACAACTGAGAACAACCAAGGGGATAACAAAAGAAAAAGAATTTAAAAAGAGGAAGTAAAACAGATGGCTAAAGTAGTGATAATGGCTATCTCAGCCAAACTCGGCTATAAAAAACATGAGTCACAACAAAGACTTGTTACTCCTCAGCCATCCTTCGATATATCTACTATATAAGCAGAAAACTTCAACACCGGGCTTGTCCAACAACAGGATTAAGTCGCGGCGGAGCGCGACCTATCCTTATTTATTGTAAAAATACTTAACTAAGTAGTTACCATATGCCCATATTAGCGTTCCAAATATCATAAAGAATACGCCAAACTTTTCGTCTGAAAGAACACTCCTTATTTGTTTTTCTTGCTCCGGAGTAAATTCACTTGAACCAAAGCCAAATGCACCATTAAGCATGTCGTATTTATTCGCAAGTGGGATCTTCAAATGGTAAAGAAGTGTATGTTTGATATTTAGAAAAAAGAAAAAGAAAAGAAAAAGGGGTCAAGTCATTTGATCATTAAAACTATTCAAAAAAGCGTAAAGCTATTGATGCGCTATGATTTCAACTATGCGATTTTATCAGCCCTTTTATCAGGTCGCTGAGTTTACGTTCAGATTGATGGTCTTTCATTTTCGTTGGCGGATTATTACAAAATCACCTACCGTAATAAATCGCAAAACTATTTCTTGGGGTACTTGTTATCAATCGCCGTAAAGCCCTGATTAAATTAGGTTTTATCCAGCATAAATCAGGCCTCCGGCACAGATCCGTACGGGCGCTACTAGCGCATACGGCTCCTACATCGAGTCAAAGGTGAAAGCATTGAATAAAACTTATACTGCTTCACTACTTCCCCTAACCTTTCCAAATTTGAGAATAAGTTAAAGTACCACCGGCAGAGCCGGGGGCTTATTAGATGACGCCCTAAAACATCATTCTTTTCCTGATTTCGGATATATTCCTCCCAGATGTTTTCTTAACGTTCCAAATATAATCTTTCGCCTTTTCTTGGGAATAAATACTATATGGTATTTACAATCCCACCTTGTATGGGCCAAATTTTTATAATCTCGCATAGGTTGTTTCCTTCGTTCTTTTGGTCGAGATACAAAAGATACCTGCACCACGGTAACGGTAAACCCCCCGCAGCGCCGGGGGGTTACCATGTATTAAATATCCATGCACTGAGTCACGGTTAGTCTCCATTGAGAACGTTTCCTCTCTGTCAGCCCCCTTCGCTCCACCTTGGGCGCTAACCCAGCTTGTTCACGTGCTTCTTCACTACTATGAAACTGTCTGACTTCCAGTTGCTTACCATCAAAGGCTTCGTCTCATGACTTTCCCTTAATGTGTGGGACACAACGTGTCTCACCAAACTACTGGATCTCCCGAGTTGTGCATAAAAGACATCACCACATGCACAAGGTCTATGACTGCGAAGCGTCAACCAATAACGAGCACAGCCGTTTATGGTATTCATCTATTGGTCATGTTGCCTTCCCCTTCACCCAACAAGGTCAGCACGCTTAAGTGGAGATTTCGCAGCTCAATACTCAGCCTATGGTTTCCCCTGTCAACGCTTAACTCGACACCTTACGATGCAAAGCCCATGACTCGGGGTCTTGGCGGTGTGCTTACCTTACCAAGTAGAGGACTTGCACCTCCGATCTTCTACCGATTTATCTCGGCGCACTGGGTGTCTTATTAATTTTACCGCATTCAAGCGTGAGTATAAATTATCGGTCAGAGGTTACAGACAATCCTTATCTTAGGAGCATTTGTGCACCCAGCAAAGGTATTAGGGAATGAGGCAAAGGTTTATTAATTTTTAGCGTCATATAGTCATTAAGTAAAAAGTAATGAATTACAAAGACACGCATCGTAATAAATAGAAACTATTTTTTTGGCTGCTCGTTATCATGGGTGTTTTATTAATTTTATTAATTTTATAAAAAATGACGTTTTATTCTACTTATACACTTCTTTTAGTCTTTGGCAACCGTAGGTTGTTATCGAATAGTAGGTAATAAAATGGCTTTTAATCAACAAAAAACTTAAGGTAAAATATCATGGCACAATTAAGTAAGGAACTTGCGTCACTTGATTTCGCAAATTTAATCGGTGGACCGCTTAACGCAATCGTCGACGCGCAAGCACGTTCTGCAATCGCAACGGCTAACTTTGTTCAAGAAGTTGGTTTTGATAAAGATGGTCAGGTAAAAAACTCCACATTCCGCTACAGCAAGCCAAATGAGGACGGTGAACAAGAAGAATTCGCTTTGACGGTACCATTTATTATGATGTTACCAGTACCCTTCGTGAAAATCGAAGAAGGTGAAATTGAATTTAACGCTAAGCTCACCTCAACTCAAGAGAAGGAGAGCTCCTCGGAACTTAGTGGTAACACCACCACGAATACAAGGGCTGGGTATTGGTTTGTTAGGGCCAACGTGAAAGCTTCCGCTTCTTACAAAAAGACCACCTCGGCCACTGAAAAGGTCGAACGTACCTATGAGATGAAAATTCGAGTCAAAGTTAAAGGCACTGAACTTCCCATGGGTATGGAGCGTGTCTTTGGTATGTTAGAAAGTAGTATGGAAGATGTACCTACCGGCAAGTTAACTGGTACACTAACTTTGTTAGAAGAAGTTATCGCAAATGATACAATTATCAATTTACCAGCCGGTCTTACCATGAAAGTTAATGACATAATCACTTTTGCTGCACATCGAGACTCTTCTGATAATGACGTGGTTGAAGATGAAGTGAAAGTTACAGCCTGTACTGCTGCTGATTCAAGCGCGAATCCGGCAGTATTAGCCAGTGTCACTGTAGAATCGGTTAAAACACCGGGAAGCGGAATTACAGCTATTCAAACACGTGGAACAACCGCCACATGGCGTCGTAATAAATGGTAATTTGAATTAAGATAAGCGCCTGAGTTAACTCCTTCGAAGCTCACTCAGCGCTTTTATTTAACTAACCAGTTACTACGCATCCAGTCTATAAATGACTTAATAGGATTTTTGAATTAATGAGCGACAATAAACAAGAGCAAACAACACTCACAGACGTGCTCGGCGCTCTGGTAACGTCAGTTGGTCACGCAAGGGTGCAAGCCGATTTGTCTGCCATTGATATTGCGCGTATGTATCACGAACACGAACTTTTACGTGGCATGTCGATCCCCCGTCTTCGATTAAACAAAGTGGAAATTAGCATACCGCTAGTATTAACAAACATAAAACCCGACGAAATCTTCGAATTAGAAACACCGGAGGACGCTAGTGCAAAATTAATTAAAGACTTACAACATAAGCTTGCTGAAATTGAAATGTTAAATGCTGAAGTTGAAAATGATTTAAGCGATGATGATATTTTTGAACAAGGATCGGCACTACACAAACAAATCCAAGGTCTCAATGAAAACTTGAAAGATATTCGTAAAGCATTCATCAATAGTATTAACGATGACACACCATCACAATTTAAATTTGGTGATAGATTCACCAACGCCATCAAACGAGCGCTAGCCCCCTTCGATCAAAAACATCCGTCGGTAGATGCCGCATTGGATATTGAAGAAGCAGTGTCTAAAGCAATAGAAAATGTACTCTTATTCAAACTTGCGATCCGGCAAAAATGGGTTCGCCAGCACAAACCAGCTGGCCTCAGTTCGACATTGTTATTGGTACTTTATGGTAAAAAAGACGCCGAAACGCTTATAGTGCCCGTCGATGATGACGACAATTCAAATATAGAGGGCTTATACAGTCAACTGCTAGAGGCTATACCATCCCTTCTTAAAGAAATGAAAGCCTTGGCTAGATCTCAGGTCTTCTTCAAACCCGCCCAAGGCCCCAAAATTGAAGTGGCCGCTCTTAGTAGCGATGTACAAAACCAGGGTACACCTGGCACCATTACCCGCCTAAATATCGCCATGACAGAAGAAGGCCTTGAATGGGCGGCCGAATCAAATGATAGAGGCGGTCAAGACTGGAAGCTCATGCAGGAATAGGGTTACAAAATGATACGGATCATGCAAGCCGAGAAACTCAGAGAGTGCTTGGCCAATTTAAACAATGTTGTTATTCGCTATGAAATGGGACGCCTCGATTTTTCCAAATTGGCGCTGGATTGGCTGTCAAAAGCAGAAACCCAATTGCGAGAAGAGCGTCGCCCTGAAGCCACCGAAATACTTACAGCACGCACCAATGTAATTTCATCAATAGATCGCTCTAAAGAGGAAGGAAAGCACGGTACCGCCAGACGCCGTGCCGAAGCCATTGCAGCGATTGATGCCATTTGTGTAGCTGAAACACTGCTACGCAAACGCTTACTCACCCTTGAAGACGAAATTGATGCCTACGAAGACAAATTGGTAGAAGCGGTAACAGGTCTGACCGTACTGGGACATTTACCCTCCATGGCTGGCGTTGGACGTAATTTCTGGGCCCAACAAGTGTGGAGTGCATTAGAAACTCAAGAGGCAACTCGGCCAACAGCGATCTGGCTATCTACCGCTCTGGCAGTTCCTGATCGAATGTTTCTACTTGATCGCGTACTGCAACGTGTTAGATCCTCGCAACTACCAATAATAGTCGCAGCTCGTGGCCCAGAAAGCGCAAATTGACCCAACAACAAGGGCCACTATCGCGCCTTGTTGCTGTGGAACAAGCTATTGGAGCAGCAAAGCAGCCTAGTATCAGTGATACTCTCAACCACCGAGAGCAGTGGTTACGGTCAACATCAAAGCATCTCTATGACATGGGAGTAATGGAAGCCAGTATGGTCGTAACCACACTGGCTGAAGTTCAATTGAGTATGGGTGGAGACTTATCCTATTTGGAAGATGGTCGTAATTGGCCTTATCAACAGCGTGTTGCTGCCGCTTGGACCCTACAGACTCAAGTACTAGAATGTTTAACCATAGCAAGTAACCGCTTATCTATGCGAGTGGAACATTTTGAAAAAATAGCCGAAAGTGCCATTCGTGCCGGCGCAGAAGCCAAACTATTGGCATCCCCTGGTACCCTACCTCGCCAAGTATGGTTACAAGCAATGGCAGATCGGATGTCTCGCCATCAAAATTGTGTTCAACAGGTCACAAGCCTCGCCCTAGCTTTGTCTGAGCCTGAACTAATGTCATTGTTTGATCGAACCTTTAAGAGAGTCTTTGAGATTTAAAAAAATGGCCAAGAAATATATGGATGCTCCCGGGATGTCAACATACTAGTACATCAATTCACAAGTCCGTGTAAAAATGCTGCATTTTTCAATCAGGCTGCCAAAGCCTTTCCTTTATAAGTCCAGCGAAATGGTTTCGCTAAGCGCTCGTTGAAATACGCTATGAAACGCTCTAACTTCTCCCGTAAGTCCTCCAAACTACAAAAGTCGCCTCGGTTAAGCAGCTTGCGCGACAAAATACCAAACCAAATTTCAACCTAATTTAACCATGAGCAGCAGGACTGGCTAATGAAGAATGTCTTTATGGACAATGCTATGCTTACTCAATGGCTTAAGAGCGGTTATATGGAAAATGACTTGCTCCACGCAACAGTAGCCGGCACTCCGCAAGGCGGCAATAAAACTCCACCCACAACATAGCAAAAACAAATGTAATATGTGGGATCCGTATTGATCGGGTGTGCCTGAGGCAAGGAATAAAGCATCCCCGGGGCAAGCCCTTTCGCTGAACGCGAAACTTCACATAGTGAAGCGGGGTATTAACTTCAGAACATAACCAATTGGCTATCCTTATGCAGTTCGTTATATTTCTTTCCCTGATTTTTTACATATTTCT
>JAWUXW010000198.1:0-7809 GCA_034111125.1 Paraglaciecola sp.
CGACCTGCCAAATAAATTTTAAAATGATTGCCATTTAAAGATTTACTAGGTGTACTCTCATAACCCGCACAACAACATATGTCATTTTTCGGCTATATCGCTATATTTTTTGTTCTCAGATGGATTTACACCGCTTTTCTAAGTGATGGGAGTTCCCAGCAAAGAAGAACCCAATCAGGAAGCCCTTTTCAGAGAAGTACTACGGTAAGTCCGCAGGATTTTGAATTGAATTTACTATCTCTTACCTCTTTAGTTATTAAAGCAGATGGTAAAATCACCCAAAACGAACTGGACTACGTAAGACAGTATTTTGTTGGTTCTTATGGTAAAGAAAGAGCTAACGCTATATTCAAAGTCTTTAATGAAGTGGTTAAAAAGCGCGAGGTCGATGCGGTAAAAATTTGCAATTACCTCAACGCCAGAACCAGGTATGAATCCAGATTACAAATCCTTCATTTTCTATTTGGCATTGCTCAGGTAGATGGTCATACAAGTGAAGCTGAAATTCGCGTGATCTATCAAATAGCAGGCTACCTAAGACTCACAGAGCGCGATTTTATATCGATCAAAGCTATGTTTGTAAAAGATCAAGATAACGCCTACAAGATTCTAGAAATCGATAAGTCCGTTCCTGATCATGAGGTGAAAAAAGCCTACCGAACCATGGCAAAGAAATACCATCCCGATAAATTAATGGATATGGATGAAGCCTATAAAAAAGGTGCTGAAGAGAAATTCAAAAAGGTTCAAGATGCCTATGAAACAGTGCGCAAAGAACGTGGAATAAGTTAATAGTCCCTTTTCATTTTTCTACAAATTATTAATTCTCTTTCTTTACAACTATGCAAGATCAAGAAAACCCCTACCTAAAAGGTCAAGTACTACTTATAGATAAACCCTTAGAATGGTCTTCTTTTCAAGTAGTCAATAAGTTACGCTGGCTGATCAGAAAAGAATATAAAATTAAAAAAATTAAAGTAGGTCATGCAGGGACATTAGACCCACTTGCAAGTGGTTTGTTAATTATATGTACCGGTAAAGAGACCAAAAATATAAGCACCTATCAAGCTCAAGAAAAAGAATACACAGGCACAATTACTTTGGGTGGCACCACGCCTAGTTATGATTTAGAAACTGAAATAGATCAAACTTTTTCATTAGACCAGCTCACAGAGGAATTGATAAAAGAAACAACAGCACAGTTCACAGGAGAGATACAGCAAAAACCGCCTATTTTCTCCGCTATTAAAAAAGATGGGAAACGACTGTATGAACTCGCCCGCGCTGGAGAAACTACAGAGCTCGAAGCAAGAACAGTGACTGTAAACGAATTTGAAATTACTAGAATCGAACTTCCAGAAGTAGATTTTAGAATTTCTTGTAGCAAAGGAACTTACATCAGATCCATTGCACACGATTTTGGTGCTGCACTAAATAATGGTGGTCACCTATCTTCCTTAAGAAGAACCGCTATAGGAAATTATCGTGTGGAAAACGCAATGAGTATTGAGAGTTTTGAAAAGTTAGTGAAGGCAGATGCACAAGAATAAAGGTTGAAGCTTTTTATTAACTTTAAAGAACTATTTGTCAATCCTGTGACGAGATAAGCTCTAGAAGATACTGAATTTGATTCCGTATCTTCTAGAGTTAAAAATTAAAATTCACAGGAACACTCAAGCTATCTACCACAGGAACCCTAAAGTGGGTCGCTCCTTTACCCACCTTGATACTTCCTTCATATTTTACATCCACTTTCTGACTAGCGAGTATTTGAAGGGCTGCTCCTAAAACTCCTTTTCCTTTCTCACCATAAACTTCTTTAGGGTTTACCGATGCTCTTATAGGGAATTCAAATTCAGAGTTGGCTGGCATAAGGACCTTTTCCAATTGCTTTATAAGCGCTGTTTTATTTCCATTAACGTATACGTCAAAATCTACTTCTTCAAGATTTATGGCTACGCTATTAGGGTTATAAAGCACACAAGTCGCCAAAATATCCAATTGATCTAATGTTGCTTTTTCAAGTGTTGGATTTTTTATTTCTACAAAAACGATGTCTTTATAAGGATTCTTGCAGGAGCCTAGCAATAAAACGGTGAATAGGAACAAAAGTTTTTTCATGGTTAGGAATTTGTGCAAATATAAAAGCCCTCATAACAGATTCAGACACTGGCATCACAAATAGTTGACTTAGGTGTTCTCAAGCCATAACCAATGTGGTGATTCTCTGCCTTATAATTAGGCAGGTCCTAAATAAGTTGGAACCAAATGCCTGCCTGAAATTTATAAGTTGAACTCCCATTTTTTAAAGACTGACTTAAGTTTCCCCTAGGAAATCGTGTTTAAAAACACTTCTTTGCCTATTTCAAGGATCTTTTTTGATCTAAAAAAAAGCTTTTTTTGATCTTTTTGTGCGGTAATTAGATAATCTGCTCCTTGAAAAAAAGACTGTTGTACCTCCACAGAAAAGCCAGTTTTAGAAACCTTCAACTGGTGTGGGTACAGAATTAAATCCTCCTTAGTATCCAACCAGTTCTTAGGAATCGCATTGACCTCATCAAACAAAGCTGCAGTATAGGTGCTTAACGGATTTCCATACACCTCTGCTGTCGCTCTAAAATCCATAATCTGACCTTCCTTCATGATGATGGTTTGATGACAAAAAGAAAGCACATCATCTCGATCATGTGTGGCTACTAAACAGCTGATGTTATTATGGGTCAGGTAATCAAAAAGTTTTCTACGCAACTCATTTTTCCTGAAGTTATCGATGTGTGAGAATGGTTCATCGAGCAATAAGAGTTGAGGCTCCTGAGCGAGTGCTTTTGCGATCGCTACACGTTGTTTCTGTCCGCCAGAAAGTGTTTTCACCTTACGGTTTTTAAAGCTGCTCATATCGACTACATCGAGCAATTCATCAATACGACTTACTCGATCGTCTATTTGAATAGAAAGATGCTCTCCTACGTTTTCAAAGACGCTCGTAAAAGGCATGAGGTCAAATTCCTGTGGCACGTATTTCATCATGGAATGCCCCGGCACCAAATGGTGGTCTGCTCCCTCTAACTCTTCATCATTCCACTTGACAACACCTTTTTGTGCCTGTAACAACCCGTAAACGATGTCTAAGAGAGTGCTTTTACCACAGCCGCTTTCCCCTATCACAGCGACATGAGCTCCCTGTTTCATTTTTAGGGAAATATTTTTTAGAGTTTCCGCTTTCGCGAAAGCGAAACTAATATCAATCAATTGCAACATAAGACAAAGGTATCAACAAAAAACCCATGTCTTGCAACATGGGTTCTTGAAATAATATACCAGATAATTTTACATCTTTACTTGAGACTTTACGTCTGGAAGCTTCTCATAGCCCATATTATAAAGGCCAAAAGCGTAAATATCTGTACGTTCTTGAATCTGTTGCTCTGTAGATTTACCCGCCCCATGACCTGCGTCAGTTTCTATTCTGATCAATGTAGGTGCATTTCCCGCTTGCTTTGATTGCAACTCTGCAGCAAATTTAAAAGAATGTGCAGGAACTACACGGTCATCATGATCTCCAGTAGTCACTAAGGTCGCAGGATAGGAAACCCCTTGTTTAATATTGTGCAATGGAGAATACCCTTTTAAGTATTCAAACATTTCTGGATTGTCCTCAGCCGTTCCATAATCGTAAGCCCATCCGGCACCAGCAGTAAATTTATTGTACCGCAACATGTCCAGTACTCCTACAGCAGGAAATGCCACGCCAGCAAGATCAGGACGTTGAGTCATGGTAGCTCCTACTAAAAGCCCTCCGTTTGAACCTCCTTGAATAGCCAGGTGTTTTGTATCTGTATACTTGTTGTCTTTTAACCACTCTCCTGCAGCAATAAAATCGTCAAATACGTTTTGTTTTTGCATTTTAGTTCCCGCATCGTGCCACTTTTTACCATATTCTCCTCCTCCACGTAGGTTAGCCACAGCATAAACACCGCCCAAGTCCATCCACGCAGCCTGTGTCACAGAAAAACCAGGGTTTAAAGAGATATTAAAACCTCCATATCCATAAAGTATGGTTGGGTTCTTACCATCCAACACCAATCCTTTTCTATAGGAGATAATCATAGGGATTTTTGTGCCGTCCTTTGAGGAATAAAAAATTTGCTTGCTTTCAAAGTCTTCACTATTAAACTTGATGTCTGGCTTGCGGTAGAGTTTTGAAGTTCCTTCTTTAATATCGTACAAATAAGTACTTCCTGGAGTGGTATAATTAGTAAAACTGTAATACAAAGTTTTGTCTTCTTCTTTTGCACCAAAACCACCTACATTTCCTATACCCGGAAGTTTTACTTCTCTTACCAAAGAACCGTCATAGTTGTATTGTTTTACTTGAGAAACAGCATCTACCATGTATTCTGTAAAAATATAACCTCCAGCAGTAGAGGGAGAAAGTACGTGTTCTGTTTCTGGGATGACATCTTTCCAAGTTTCCTGAACAGGATTTGAAAAGTCTGTAGTTACTATTCTTTTATTAGGGGCATTGTCATCTGTTACCAACCACAGTTGAGTTCCCTCATTGTGCAACAGGTAGGTGTTGGTTTCAAAATTATCCACTACAGCAATTAAAGGTGCATTTGGGGTATACAATTCCTTCATCCACATTTTTCCTCCATTTGTAGAAGTACTTCCAGAGACGACCAAATATTTTTGATCTTCTGTAACGCTACCTCCTACGTAACGGTATTTTTGGTCTGGTGTACCGCCAAAGATCACTTTGTCTTCACTTTGTGGGGTCCCCATTTTGTGGTAATACAATTTATGTTGATCAGTCATAGCACTGAGTTCACTTCCTTTAGGTTTATCATAACTGGAATAGAAGAAACCCTCGTTTCCTTTCCATGAGGTTCCTGAAAATTTTATATCTACGATCGTGTCACCTATCTGTTCCATAGAGTTAACATCCAGTACGATTACTTTTCTCCAATCACTACCCCCTTCACTAATAGAATAGGCAAATAAAGAACCGTCTTTAGTAAAGCTGGTTCCTCCTAAAGAAGTGGTTCCTTTCTCGCTAAAGGTATTAGGGTCTAAAAACACCTCAGCAGTTTCTGGATCGCTGTCTTTTAGATATCTATAAATAACGTATTGATTTTGTAGCCCATCATTTTTATAGAAATACGCATAGTCTCCTTCTATAAACGGAGCGCTAACTTTCTCATAATTCCAAAGCTCTGTAAGTCGTTTTTTGATCTCGTCTCTGTAGGAGATTTTAGAAAGGAAGGCTTGAGTGGTTTTATTTTGATCTTTTACCCATGCTTCTGTTTCTTCACTGCGATCGTCTTCTAGCCATCGGTAAGGATCTGCTACTTCTACTCCATGATACACATCTACGGTATCCACTTTTTTTGTTTGCGGATAGGTCATTGCCATACTTGTTTGTTTTTTCTCTTCTTCCTTACAGGAAATTAATACCACTAGAGCTGCTGCTCCCACTAGCCATTTTTTCATAATTGAACCCTTTAATATTTTATAAATTTAGCAGTTTTAAGGCCAGAACCTGTGAAGATTTGAGCGATATAAACTCCAGATGGAATGAGATTTGTAGTTGTAAGCTTGCTTGCAGATATTAGTACAAGTCTTCCATGTAAATCATAAATCCTTACATTTTTGAACTGTTGATCTGTCGTAATGACTAATTGTTCCCTCCGGTTGTTATGGAACAGCTGAACTTCAACAAATTCCTCTACAGATGCTTCGTTTAAAACGGTATCTGTATATCTAAACACACCCAAGTTATTAGCTGTATTACTAAAGCTGCCACTGTATCCTACGGTATTATTAAAAAAAGCAACATCTACATGTTGATCTGTATCTATATTAATCCATGTCGTCCCGTCATCTATTGAATACGAACTCCCAGTAAAGCTTACATCACCACCGGTACTCACCATAACAAAGGTATTTGGTAAATAAGAAATTGCACCGCCGTACGGTGCGCCAGTGCCAGAAAAAACAACCCCGTTCCAAGTCTGTCCAGCGTCTGTAGTTTTAAAAATATTCCCCGCGTTATCCTGAATGACTCCTCGATTTGCAGTTGCAAAAGAAATATCTCCAAAAATAGTATTACCTCCAAAATCGCTTAATGGCGACTGGTAGACACTCCAAGTCACACCCCTATTTGCCGAATGAATAATACGTCCTGCGCTGGTTGTAAACCAAATACTATCTCCAGAATGAGCAAACTGAGATAAATAACCAGTTTCATTATTCAATGGTGCTGGCAAACTTGCAGAGGGAACTCTACTATACGTGGTGCCCCCGTTGTTAGAGGTGTAAATCTCCCAATATCCATTTGTAGGATCTCCTATAGCAAGACCATTATTTGCATCAAAGTAATGCACGATGTTGGGAAAACTAGCTGCATTATTAAAAGAAGCCGCTGTTTGTTGCATCCAAGTTACCCCAGCATCTATAGTTTTCCAGATGCCCCCTTGTTGTCCAGCTTGTCTAGGGTAAGCTGCTACAAAAGCAGTATTTGAATCGACGCCACTTAAGTCTGCTATTCCTAAGGTGGTATCTCCTAGGTCAAAAATTCCTGAAGTCCATGTCAATCCGGAGTCGTCTGTTTTAGAAAATTGCTGGATATTATTTGCTGTATTAACACCGTCATAACCAATAGCCCATGCTACGTTTACATCTACGACATGAAACTTGCTTAAGCCTGTAAAGTTAGCTGGGAATCCAGAAGAGGTTTCTGTCCAAAATTGTGCTTGCGCTATCAGGCAAAAGGAAATAAAAAAACCAGTAAATATTTTTCTTATCATGACTTTAAGTTCGATAGGTAAAGTTAGAGAAAAATATGCACTGGTCTAGGGGTTGAGCATAGCTTTCTAAACAAGATTGTTTTTTATAAGGTATTCGGCAATTTGAACAGCGTTAGTCGCGGCTCCTTTTCTAAGGTTGTCTGAAACAATCCACATGTTAATTGTTTTTTCTTGAGAATGATCTCTTCGTATACGGCCTACAAAAACGTCGTCTTTACCATGGGCAATTAACGGCATAGGATATACGTTTACATCTACGTTATCTTGAACAGTTACTCCAGGTGTTTCTGATAAAAGTCTTCTTACATCAGACTCGGTAAAATCAGTTTTGAATTCTACGTTAACACTTTCAGAATGCCCTCCCACTACAGGAATGCGGACAGCAGTTGCGGTAACAGCTATCGTATAATCATCTAGAATTTTTTGAGTTTCCTTGATGAGTTTCATCTCTTCTTTTGTGTACCCGTTTTCTTCAAAAACGTCACAGTGAGGAATGGCATTTTTATGAATTTGGTAAGGATAAGCCATAGGACCTTTTTTACCTGCATATTCATTTTCTAATTGCTCTACAGCTTTTACTCCTGTTCCTGTAATGGACTGATAGGTAGAAATTACCACCCTTTTTACACCGTATTTTTTATGAAGAGGTGCCAAGGTCGCTACCATTTGAATAGTAGAACAGTTAGGGTTTGCAATAATATTTCTATTTCTAAAATCAGCAACCGCTTGTGGGTTCACTTCTGGAATAACAAGAGGAATATCAGGTTCATAACGGAAGTGTGATGTGTTATCAATAACGACACAGCCTTGCTCAGCAGCAATTGGCGCATACTTAGCTGAAACATCACCACCAGCAGAAAACAATCCTATTTGGGCTTTAGTCCAGTCAAAATCATCAACATTTAATACTTCAACGTCTTT
This sequence comes from Paraglaciecola sp., assembly GCA_034111125.1. GTDB lineage: Bacteria > Pseudomonadota > Gammaproteobacteria > Enterobacterales > Alteromonadaceae > Paraglaciecola. Next base: position 7,728 of record JAWUXW010000198.1, read on the forward strand.
ACCCTTAAACTTAATAGTCGAACCGGCTGAACGAGCGCTAGCTAAAGGAAACAATTCCCCTACTGGGAAATTTCTTTGTTCT
>JAWUXW010000199.1:0-7127 GCA_034111125.1 Paraglaciecola sp.
ATTAGATGCCTTTGCCGACCGTATCGGTGACAACACCTGGCAAACCCTGATCACCGAAGACGGCCTGCTCACCGTTAAAAAAATGCTGCGCCAAACTGCCAGCAAGAGCACCGCCGTGAGTTGCCACTGGATACGCAGCCGAGCCAGGAGTCAGTATTTGTGGGTGGTGGGTAATAAGAGTAAGTTTAATAGTGAAGGAGTGGTGCCGGTTAATTCAACATCAAAGTCAATAGAGCCGGATGACGCGTTCTTTTTGAATGTGGAAGTTATAGCATTGTTGTCTAACTTGTCGGGCTTATTCCATGACGTTGGAAAAGCAATGACCTTGTTCCAGCATAAACTAATGCCTGGCTATGAGGGTAAAGGTTATGAACCTTATCGCCATGAATGGGTTTCTCTGAGAATTTTCCAAGCCTTTGTTGCCGAAAGAGAAGATAAAGTTTGGCTTGATGATCTTGTTAACATTGATAATTCTGCCGAAGAAAGAATGCTCTCTGATCTTGTACCATTGAGAGACGGCTTAGAATTACAATCTACTAATCCTTTTAAAGGACTTCCTCCTTTTGCAAAGCTTATTGGATGGTTGATTGTCTCTCACCATAAGTTACCTCAATATCCAAAAAATGAAGATAATCCTCCGTTATTGGAAAATATTGACAAATGGTTAAGTTTTAGCTTCGAAGCATGTTGGAATTCACCTCAGTGTTTAAATGATGACTGGGATAGAAGTGTTATTGAGAGAAATTGGTCTTTCCCTTATGGCACACCATTAAAAAGTGCCCACTGGCAGACTCAAGCCAGTATCTGTGCAAAGAAAATACTGCTCTGTAATCGAATGTTTGAACAGGATTGGTTCGAGCAACATTTTACAACTCACTTAGCGCGTTTGTCGTTAATGTTATCTGATCACTTTTACTCTTCAAAAAAAGACACATCCCCAGAGCTACAAGATAGAAATTACCACGCCTATGCAAACACCGATAAAGATAAGGATGGTAAGAAATATAGAAAGCAAAAACTTGATGAACACAATATTGCGGTTGGTATTAATGCATATGGAATATCTAAAGAACTACCAAAATTAAAACGAGATTTGCCATCTTTGAGGCCTAACAAGTCTTTTACCAAAAAAGTACCAAACGAATATCAACATGACTTTGGATGGCAAGATAGTGCATATGATACGGCTAAAAAAATAAAAGATGAGACTGTGAAGTATGGTTTTTTTGGTGTTTGTATGGCTTCTACTGGAATGGGAAAGACTCGTGGCAATGCACGGATTATGTACGGACTGGCTGACGAAGGTAAATGTAGATTTAGTGTAGCTTTAGGTTTGAGAACGCTAACACTACAAACAGGTGAAGCACTAAAAGAAAACTTGAAGCTTGATTATGATGAACTTGCGTTGCTGATCGGCTCACAAGCGCTTAAGGACTTGCACGCACAATCAAGAATTCCCAATACTAGTGAACAGCAAGCTAAAGGCAGTGAATCTGCCGAATCACTACTAAAAGATGAAATCGCATTAAAAGAAGACCTACCAGATTATTTTGGTGCATGTTCCAAGTGGTTTGAACACGATCCCAAAATATCAAAACTCATTCAATCACCCGTATTAGTCAGTACCATTGATTACTTGATGCCAGCAAATGAAGGTATTCGAGGTGGGCGCCAGATAGCGCCAATGTTAAGACTTTTGACATCGGATTTGATTCTTGATGAACCGGATGATTTTGGTTTAGATGATTTACCTGCTTTATGTCGTTTAGTAAACTGGGCGGGAATGTTAGGCAGCCGTGTGTTGCTATCAACCGCAACTATTCCCCCGGCGCTTGTGAGTGCCTTGTTCACTGCATATCAATCAGGCCGAAAACAATACACTCAGGTCAATGGCGAGTTGGGTGAAACGGCACAGGTTTGTTGTGCTTGGTTTGATGAATTTAAAAAGCCAGTTTTTGCATTAATCGGCGACACTTCCTGTTTTGAAAGTGCACACGACAGTTTTGTAGACAAACGAATCAGCAACTTAAAAAGTAAAGCCAAACCTTATCGCAAAGCAAAACTGATCCCATTAGAGCCTAATTCGAGTCTTTCTCCAACTAACATTATGGCGCAAACAATAGGAATTTCGATCAATGAACTTCATCAACATCATGCTACTGATGTGACAAATAAAAACATATCGATTGGTTTGGTACGAATGGCAAACATCGATCCGTTAGTACAAGTCGCTAAATGTTTAATAGCGCAAGATGCGCCCGAAGACACAGTTATTCATTATTGTATTTACCATAGTCAGTTTCCATTGCTCCAACGTTCAAAAACAGAGCAGCAATTAGATAATGCTTTGACTCGTCATAGTGAAAGTGAATGGTTGTCCAACAGCGGCATCCAAACCATTGTGAAAAATCACACTGAGCAAAACCATATTTTTGTAGTATTGGCTACTGCGGTAGCTGAGGTAGGTCGAGACCATGATTACGATTGGGCGGTAGTTGAACCAAGTTCAATGCGTTCAATTATTCAATTAGCGGGCCGAGTACAACGGCATCGAAAGCAAGTGCCCGTTTGTGAAAACATACATATATTGTCCAAGAATTTTAAAGGAGTGAAAGGTAAGACTCCAAGCTTCGAAAAGCCAGGCTTTGAGACACTTGAATTACGCCTGTTTAAAAATGAGCTGAGTGAGCTTGGTATTGATAATGAATTTGAAATAAACGCAATTCCAAGAATAAAAACGCCAAATTCACTCTCAGTGACAAACGATGTCCCACCTAAACTTTGTTCATTTAATGAGTTAGAGCACTTATCTCAAAAGTTACGTTTGGTTGGTAGCGCTAAACAGCATAATCATGCTTCCAAATGGTGGCAAAATGAAATTACTTGGTGTGGTGAATTGCAGCGTTTACAGCCATTTAGACAATCTTCTGCTAACGATGATTTTATCATTAAGTTTACACGGACAGGCAAGGCTATTTGGCAGAAGAAGGTAACAGAAATGTTCCCACCTCAATTTGTAAACACAAATGATATAGCCACACAGTCTGCAGGTTTAGTCTTAGGTTTGCGGAACGTGTTTTGGGGCGATTTCAACTTAAAAGATGAGATAGCACCTTTGGCTAAGGTGTTATCTATGAGTGAAGAGTGTGTATTGGAGAAATTTACTCACTTGTCGTTAAGACAACTTGATGAAAATTCAGCAGAGCAATGGCAGTGCCATCCATTGCTTGGGGTCTATCAATTTTTGAAAAAGGATGAATATGAGAATGATTAATGATGATTTGTCGCGGGCACTAGCAAATGGAATATCTATGTATGTGAATGCTAGGAGAGATAAAAAAGAAGAAGAGTTTTTGAAAGCTAAACCTAAAAAAAATAAAAGAGGTGAGATAGTTAACGGGGCAATAAACGAACGTCTTCAAGTCGTTGTAAAAACGTTTGTTGATGACGCTGATATACTCAAAGATATCGAGAAATCGAAAAAAACCAAGGAGCAGACTTCTTTGGTTTTCCAGCAAATCAAATACGACAAATTAGTTGCCTTGGTGCCAGAAAAGGTTATCGATGACCAATTTTTTCAGATTAAAAAACAGTACCAAGAATTCGTTATTAGTAACGCTATGGAGCACGATACTGTTGAATGGTTGAACAATTGGGCTGTGAAGGCAAAAGATATTAGTTTTGCAACTCATGTTGGAAAACTGACTCATTCCAGCAGCAAAAGTTCGAGTATTCTTGATACTTCAACTGAAAAAAATGATCGATATTTTACGACTAACACCTTAACAAACTTAGCTATTGATACTGCTTCTTCCAATGCAGCATCATTACCAATAGCAGATGTTTTAAACGTATCGATAGATGGCATTAGCGTGCTGGATTGTTTGAAACAGGGAGATAGTTCATTCTTTAAACACTTAACGGCTAATGAGAGGTTAATTGATAAGTGGTCTGAACAATTAAAGCAAGCTTATGACAGTACCAAAAAACAAAGTTACTTTCTTTCAAAGCAAATTTACTTTCCTATCGATAATGGTCAGTACCACTTATTAATGCCGTTGATGTCATCATCATTAGTACATGCCCTGCACCTTGAACATAAAAAATATTGGGATGAAGACCAGGAAAAGGCGCGTAATCAAAAAGGTAATAAAAAATACTCGGATACAATAACCTGTTCCTATCCAAAAAGAGCCTATTTACATGTGACTGGCTCAAATCATTCCAATGCCTCAGCGCTTAATGGTAAGCGTGGAGGACGGGTGGCATTGTTGCCTGCACTCCCCCCATTCTGGAGATCAAATATCCCAACCTATGTTAATAAAACTTCTATTTTTGATAAAACATTGGCGTTTGAATTGAGCGATGAAATTGATGAGTTAAGAAACTACTTATTGTTGATTAGCAATAAATCTCTCAGCATTAGTGAGCCTAAACGAAATGCATCAGTGCTCAGAAAGTTACAAGCTATAAGTGGCCAATTTTTTAACTACTTGGAAATTATTAACCTTAATGAGTTTGTTGAAGGTTGGACTGTTAACAGCAAGCTGCCTGTAGAGCAACAACTTGTATTTGAACCTTGGCGAAAAGACGATAAGGCTAAAGCTTCAAAAATTAATAAGACCTGGCTGAAAACTCTGGGGCAAGCCTATGGTCGTTGGTTAAATCAGCAACTTGCTAAAAAACTCAAGTTTAAATTAAGTACGGCACATGCAGGGCTTTGGAGTGATTGTTTTGTGCTTGAGCTTCGAGAAAGGGTAGCAATACAGGAGGTAAACCTATGAGCCAATATATCGTGTTGAGTCATATAGATATTCAAAATGCGAATTCTATAGCAGGGCTCACATGGGGATTTCCTGCCATAACAAGTTTTTTAGGGTTTACTCATGCATTAAACAGAAAACTGTCACGTTGTTATGACGGGCAATATGATACTGAATTAATTGGCTGTGCAGTGATATCCCACTCTTTTAGTAACAAAGTTTATCAGCCTAAAAAATATGCCGACTTCGAGTTTTTACAGAGTAAGAACCCACCAGTCTTAGCAAAACATAAGAGTGCATCACCACCAATTATCGAAGAAGGGAAAATGAATCTGTCCGTGAGTTTAGTGATTGAGCTAAGTCAAACACTGGTGCTTAACACAGGTGAAATTCAGAAGCTTGAAAAAGACCTCTTAAGGGCATGCGGTCAAATGAAGTTAGCTGGTGGCAGCATTTTAAATATTAGACATGCCAAATTTTTATCTGCTGGTACTCAAACTCAGCATGTCGAAATGTTAAGAAAAATCAAAAAACTAACGCTGCCGGGTTTTGTTTTGTTAGATCGTAGCGATTATCTGCAAAATCACAATCAAGCCTTGTTATCCGCCCACCTAGCAAAGAATAATAGAGAGGATGCGCCGCAGTTATTAGACGCTTGGTTAGACTTCTCAGCTTTAAAATTTAAAGCGATGCCGATACTGGAAAAAACCCAAACCATGCCAGACGAAAATACACCGGCAAATTGGGAATACATTGCTAAACCATATTCCGGTTACTTAGTGCCATTGATGACAGGTTATAAAGCGATTAGTGAGATGTATGCGCCAGGAGAAGTATTAAATACGCGTGATGAAGTTACTCCTTCTTGTTTTGTTGAGGCTATTCATTCGATTGGTGAATGGAAAGGTGTACATAACATCCAAAATATACAAGACATTATTTGGAATTATAAGCATGACGGCCAATGGTACTTATGCCACCAAAATAGCACTTCAACAAAAAATGATGACAAAAGTGAACCGATTGCAGTAGCAGAAGAAATTAAAACCCTCAATTTTAACGACGCACTTAACTTATTTTAAGGAAGATAATGATGACAAATTTAACACTACCAAGCGTATTGGCATTTGACCGTAAACTAGAGCCTTCTGATGCGCTAATGCATTCAGGAAATTGGGCAAACATTGGCGATAAAAGCGCATGGAATACGATAGCTCTTTTTGAACGCCGCAACCGAGCGGTCAAAAGTAACTTCAAACAAGAAGTATTAGAAGACGAAGAACAGCTGCAAAAGCAGGTAGCAGAAGCGAATCTTGCGTGGGGTGATGATGCTGCATTAGGGCATGACAGTGATACTTTAAAAGTGAGTTTTAGCTTGAGAGTTGTGGGTGGGTTAAGTCAGCCTTCGGCATGTAATAAGGTTGAGTTTGAAAATTCATTTTGTGAAAAAATTGAAGATTATGTTCAGTCAAGTCTTGATGAACTTGCAGACCGCTATGCTTACAATATCGCGAATGGACGTTTTTTATGGCGTAACCGTGTAGGTGCACAAGATATTAAAGTTCATGTAACTCATGCAGGTTTAAGCTCTGTTCTTGAGTTTGATGCTTATGAGTATTCACTAAAAAATACGATGTCTGATGACGCTAATGTTAAAAAGCTTTCTCAGCTTATTAAAAACGGGCTAGCTGGAAATGAGAATACAGTATTGACGATTACAGCTTTTGCAAAACTTGGGGAAGGGCAACGAATTTGGCCATCTCAAGAAATGGTTTTGAATTCACCTAAGGGAGAAAAAAGCAGACATTTATTTTCGTTAAATGGCGTTGCAGCAATGCATTGTGAAAAAATTGGCAATGCATTGCGAACTATCGACGATTGGTATCCAGACTTTGAATCCACAAACAAGCCTATTGCAATCGAAGCTTATGGATCAGTTACTCAACGAGGTGTTGCATATAGATCCAGTAGAAATGATTTTAAAACATTGATACTTAAATGGCTTAACGATGAAAGTCTATCGCCTGATGACAAGCACTTTGTGATTGCAATGATTATTCGTGGTGGTGTGTTTGGTGAAGGTGAAAGCTAAGGGAGTAGTATTGATGAAATATTATATCGACATAACCCTATTGCCAGACGCCGAAGCCAACCTTGGTTTTCTTTGGCAGAAGGTATTCCAACAAGTCCATATTGCGTTGGTGGATAACAAAGTGGCTGATAACGAATCAGCCGTTGCCCTGTCAGTTGTTGGCTACGGCGATAAACCGTTTCCCTTAGGTAATAAACTGCGTCTGTTGGCCACTAGTGAAGATATTTTGCAGAAACTGGATATGCAGCGCTGGCTTAATAGGTTAAGTGATT
>JAWUXW010000200.1:0-8957 GCA_034111125.1 Paraglaciecola sp.
CTTGTGAAGATGTTTGGAGTAAGGCCACTGAGGTTACCCCATTAGGAGGTTGGGCTGATAGCTTAAGAGGCACCATGGAAAAGAAAATACCTCAAGAAAGATGGCTAAACGGTACTATCCCTGATTATGGTACTTGGATGAGTGAGCGCTCTGGCTCTGAAAATCCAGACGGGGCTGGACCTGCGGATGTAACGAAAGAGGAAATGGAAAAGGCAGTCACAGAAAACGCAATATTTGAATTATTTGCCGGTCAAGACAAAGATTATTCTAATAACGTGGGGATCAGTCTGGCTCCCCATGAGGTTTTTATGACCCTAATCGGCAGAGCTGATGTTGTGGTGAATGATGCTGATGGCGTTGATATCGAAAAGACCGTTAAAGAAGGCTCTGCCAAACTTAAAACGCTTTTATATGGCGCTGATGACCAAGATGAACAGAATATCTCCTTAACAGTTTGCGATAGTTCCGACCCAAGTTGTCACTATCCTAGGACCAACGAAATAGCTTGGGAAGGTCTGGTACCAAGATACGCAGCTCTTATTTCCAATGATGACCCGTCTGCTCCTGGGATCATTCAAAACATTATGCAGCGTAAAAATGTATCCGCGGTACAGCAGCAATGGATGGCAACGTACCCAAGAGATTACGTAGATTGGTCTAAGGCTTGCTATGTCAATGCAAGAGAGGATATCGCGTTAAAAATAGCCCATCAAGCCGCGCTTTCAGGCATATCTAACACACTCCATGAATTGGCCAATGAGGCTAAGATAAATCTACTAAACAGTTCGCGCACTAGCGGGGGGTTGATCCAACCTGATGACGTATTAAAACTCATCAATCTTACGATAGATCAATTTAAGCTCCTCTCATCTGAAGCTTCTGGAAAAATTGAAGAGCTTAATGACTCACTAGCACTGCAATTATCTATTTCTCCGTGTGCCTCATAAAACCTCAAACATGTCGTTTTAAAATAGTAAGGATTTCCCTATGGATTTAGTCATTTATGTATTAGGTGATATCGATTTTACCCACCGGATAATGCTCGGCGTTACCATGCTCTATCAGAATAGATCGATGCATTTGATGGCAGGTACCTTGCTCATTTTATTCGTTATGTGGTCATTCATTAAATGGACACTAAATCCTGAAAAATCACCCTATCCTTTTCGAGAATTTGCCTTTGGCATCATTTTTTATATGATTTTTGGCGGCCTTGAATTTATTAGTCCTACCTTTAATGTCCGACTTGAAACCGATGTTTATCAGGGTAGGACGTTTGAAACGCAACGAATTGAAAATGTACCTTTATTAGTGGCAGTACCCGCATGGTTGACAACCAATCTGTTTAAAGGATTAAGAGAGTCTATTTCGCCCTTATTGTATATACCCGGTGAGCACACAAGTTCACAATACCCTGGGATGGGTCAAGGGATGGACCCCCTTGCATTGTTAGTTGATCTCAATGACTTGTCATATCAAAGTAGTTTGGATATTTATCTTGAGAAAACGGTCAAAGGATACGTTGTCGATTGCTTTATTCCTTTTCACCAAATGGATGGTAGTCCTGCAGATGCTGATCTTACCAACGTTCTTAAAGAGCCCGTTGATTCATTTTGGACATTAACAAAAGTTGAAGTTAATTGGTTGTTCGGGGATATTTATACGGAAACAGCGCCAAGTGGTAACTCAGTATCTTGCAACGTTCTATACGACCATATAAGCGAGAATCTTAATGGCTCATATAGGGATAAAGTTATCTTCTACCTCAATAGTAAGAATATCAGTAGCAATGACATTCAATCTGCAACAGATCTGGTTCTTAAATCATTCACCGGCTCGACCACAATTGATCCGTATAATTTCATGGTCGGGAAATTTATGGCAACGTACTTCAACGAAGCGATTCTGGCTTCTGGCGTTTCTTCATTTGAGATGATGGCCAATAAAATGATGTTTGAGGCATCACAAAAGCGAGTTTTTGAACGGGCCGCCGAGAGTAATTTGTTTATACAAATCATGGTTCCTATTGTTACCGCGATTGAATCATTTGCATTTTACATTGCTCCGATCCTCATGCTATTGACCGTCCTTGGCGGCGTTGGTATCTCTTACATCGGAAAATACCTGCTTCTAACGTTATTTATTAACATGTGGAGCTTTATTAAAATATTCACAGACTTCTTTATGCTGCTAACAGTCCATAAAGGCTACGGTGGGGATTTATCTCTCACAACCACGCCGCATCCCTTTAGCTTGTTTAACCAATATCATACCTACATGGAGTTTGAAAACTTCCTGGCTATTGCTTCGTCCTTAACAATGTCAATTCCCCTTTTCGCGATGTTTTTATTATACGGAGGGGTGCACTCGATGATGGGGGTTATGCGCTCCCTCCAAGGTGGTTCGGTCGATGCTGCTAATGTGGCCCCGACTATGGCCTCCTCAATGCAAGGTGGAACGATGCAGGCCGGCGATACGTCGTTTACACATATCGCATCAACGGGTAAGTTCGCTGAAACGCACAGTGTTGGTTCGTCGGGAACGTTAGGGACGGTAAATGCCAGTACGGGTTTAGACAGTGTTCGCAATCAACAATTATCCAGTGCTCGCTCTAACGTTGCAGCAAGCCTGCAGTCAGCAGGGGATAATATTAATGACGTGTTTTCGGTTACATCTACCGGGGGGACAACAGAATCTGGTGGTGACTCCAAAGCGTTTTCACTCAATTCTGCGAATCAGAAAGTCAATAGTGTAGCCCAAGGTGTCGCCGCTTCATCCGACGAAACTGCCAGTGAAAGGGCAAGCGGTACAGGCAGATTAGCCGCCGCAGTTGCATTGCAACTCAAAAGTCCGGGTGGCGGCGGTAAGTCAGCAGAGGCAGCAGATAAACTGACAGAGGCTGAATTAATGAAGAGCGCGAAATCCGTGGGCATGCCATTAGGGATAGGAGCCGACCTTTCAGCCTTTGTAGCTCAGCAATATGAACAAGGAAATGGTGCGACTTTTAAACAGCAAGTAACCGACGCATTATCATATATTGAGTCCTCTTCAAGCAGCGAATCGTATGCCGAAGGAGTGAATTGGTCGAAACTTGATAGCTCCTCGGATACAGGCGCTCAGACAACGTCTGCCGCGAATGTTCGCTCCGACATGCAGTCTCTCCAAGAGCAGAGTACTCTTGCCAAACAAATTTCAGACACCATTGGGGATACTAATTCAACATCTGCGACGAGGACCGCTAACTGGGCCGTTGCTGAAGCGTCATTTAACGCAATGGGAGCCGGCGCTGCTATTGACCAGGTTTGGGATAAACTCCCTGCCCAAACTCAGGAAGCGATATTGGGGACAGAAAATGTTGGCAGTAAGGATGAGCTCAAGGCCCAGTGGTGGAAGGACAACAATGGAGATGTCAACGCAGCGCAACAGCTAAAGTCTGCAACAGAACATTTATCTAAGCGTCAAGAGTATGGAGCAGCAGCAGATATTTATGAAGCGGTCGCTCCATTCGCAGGTGTACACGGACATGGGTTTGAAGCCGTTGCAAAATCTTTTGATAGAAACGCTGGTTTCAGCGAGAAAATCAGCCAAGGTGGTCCGAAAGGCGACGTCATGGGTAGAGGGGAAGAGGGTAATTACGCGCTAGCTAGTGATCCGGCAACCTTGGCCACTGACTCTGAAAATATTAAAAAAGACGCTCAAGGTCGAGTCAATACTCATATTGATCCAAATAGAGCAGTCGATAAGGGCAAAGGCGACGGTTTGTTAAACAATGACGGCACTGTCAAGGAACAAGCAGGTCTTGGCGTTAGTCTCTTGGGTGACTCTCAAAAAGTCATAGAGGATTTAACCCTAAATAAAGATCAGTTGCTCGCACAGACAAATCGCCTTGAAACATCCGATGCCATGAGAGCGGGTGTGGATTTGATGGACTCAGTCACAGGTGGCATACAGAGTTTCGCTGATTATATGAAGGGTAATCAATCTTGGGGTCAAGAAGCCGGGCAAGTAGCAGCGACAGGGGCTGCTATTGCAGCTCAGACTGGCTCTTTTAGCGGTGCAATCGTTCAAGGTTTAACGTCACTAATGACATATGGATCCGGTGAATTTGCTCAATTGCAGGAAGGGGTAAGCAATAACGACCCAGAAGCATTAAAAACATTATCTTCTATGAATGACGCAGCCTTGTTTATGACCAATACCGGTGAACTTGGAGCCGATTTTTATAATGGTTTGTCTGATGAATTGAAGTCTAGAAGTGGGCAAGCTATTCATAATGTGGAAAGTATGGTTGGAGGTTTGAACAAAAATGAAGGCTCAGCCTTAAGTTCCGGCGAAATGAATGCAATAAGTGAAGCCAGATACAACGGTGATATCACCGATAATCAAGCAGGCGTACTAATTGACTTTGCGACAGACTCGGGCGAGCAGACTGTTCTTGATAAAATCGGTGTGCAAACAACATCTGACGAAGAAAAGTCGACTTTATTCTCTGCTGCTTTTGGGAATATTGGTGAAAACCCTGTACTCAGCAATATTGTCACCGATAGTAAAGCGAACATAGCTGAACAAGACATGTTTGACGTCGTTTCAAACGATCCAGGATCAGCATTGTTGGGTTTGAAAGGAGAGTCTTTTGGTGGAATGCTGGTAGGCGTGGAGCTGGGTGGCGTATGGGACAAGACTGCACAAGGATCTACAAGCCAAATAATTGAAGGCCTTCAAAAGGGGGGGGATTCTGAGGTTTACCAAGACTATGCAAAAGAGAATGGACAAGACCTAATAGGTGATAATCTCGGAGTAGTTCAACGTGCTGAATCGTTGCAATATGATCCCAGTAACCAAACTATACAAGGCGCCAATGTTCAATTATTGGATGCTGGCGCAGTTGCACCAATTTTCGAAACCTATGCAGATGCGGTAAGTGAACGCAGTGGTGATGGATATAATACATCCTATTCAGACCTAAACGAAGGCATAATTAGTGCTGCATTAGGCACTCAACCAACAATAGGGTCAGCAAGAGATGGCTTCCAGCCTAACGCAGCGGACGAAGCTTTGGCTGGTGATGGCTGGTTTAATACTTCACAAGGGCTCCAACAAAATGCCAATAGCTTAGCTGTTCTATCAGCTTATTCCTCTGGACACTATGATTTTTCTGAAAGGGACGGTGATATGAGTAGTGATGGGGCAAGGTTTAATGCCGCACTACGAGATCTAGGTGACAAAGCTAGGGAAAGTGGGATCGTTATAGACAATAAAGATTACACACCTACGGAGCGTCCAGATACGACATTGAACGTCAAAAAATAGCCAGTTCATTATAGGTTTGATTTGTTGCGACAAGTGAATTTATCATTATGCTTGTTGCAACTTAACTAACTAAGCTTTCCTATGAAACTATTTATAACCTTTTTCCTTCTGATTTCTCCTTCTTTCATGGTGTTGTCTGAAATACATGACACGGTGACTGTCACCGTAGAGGTACCGTTAACAAACACCTCAGATAAACGCACTGTAGCAGCCGCTAAGAACAAAGCAGCTATAAAAGCTATGGAGAGGTTGCCTTCTATTATATGGGGAACAGAGACTCTGCGAGGTGAGTCTTACCAACAAACAATTCAAGCGGTGGGGTTTGCTCACACTCATGTCTCTGTTATTGATGAAAAGTATGATCGGGAAGGTGGGGTATATCACCTTAATGCGACGGTTTCTTGGGATATGGAGAAAGTTAATCAAATGCTGGCAGTGGTGAAAGAGGGGGAGAAAGCCAAAGCTATCGTTAAGAAAATAGCGTCTTTGAGTGAATCCCCCACACTGGAGAAGTACATTCAGTCAAATGACACCATGCACTTAACCCCTCTCGAGGAGGCTTCACTTTTAGCCAATCCGTTTTTCTATGCCGGTTCGTATTCCGAGCTCCAGCAGTATCACCTTGCCATGGTCAGAGAACTTGCTAAACCTGTAACAGAAACCTTGTTAATGATTGCGGCCAGCATCGATATATCGCTTGTCGATGCTGACGCCAATACACTGTATTTCGACATAACCAAGCCTAAGTCAGATCGCTCAATAACATTCTTATCAACCGAAATTGAGCATTTTTTCCAGAAGAATAGACAAGAAATTTTGGATGCAGCAGGTCATATGTGTCTTTTCAGTGTGACTGAGTTTAATCGTTTTAAATGGAGTGCGCTGAATAAAGATGATGCTGCCACGATAAAGGTTGCCATTGAAACTCAGAAAATAGGACCACAACATGCTAACTTTTTGTACCAACAGAAAATGGTGCCTATTGACGTGTTGATTTGTGACAAAGCGTCGTTTAAAGACGCGAAACATATAAAATATCAAAAAGAGGGGTCTAGCCTAAAAATTGTCACGCTAGATTAACCAGCGTGACATCATCACCTTTAACGCACGTAAAGAGTATTCCCCTCTGTGTATCTTGGCTTCTTTTGAATCTTGTAAATATTCACTGAATCACCGAAATAGTTTATAGGGGCCCCACTTGTTGAATCCGTAGGTAATTCACCATAACGCGATGCAGGAATGGCCATGAATTTTTTTGGACAAGCCCTTACTTCTTCAACATTAAGCTTTTTGAGTTCATCAAATGCCAGGACAAAACGATTAAAACGAAGGAACTCATAGTTATCTTTGATCTTAGCGTGCCCATCACGGTCAAACTCATTATGATAAAGACAATACACTTCCATTCCTTCAAACCGTCTGGTTTTATGGGTATATATCGGCGTCATCTTCTCACCTGTAAGTTTATATCCAAGAACATTGAAGTTTCTGGCAGACTCAGGTGTTAGATACCGACATCCCCTGTCTTCGCATACACTATTATATTCAATCCACCTTGGGTCATTCTTTGAAATCCACCCCAAATCATTCTCAGCCGATACATTAGATGACAGACAAAGGGCTGCCGTGAATGTGAGATAAGTAGATAAATTCCTTAGTAACTTTTTCATATTCTGTTGTCCATCATTTAATGATAATGGCGTCATTCTTTAAAGGCTACACAGGTATGTCAAGAGAAAAGGGATCTATTTTACAACTACGCTTGAGCTTTATAGCTCGAATTATAGATGTGCGGGCACGAAACATTTAGGGCCGAGGTGTCAAAAGGAGGGTTTTACTTGTGTGAGATAAAACTAAGAGACGAATCGATAAAGTCTTGATCTCCTTCTATCCAGGTTTTGACTAAATCGCCATCCTGAAAACCTCCAACATTTGTAAACTTGCCGTTGTGCATGAGTTTTAAGCGTGAAAAGACTTTGGTTACTAACTCAATCCTGAACAATGAAACTGAATATTTCCAACTGTGATCCCCCCTTTTTAAATCGATAATTCTCAACTCGTCCAAAGAGACTTTAATATTTAAGTGAAGAACTAAAGCGAATGCCGGCCAGAAGAAGCTAAACGAAGGCACATATCCATACCTGCCAAAATTTAATAGTGCAACCGCTACTGCAAAACTAGAGCAAAGGCCTAGGAAAATTGTGATACCAAACCCTAATTGATTCTCAAAGGCTGGTTGATACTTAATGTTCATTGATTCTTACTCGTTAATTTTCGAACTTGCATTATTCCCCAAATATCGGCTCGTCAAATTCACAGACACTATAAATTTCATCGCTCTATTGAATTGGCACAGAAACAAACAACTACATATTTTTGAAAAAACACAAAAAAACCAGGAAACATCACGAAAAATCGAGAATAATGAGCAATCATATATAACTGAAGTACTATAAAATGATACGGAGTTGTTATAGATATTTGAGAGAAATACTCACATGTCGCTAACCTTTTTTGCCACAAATTACTAATTGTGTAACCTCGCTCCTATCATGTGCGAAGTGTTACTGTTCCCTAGGTGTATAAGGTTTAATTTTTTGATAAACGAGATAGATGACTAGAAAAACCCCAAAGTTATCCATGCAAAAAGCGGCCTCTCTCTTGATCGAACTTGGTGTTTTAACACGCACCGAGTTTAACCTAATGAAGTCGGAAAACAGGCGACCTGAAAATATCCCAGCTTATCCTGAACGATTTTATAAAGAGTATCCTGGCTGGAAGTTATTTGTTGGCCAAGGGTATACAGAAGAAGATGCAATAACTTACGAAAAGTTGAAAAAGCTAAATACGATGAAAAATATTACTTCGGTTGCAGCTTACAAAGTAGCGATTAAAAGTGGTATTTTGCCTGTCAACTCGCCGACCAATCCCCCAGCGTATTTTAAATCTGAATGGGACGGTTGGGATAACTTTCTGGCTTACAAGCAGAGGTTTGTTAGTTTTGAAGAAGCGCGGAGTTTCGCGAGGCGTTTGGGGCTAAAAAGCAGCTATGAATGGCGCCAATATTGCCGAGAAGGAGGGAAGCCTTCTTATATACCCGTGTTGCCAGATCGTGACTATCCTGAATTTGTAAGTTGGTCTGATTTTTTATCAGGTGATGACTCTAATCCTATCTGCTAAAAAAGTAGAACTGACATATTAGTTGTTTCCTATCTTAATGAATTGAACGATTAGGGTTGCTTTCAACCTCTAAATCATCAACGCTAACTTCAATTTCTTCCAAAACTACAGGGTGAGGTTTGGCCTCGCATCTCTCTAAATACAAATGCAATGCTTCGGTCGGATCAAAGGTGGTTTTATGCTGCTCGTTGTACTTAACAGCAGCACTTTTTATATGCTCATCAAATAGTGAAAAGTGAACTCCACAACCATGTGCATATTCTCATGCATGCTGATCACCTGTTCTCATCCAAGCTGATCACTCATTCTCATTCAAGCTGATCACCCATTCTCATTCAAGCTGATCACCCATTCTCATTGATGCTGATCACTCTTGTTAGTTAATTTAACTTGAAATGATCTATTCAACTCAGCCATTTTGCATTGTTAAAAACCGCATAATGTTTGCTCATTTTTCTACTAAAGAG
>JAWUXW010000201.1:0-11107 GCA_034111125.1 Paraglaciecola sp.
ATTTGTTGCCGTGACGTTCATTGCGCTGCCTGCCGCATTCACGATACTGCCTGTATCCGCTACCACGCTGACGTTAGTCGCGCTGAGGTTACCGATAGTCACGCTGCTCGCTGCATTGAGGCGTACGCTGCTGCCAGTTGCGGTAACCGTCGTGGTGCCCGCCATAACCAAATCGCCGCCTTGTGCATCGAAACTGATAGTGCCGGCTGTCGCTGTCGAGATATCCGCATTGATGTTAATGGCATCGGCCGCCGTCAAGGTGATATGCCCGGTGCTGCTTTGGATATCGGCATTAACAGTGATGTCGTTAGCGCTGCCGTTGGCATCGAGTAATATATTGCCCGCGCCCTGTGCACTAATACCCGTGTCGTTATCATCGCCTTCGTTGATAATGATAGCGCCGTCGATGGTGCTTAGTACAATGTGGCCATTGTTACCCAAAGTGGTCAAATCACTGATATCTGCATCTGCTGTGGTTAGCGTATGAGCGCCGTCTGTGGCAACACGATTGACTAGTACATCAGAAACCGTATCGACAGTAATAGAGGTTGCATCATTGATAAAGATTGAACCGTTGTTGGCAATTGCTGCTAAAACAACTGCTTCCGTAGCAATATGATTACTGGCTGAGGCGATAACACTGCCACTGTCAAATCTAATACGCTGTGCAAAAATATCGACATTAGTATCTGCACTTGTATCTGCATCCGTAATGTGACCAGACGTTGCTGATACTCGGACATTACCCCAAGTTGCCTGATTAGCTAACGTTCCAGCACTGCGATCTGCACTGCTTCTCGCATCCAAGAGACCAAGCGCAACATCCGTCGCGGCTTGATAACGAATATTGCCACCATTGGTTTGCGAAACAGCACCATCAACCATAGCGATTGCGCCCGTTGTTGCAATAAAATCGATCGTTCCTGCGCTTGTCGCTATATCACCCGCTGCAAATTGTTGAATATCAAGATTGGCATTAATTGACACATTCCCAGTGCCCGCGCTGATCCCTGAATTTAATACAATACTGCCACCACTGACCGCAGTCGTACTCAACCTGATATTACCTGACGTGGTTTCAATGGCATTGCCATCCCCATTACCGTCATTTAAGGTCAGTGTATTGGCCGAATCTAACACTACAGATCCCGCAGTAGTGGTTAAATTCGCTTGCGTTGTGGTAACTCCTGAAAGCATGATAGCGTTGCTGATTTCTTGCACCGTCACCGTCACTTCATCAACCGCAACACTGGTGGTGTTGTGCATAAACACACTACCGTTATTTGATAGTACGCTAAGTTTATTCACGCTGGTTTCTAGATGATTGGCACTCGTGGCCACATCAGAAAAAGCATTGATCACGAGTCCGTCAGCAACAACATTGGTATTACTCACTGAGAGCTGATTATCAACAATATTACCTGCCGTTGAATTTAAGGCGACATTTCCTGTTCCGGCGATCACTAACGCTAAGTTAATATCATTCACCGCATCAAAACGAATATCGCCACCCGTGGTTAACACGCTAGCGCCACTTGCCATCGTGATCGCATCGTCAGCATCAAGATAAACGCTAGCATTATCCGTTGTCAGTACACCCGAAATCGCGGCAAATGTAATATCGCCTTGAGATCTTAGGTGTAAATTGCCTGATCCCCCCGCATTGTCGAGTTCAATTTTACCATTAACAGTGAGGTTGTCCGCTCTGGATTCAAGTTTTGCGCTGCCTGTGCCCGTTAAGAAAATCGCTCTTGAGCCCGACGTGCCCGCATTAATGATAAGCTCTGTGGCTGAAATACTCACAGCGCCATTGCTAATGGTTGATAAATCTTCTTGCGCGGCATCCGTTGTGCTGGTGATAGCACCAGTACTGGTCACCGAATTGACACTGATCGCGGCAATCGCATCGATGATTAAGGCATCAACTTCATTAATGAAAATACCATTAAGACGAGACGTCGCTGTTAGCACCGCTACCTGAGTATCAAGCGCATTGACCGTGGTGCCGTCATTACCAATACCAACCGTTGTATTAAGGCGTAAATTGGTCGCGACGATATCGGTATGACTATCGCCACCATCAAGAATCGAACCACCGATAACACTGATATTTGCCGCTCCGGCATTAAGGCTGCTCACGGTGATGATATTGGCAGCCGTTGCCGCGCCACTTGGTTTCGCTGCGTAGCGAATATTACCGTCATTCGTCATCGTTTGAACATTGTCTGCCATCGTGATGGCGTTTGCCGCAGTCACTTCAATGGTTTGACCCACTGCCGCTGTGCTGATGTTGGCGTTTTGTACAATATCTTGACCGGCATATAAGCTGATATGCCCTGCACTGCTGTCAATCGCGCCATTGATTAATAAATCTGATGTCACGCCGCCCGCTGATAATAATAAATTACCTGTCGCACTAACGCCTCTATCATTGGCATCGCCTTCCTCAACCGTAATAGTCCCCGCCGTGGTTTGGACAACCAACGCACCACTACTGATAAGGTCGCTCTGACTCGCGTCAGTAGTACTGCTCGCGGTCACACTGCCATCGGTTTTCACACGGTTGGTGGTCATCGCTGATAATTGCGTAATGGTGATGCCATCCGCTTCACTCATAAAGAAGCCGGCACTGCCCGCCGTCGCACTTAAGCTCGATACCATCGTATCAATATGATTGCTGCTTTGACCAAAACCACCCGCGGCGCCCGTAATTGATACGCGAAGCGCTTGCGCACTTAAATCGGTATCGCTACTGCCACTGTCGGTAATGCTATTGGCAATCAGACTGATGTTGCCATTAGTGCTCGCTAAACTGCCCAGTGATAAATCACCCGTCACTGCATAACGTATTTGCCCATCAGTCGTCGACGCTACCGCGCCATCATCCATGCTGACATTGCCGCCCGCTTCTACATCAATATCGCCGGTCGTGGTGGTGATGATGGTACTCGCCACTTGCGTCAAATCAGTATTAGCTAACAGCGTCAAATGACCCGCGCCCGCATTAATACCGCTATTTAAGGTGATTGCTCCTGCAACTGCCTCTAAACGAACATTGCCTGCGCCCGTTGCCGATAAGCCTGTCGACACTGTGGCTACGCCGCCATTAAGCACCAAGTTACCCAAGGTAACACTCAGTACTTGTGCGCCATTATTGCTGGTGTTTAAGTCTTCTTGTGTTTGACTCGCCGCCGCTAAGTTCGCGTCAAGTCCTGTGCTATCCACTCGTTGCGCCGTAACCGTAACGCTATCAACTATCAAGCCATTGCTTTCAGTGATGAAGAAACCGTCCGCATCTGCATTAGCCGTGATGCTAGTGACTGTAGTATTCAATACAGTGGCACTGCTACCAATGCCGCTGCCTGCACTTAAGAGCAAGCCATTACCGCTGATAAGACTAGCCCCATCAATCGCGGTAATATCGACACCCGCAATCAGGGCAATATTGCCCGTACCTGCACTGATGTTGTCACTGATTAACGTGCCCGCTGTTGCTTCAACGCGCAAATGGCCGTCATTGGTACTTAATGTGCTGCCATCTGCTTGCGTGATGTCGCGTGCAGCAAGTAAGTCCAGGGTTTTAGCCGATGCAGAATTACTAATGTTTGCATTGACCAATAAGTCTCTATCCGCTTGTAAACTAGAATGACCTGCTGTGTTGGTCAGCGATGCATTTAATGTCAAATCAGAGGTTGCACCCTGAGCCGCGATAAGTAGATTGCCCGCCGCACTAACCGCGCCGGTTGCAGCAGTCGTGATAGATCCTGCACTTGAAATGAGCACCAAGTTAGCACCACTAACAAGGTTATCTTGAGCGGCATCGATTGAAGTAGAGCTGGTTGTCGTACCATCTATTTTCACTAAAGATGTTGTGACAGCCGTCGATGCAAGGCTTAAGTCCGTTTGCTCTGTTATATATAAACCGCCTAACGTCGCTAACGCACTTAACTGAATGGTCTCTATCGCTAAATGTTTATTATTGTTAGCGATACTCGCTGCTGCTTGTAAACGAAGATTATTGGAATAAATATCCACGGAGGTATTACCCTCTGTGCCCGCATCAAGAATAGCGCCACTCGAACTAATGATGCTAACACTGCCCCAGGCATTCTGATTTGTAAGCGTATCGCCACTGCGATCTGCAGATGAACGTGCATCTAATTGACCCAATGAAATGGTGCCAGTAGATGCCACACGAAGCTCACCGCTATTGGTACTAAAGAGGGTGCCATCAGCCATCGTAAGCGTATTATCAGTGCCTGTCACTTGAACATTAATATCGCCACTGATGCCGCCGCTACCCGTAGACAGATCGGCATCCGCAGCAAAAGCCAGATTCCCATTAGCGAGAATAGTAATATGCCCGGTTGCTGTTGTAATGGCTTGATTAATGTCTAATAAACCAGATTCACTTTGAATACGGATATTGCCATTGCCGGCAATCGTTACGGCTTGATCTAAGATTAAGCTAGCCGTTTTATTAACCAGCACGACGTCATCATTAGCGGAATTACTAGCATCCGTTGTAACCGATAAGCCAGATAGCGTGGCTCCTGCTACTGTTGCACTTGAACTGCCATCAGCCGCAATTTGAGAAACAATAACATCTGTCACACTCGCTAAGGTAAGCGCTGTTGATTCGGTAATATAGATACCACCCTCGGATACTTTTGCCGCCAATGTAACTATTTCGGTTTCAAGATGATCTTCCGCTTCACCGATATTAAGCGCTGTGGAGAGATGCAGGCTATCGGCATAAATATCAACCAGTGTATCGCCATCTACGGCTGCATCCGTAATTGAGCCACTACCCGCAACAATCGCGGCCGATCCCCAACTTGCTTGCCCGGTTAACGTCGCCGGTGTCACACTACGATCCAATTCACTTCTTAGGTCTAGCAAACCAAGGATGACATTTGTGCCCGCGTCTAAACGCACATTGCCTGCATTGGTTCGCAAACTGGCGTTATTTGCCATGGTCACCGCGCCCGCTGAAGCCAGCAATTTAATGGTTTTATTGACCAATAGCGTGGAGACTAAAATATTATCTGTACCATTTCCTAAAATAAGGCTATCGGCAGCAATTAAACTTAACGAACCGTTGGTAGATTGGATATTTTCATTGAGGATCAGATCACTTCCAGAACCTTGTGCATCAATGTGCAAATTGCCCAATGTACCATTTAAAAGGATTTCGCCATTCGCCGTCAAACTACCATCAAGCAGGGTGATCACTGCATCACTTCCGGTACCCGACAATTTAATACCACCCGCAAGAATTTCTAAATCAGTACTTTCACTTAGATATAAACCACTACTTACTGTATTGGTTGCCGTTAATCCTGCAATTTGAGATTTCAAAGCAACAGTATCAGTGCCGATGCCAGATTCAGCAGACAAAGTCACTGTCGCGGTTTCACCGGAAATATTATGGGTTCCGCTGTAACCAGAAATTGCGCGAATATAACCCGTTTGACCCACCCCCGTTCCGGCAGTGTTACCCGCCGTCATGGTGATAGATGTTTGCGCATTGACACTGCTTAAACTGATATTTTGTCCCGCGATGTAACTCACTGAACCTGTACCAGTAGCTCCCGAACTTGCATTGGTTGAAGTGCCATCAGCCATGACGATATGAGTATCAGCGTTGAAACTAATCATGCCGGCATTGCTTAACACATTGCCACTTTGGTCAATATTAGTAGACTGCGACGTAAGCGTGATATTTCCGGGGCCCGTTGCGCTTATCACCCCAGCCAATGCATTGCTGATTTGTCCATCCGCTAATAAGATAATGGCGCCTGTCGTGGTTGAAATAACCTGATTTACGGTAATGGTTTTGCCATCATCAACACGCTTATAAGTTAATGATGATGGATCTTCACCTGATTGATTCGCACTTGACGACGCGACTAAGGCAATAGCGCCGCTACCGACAGTGGTCACGCCAGAGCCAGCAGATAACACAAGGATATCACCCAGATCGGTACTTAAGGTTATCTCACTGCCTGTCGTTGCATCCGTCTGAGATACTTTGATAATGTTCACATTGCTGCTTAAGTCTTTAGCATCAACCACAGAATCATAAGCCTGGGTATGGACTCTAATATCACCATCACCCGTGTTGATAGCATCGAGCGTATTCATTGCGGTCCACAGCAGGGAAATGCCATCTTGCGCAGATAACACAAAGTTATCTGCAATAATGAGTTCATCACTAACGCCATCGCCGGTTGCATTCTCTTGCGCAATATAACCCGATTGTGAATAAAGAATAATATCTTCGAGTGCCGTAAAATCAGCATTACTTGCTTCAATGGTATTTTTAATTGTGATGTTATTGACTGCATCAAGTGTCAGGTTACCTAGCACCTGAAGGGTAAAGTCGGCATTGGCATAATCTTCGACTGTAATATTATTACCATAGACCTCAAGATTATCACGCAAGGTAGGCTGTTGAGACTGGTTTATCGCACCCAGTCGCACATTACCTGAGGAAGAATCCGCATGGGTCGTGCCAGAATCCTGATGGCCTACTATAATTTTGCTAAATCCGTCCGCAAAAGATTGAATTTCCGTATTATCAATATTCAGGGTAGTTGCACTGACGCTTGATGGGGGGGTTCCTAACTCAATATTTAGTCCGATTGTTGACGGCCTTAGGGTTAGCGTCCCCGTACCGATAATCGATTCTTGCCCCCCTTTCAAGCTAATTTCATCTCCTTCAAGCAGGATATTACCGCCACCATTGAGATTTATGCCTTTTTCAAAGACAACGTGATCAGCACCATAAATAAGCAGATCGCCACCATTATTAATGGTTAGCGCCTGGTTAAATGTCACAGTGCCTTCGGCATAAATAATCAAGTCACCATCCATGGTGACTTCACTGTGGAAGGTCACATTATTAGGGTTATCCCCAGCAACACCTTCAATGGTGAGTTTCTCTAGAGCATCCGTATTACCCACCGTGCCATAGATAACTAGGTTATCGGGCGTAACTAATCTTAATTCATCATCAATGCCGTCCCCATCACCATTTAAGATATGCGTGGAATTATTACCTAGTTGCATTTCACCTGAACCATCTGATCCGGCGGTAATGACAATCGGGTTTGTCCCAGCAGAGCCTGTTATTTCGATGGAATCATTGATTAATACACTTGCGTCAGAACTTGAGTTAGCTAAGAAATACGCGGTATGACCTGAACCATCAATAACCAGGGATGAATCCCCTTTCAGGATTAAATTAGAATTAATATAAATCTTACCGCCCAACGCCGTATTTCTCAGAATTAAATTATCATTAAAAACAACATCTTGGCTGTTATTCGTTTCATCTCCTATATAGATATTACTACTGACATTATAATCACCAATAACGATAGCACTGAAACCGTCCTGCAACAGCGCCAGTTCTGAGCTTTGAATATGTAAGAGGTTCGCCCCAACAAAACTACTGCCGCTGGTGAGATCACCGATTAAAATATCACGGTCGACATCAATAGGTTTAACCGCCAATATCGCGCCAGAAGAGCGTAAACTTTCAGTTATTTCCAACTGATTGGAAACAATAACAATCTCTTCACCACCGGCATCCACAGAAGCAGAAATCGTTTGACTTCCACCCAATGTTTTAATATTTGTACTGCCACCTTTCGTACCGGTTGACTTAGTATCTTCAACAACCGCGACCGCGCCCGTCGCAAATAAAGAAATATTTTGTCTCTCACTACTTGATACGGTTAATTCCGCCACATCAACAACAATCGCCATTGGGCTATAGGTAAAACCAGACACTTTTTGACCGATATTATCTTTGGCAGTAATAACCAATTGGCCTTGAGTTTGAATATAAGCGCCGTTAGCCGCGCGTAGTACCTGATTATTGGCGATGTGATTGACGGCTTCGTAATCCTGGATTTTCGCCGTACGAATTTCACCTGTGGACTGATCAATCGTAAATTTACCATTCGACAATGCCCATTCTATTTCTGCATCAAAACTTGCCCCAGACAAACGCCAATCGGTATTGGTTAAAATATTTTGCTCATTTAATACTGAGCCGGCGGGCGTCGCGAGACGAATATCGCCCAAGCCGGTGACTCGGATCCCTGCCCCTAAGATGAAATCGCCACCTTCTGCCGTAATATTCACGGCGTTCCCTTCTGCCGTTGTGGTAGTAATATCGGATTGAAGGTTGACAGAGGAATTTGCGCCAGCTGCATATAAGAAAACAGATCCTGTTGTGGTATTAACACCCGTGCCATTAACAATTATCGAGCCATCAATAGTACTGATATTTGTTTCATCAGTCGCGTCCTGCTGGACCTGAAGAATAGTTAACGCTGATTCATTTTCTAGTCGAATATTACCAGAGGCTTCAATACTGCCCGTAGTTTTGGTGTTGCTAATATCAAGGCTAGCAACATTGATTTCTAAGGTATCGCTTGAACCAATGCCAGAAAGACTGGTTATGAGCAAATTCGCATCAACAGCATTAATATCAAGCTGTCCATCGCCTGAATCTATAATCGCACCACTTGTTGCTGTAACAGTGAAATCCCCTTGGTAAGTAGAACTAATTTTACCTAAAGTGATATCGTTATTAGCAACTAACGTTACTTGCCCCGCACCGGCATTAACCACGGTTTGATCATCCATCGTTAATGCACCAGAGCCCGCATTAAGGCTTAACACACCTCCAGTTGAGGTAATATCTGCTGTCTCTGAAAAATTTAAACCATTCGCAGCTGAGATATTAATAATCCCGAGACTAGAATGAATGGTTTGATTGACTGAAATTGCTCCGTTACTCGTTGAAAGCGAAAGCGCTGAATCCGTTGCTAAGTTCAAGGTGCTATTTATGGTGATCGCACCCGTAGCGCTCAACGTTATCGCTTTACCTTCACTATTGATTTCTTCAACCACCACGGCACCGGTATTAGACAAACTAACAATACCATCCGTCGTTACCTTTAAATTATCTGTGTTAATATTACCGGTAATATCACCGCCAGAGGTGATGGTCATATTATCAACTTCTGCTGCTGTAAGGTTGGTAAATGTTACTTTCCCCGTCGCATTAATGATGACATTACCGGCATCACCGGTAAATGTACTAATGGTGACATCGCCATCAACATTGAGTAATAAATCGCCGCCCGCTAGGGCCAATGCACTAATGACAAGGTCGCCTTGCTGAGTAATATTCACATCACCTGAGCCTGACATACTAATATTAAGATTATTAATATTAGTGCTGGCCGTCACATTATTTTCTGCGTTTAAGATAAGCGTATTCGCTGTTATCACTCCACCTAACGCAATTCCCCCCTCAGTGGCGGTTAAATTAACCACACCTAGCCCAACATCAATCGCCTCAACAACCACCAGGTCATCCTTCGCAGTAAGCTGAATGATTTCTCCCGCATTAGTCGGTAAAGCAACAACTGATAGCGATCCCTTTGCCTCTAGGGCAAAGTTACCTGCCTGACGGACAGGTAATATCAGAACATAATCGTCATCAATAACAGTAGACTCTAATTGAGGAATATCAGCATCCGCAGAAACACTAAAGGCAATGTTTGCTATGTCAGCTGTTAACACCATTGTTTGGTTCGCTGCATCTACCGATGTAACCGTGGCTACGTTTCCAGCATTAATTTGTGCTTCTAGGCTGCTAAGGATACTTTCCCAACTCGATCCGCTCGATCCTATCGCTGAATAAGGAACATTATTTACCGTTACTTTATAAGTAATATCAGCGGTCGCCTCCCCTGAGAAAGTGACACTAGAAATTTGTTGTTGCAGACTGCCCGCCGATTGCGAAATATAAGTCCCTGCAATATATTCTTGAGCGATAACTTCTGTTCTGTTTACAACAACAGAGGGTTGAGTAAACGAGGTATTAAGCACTTTAGCTGTTAATGTCAAAACGCCAGTGGTATCAGTTGAGTTACTTGCGATTACTTTGGCTTTTAGCGTATTGTTGCCATTAAATGCCAAAACCAATTTATCAACAATAGCTTCATGATCATTGCCTGCAGTGGCCGTTACACTTAAAGGAACACCGTCAAGCACAAAATTAAAGACATCGCCTTCGAGCACAGGTTCTGATGTATTAAGTTGTAAAGTACGAACTTCTTCCGCACTCTCACCCGGGTCATCACTCACAGATCCGCTCGCATCTGATTCGGTAAATTGACCAGCCCAATCTATTGAAAAAGGTTGACTATTAGCCGCGCCTTCAATTTGAATAATACCCGTAGTAGTGGTCGTAACAGCGAAGCCATCCGCTTCTAACAACTGCTCAATGCGATTAAAGACTTCTGTCGATGTGGATTTTTCTAGCGTTGTTGTCGTTAGTTCAAGCGTAAACGCAGTATTATCTTCACTGGCCGTTATGGTTAACTCACGAGAATTAGCGTTTGCCGTTGCCGTCACTACTGTAGAATTGGATAATAAATCCACCAATGAATTTTCATCCGCCAGTAGACTAGCCCAAGTATCACCAGTATTTGGGCCAAGTATATAAGTCTCTACAGTTGAACCACTGGTCACTGTTATTTCGTAAGAATAACCTTCTGAAATAGCGGTTGTTAAATTATCAGCAAAGGTTAAGGTCGAAATTTGCTTAACAGTAGCACTTGCTGACATTGTTTGTGTAACAACTCCTTGAGAAGCCTCTACTGCAGGAGTTACTGCTGGTGTGGTGTAATATTTGCCGTCCACAATCACACTATATGAATCAAGTACATCGATGTCTTGGTTAAAGACAAGCAAAGAAACTTGTTTTTGCCCTGTTGTTGCTGCTTGAAGTGTGATGCTTTCACTATCATTGCTAACCGTCACGCCATTATTCACTAATTGCGCGGCAAGTAATGCCTGTAAATCAGCGATACTGACGCCAGCATCTAATTGCGCATACTTAACATCGACACTATTTACCGATGTAAAGCTTGTAACGTCTGCTTTCGCCGTCAGGATTAATGTCCTGTCCGTTGCATTAAATGTGACGCTGACAGCTGCAGAATGTGCGGCCTCAATTTGCGTTTTAAATTCGGAGAGTATCTCAGTCCAGTTCGGCGTTGTATCCGCTGTTACT
>JAWUXW010000202.1:0-10668 GCA_034111125.1 Paraglaciecola sp.
GAACAAACTACGGTAAAAAAATCTAAGGGCGAAAATGAGGGATTAGAAAAAGACAAGCTCACGCCAAACTTAACGCTAATAGCAACGCCAGAATTACCTTTAAATACAGAACAAGCTGACGCACTCAACGCCATTGATCTAAACAGTTTCAACGCTTATTTATTGGATGGCATTACCGGTAGTGGTAAAACTGAAGTCTACTTACAAGCCATTGCAAAGGTCATAAAAGCAGGTAAACAAGCCCTAGTACTGGTGCCCGAAATTGGCCTAACACCGCAAACCGTGCAGCGCTTTCAACAGCGTTTTAATGTGGCTATAGCCACATTGCACTCAGGCATCAGCGATAAACAACGCTTTATCGCATGGCAAGACGCCAAAGAAAATAACACTGCAATCATCATCGGCACTCGCTCTGCCGTATTCACACCACTCTCGAATTTAGGCCTAATCATTGTCGATGAAGAACACGACCTATCTTACAAACAGCAGGATGGCGTCCGCTACTCGGCTAGAGATACTGCCATTATTCGCGCACAGAAAAAAAATATTCCTATTATTTTAGGCAGCGCCACGCCCGCGCTAGAAACACTGCACAATGCCCTCAGCGGACGCTTTAGTCACTTACGCTTAACCGAACGAGCAACATCCGCCAAACTACCGATGATTAGCTGCATTGATTCCGCAGATAGCCAACTATCGCCGACCATCATCAGTGCCATCAAGGAAACCCTTGAAAAACAACAGCAAGCGCTGGTCTTTATTAACCGCCGTGGTTATGCACCCACACTCATTTGTCAGGACTGCGGCTGGATAAGCCAATGCGACCACTGCGATAGCCGCATGACGCTACACAAGCTTTCTCACCATCATCAACAACTCCATTGCCACCACTGCGATACGAAAACACCTATTCCAAAGCAATGCCCTCAATGCCATAGCGTCCGCTTACAAGCACTAGGGCAAGGCACACAACGCAGTGAAGAAGAGCTGGCTCAGGTTTTTAACGATGTGCCCATTTTACGTATTGACCGCGATAGCATTAGCCGTAAAGGCGAGCTAGAAGCTGCATTAGCGATTATCACCAGCAATCAACCCTGCATCTTGGTCGGCACCCAAATGCTCGCAAAGGGACATCATTTCCCTAATGTATCTTTAGCCGTTATTCTCGGGCTAGACAATAGTTTTTTTAGTAGTGATTTTCGTGGCTCAGAACGCATGGGACAACTATTAACCCAAGTCGCTGGGCGCTCAGGCAGAGAAAAACATCAAGGCACAGTATTACTACAAACCCAATTTAGTGACCACCCACTACTCAGAAAATTGATCGATGAAGGCTATCCTGCTTTAGCGCAGCAGTTATTGGCTGAGCGCCGCTTAAGCGATATGCCGCCTTATCAATACCTTGCCTTACTACGCTGCCATGCACAGCAACCCGCGATGGCGATGAACTTTCTGCAACAAGCACGCCGCCTCGCCGAACGCCTACAAGCTCCAAGCACGCATTTGCAATACATAGGGCCATTGGCGGCGATTATAGAAAAACGCAATAATCGCTATTACTACCAACTGCAAATCAAAGCCAAAACCCGCTCTGAACTACACACATTACTAGCGCAACTCTGCCCGCAACTAGAACCGCAGCGTGCGCCCAAAGGATTACATTGGTTAATTGATGTTGATCCGCGAGATGGCTAGCGGTTAGCTAACCGCTAGCAAAACTTTGACATAACCAGAAAAGATCTTGTCGAGTGTTTAATTGCTTCTCCTGTAAACTGCTAACGGTCTACTGTAAGCTAACACTTGAGGTATAATCCCGTTTTGCTTCATCCATACCGATCATCTATATAGAACCCAAATGGCTCAAGACTTCGCTAACAAAAAACCTTCGCCGACGAGATCTTCATCGACTAAACCAAGGCCGCGTAAAAAAACGGTAGCGCCCAAAGCCGCCAGGCGAAAAGTTAATTCACGCAACACCTCTGCACCACGGAAGAAAGCGCCCTTTTGGGCATGGTTGCTCATCGGTATCGTCTTAATCTGTTTCGCCATATTTCTAAACCAACTATCAAATAAAACCTCCAAGCAAAAAAACACTGCGCCTGCAAAGGTAAACGACGAGGTTCAACATCCAGAAGAAAAAAACTCTCAGGTGCGCTTTGATTTTTATGAAATCCTCAAAGGCCACGAGGTCGAAGTTGACGCTAAAGTCATCGACAATACACCCCAAAAAAGTGATGTTATTTATTGGCTACAAGCTGCCTCATTTAAACACGCCGCCGATGCCGATCGGCTAAGGGTAAACCTCTTACTACTCAACTTAGCCGCCTCAACCGAAAAAAACACCAACAAACAACAAGTAGAATGGCACCGAGTCATGGTAGGGCCGTTTACATCACGCTCCAAACTAGCGAAAGCCCGTAGCATTCTCGCCTCTAATGAAATCAACAGCATATTGATTAAACGCAAAGCTGCCCCTTAGCTAGCGCCCATCAATAATGGAACGTAAACAACCGGTTTTTGTATTCGATTCATTAGGCGAATGGCTACAAACATTGTCACTTCCTCGACCGCCACAGCAAATCCCTACCCAAACGCAACTCGAAGTCTTGCGGTGTGATGCTGCGGCCGTATTTTACCAGCGGTAAAACTACATTGCTCGGTATCAGCGAAGCCAATGAGTGACGTCAATAGAAGTCAGGCAAACTAACCTTAACCTAAGAATTTAACGGTACGCCATTACAAACCAATTAGGTAAATAAAACTCGAGTGATGGCGCAAAAGGTAAACCTACATATCAGGAAGTTTTGATGAGGCAAATATACGCGACTCTCATCATAGCCAGAGGCTTAAATACCATCCCCCAAAAGCCGGGCGTATAGAAGTAAGCCTTTTTTTTGCGGGTAGCTTTTGTCTTGTATACGGGGCGGAACATATATATGTCTGGAGTTTTAGCTTCTATTTGCGGCGCTGAGCGGATATGATGGTGACAATAATAATAGAGAGAGAACCGTATCATGACAAATCCCTACACCAGTCCTACCGCTGAAGTTATCGAAACTAACTCTGACTCCATTGAAGGTTTACCTAGAGTCAGCACCTGGCTGGTCCTGCTGTTTTCAATACTTACCTTAGGCATCTATATGATTTACTGGCAATATAATCGTCTTGCCAAGCTTAACCCACTGATTGAAAATAAAATCCCCACTATTTTTCTACATATTTACTTAGGGCTGACGCTACTCTCTTGGGCTTTTCAAGCCTATACCGCCATGGCTCCCGATGACGCAGCGCTTATGACTACATTCGCGATAGTTAATAGCATAGGCTCTATTGTTGGAGCAGTTTGTTTTTACATAGTGCTTTATAAAATGCGTAACCGTATATGTGATGACCTATTAAAAACCGAGCGCTGGGGCGGTATAAAAACATTCTTTTTCTCTTTGTTATATATCAACTACAAAATCAATGAAGCTCACGATCAACGTAGTTAATACAAAATGATGCATAGAGGGCTAAGCCCCTCTATATTTTTTAGCCTAGTTAGCATGTAATTAAGCCTATTGTGTTAAGCCTCTCTAAAATTGACAACGCTATTTCTGTTGAAGTGCCAGAAGGCATAGATTTAACTGCAGAACTAGCGGGCCCGACGGTAAGGGCATTAGCATACTGCATAGACATAACCATCCGTTTCGCTGCCTCACTGGTCATTTACTTACTGCTGATATGGCTTGGGAATGTTGGGCACGGGGTTTTTCTTATTTGCCTTTTTGCTATGGAATGGTTTTACCCTGTTTTTTTTGAAGTGCTAGCCGATGGTCAAACCCCCGGCAAAAAAAAATTCAACCTTCAAGTCGTCAATGCCTCCTTAACGCCCATTCATTGGGAAGCATCTATCATCAGAAACCTTTTAAGGGCGGTAGATTTTTTGCCCTTTGCTAATGTTATCGGACTTATTAGCATGCTAACTAATAAAGAATTTAAACGCCTAGGCGATTATGCAGCCGGCACTCTGGTTATCTATAAAAAACAATTGAATCAACATAGTTTGCCAGAGACCAAGTCGCAGTATCTTTCCGAACCGCTGGCCCTAGCTGAACAACGGGCCATTGTGAACTTCACCTATAGACACAGACAATTATCCCAAGCCCGGCAACTGGAGCTTGCCCAAATCACCTATGGCTGGCACCAACATAATAGTGACAATTCGGTTGAATATTTACACGGTGTTGGCTTAGGCTTAATAGGCAAAAGATGAAACAGCAGGATTTTGAAAAAAATTACAGTCCGCAGTGGCAGGACATCGAACACTTTTTAACTCAAAGCAAGAAACATCGGCTTAACAATAAACTTAGCACAAAAATTCCTGCTCTCTACAAAGACATTTGCTATCAACTATCTCTAGCTATAGAAAGGCAATACAGCTACCACCTAATTGAAAATTTAAGCCAACTAGCGAACAAACTACACAGCCAAATTTATAAAGGGCGCAACAGCTTTAAGCTTAAATTTTTAGATTTCATCTTTAAAGATTTTCCCAACACCGTTCATGAAAATCGCTGGTATATGCTTGCAGGCTTTATTCTATTTTTTTTACCTCTTGGGCTTACTGCACTAGCATGTTACCTCAACCCTGATTTGGTGTATTCAATCTATCCAGCAGAACAGGTACGAGCGTTCGATAGTATGTACAGCCCTGAAAACAGAATATTAGGCAGAGAAAGGGATTCCGGCACCGATATTGAAATGTTTGGTTTTTATATCTATAACAATATAGGCATTGCCTTTAGAACCTTCGCGACAGGAGCACTAGCAGGCTTAGGCTCGCTGTTTTTTTTAATTTATAACGGCCTAGCTATAGGTGCAGTGATGGGATACATGGCAGACATCGGATATTACAGTACTTTTTTTCCTTTTGTCATTGGCCATGGTTCTTTTGAGCTCACCGCTATTGCCATCAGTGGTGCCGCGGGCTTAAGGCTAGGCGGTTCCATTCTTATACCTGGCTCATATAGCCGCTTACTCGCTATACGCCTGGCAGCCAGCAGCTGTATAAAATTAATGTATGGTGCATTTATTATGCTATTAATTGCCGCATTTCTTGAAGCTTTTTGGTCTTCCAGCACCACTATTAGCAACACCATAAAATATAGTGTGGGTATTGGCTTATGGATAATCGTCTGCGTACCGCTATTGATATTGACCTTTAGAAAAAGAGAGCATTAAGCTGTAGCCATGGATATTAGCCAGTTAATCATTAACCCTAGGCACAGAAAGGCATGGTCTGCCATAGACCTAGGGTTTCTAATCGCCCGAGAAAACTATCTACCGTTAATATTTAGCTGGATGCTAATTAGCTTTCCCCTATTTATTTTTTCGCAATTTTTACCTAAAGAATATCTGCTAATGAGCACCGGTATTATTTGGTGGCTAAAACCTTTTTGGGACCGCGGCCCACTTCTCATTATTAGTAAATCCATATTCGCGGAAAAAATGAGCTGTAAAGAGTTTTTAAGCGCTTACCCCTCTCTATTAAGTAAAAGCTTTTTCCCATGGTTAACATATAAGCGCATAACCGTTGCCCGCTCCTTTGTACAACCGGTAATGGTTCTGGAAGGTTTAAGCGGTGCAGACTATAGAAAGCGCGTTAACAATCTAACTCAAAACGCAGGCTCTGCTCCGGGATGGCTGACTATATGCTGCGCACATTTTGAGCTCTTTTTAGTATTGGGCATTTACGCATTTATTATTATGTTAATTCCCAACGAAGCTGATATTGATTACTGGAAAATGATTGAACAACAAAGTATTACCTCTCTTTATGTAGGCAATGCTTTAACTTACCTATGCATGGCGTTAATCGCTCCTTTTTATATCTGTGCCGGCTTTATGCTTTATATTAACCGACGTATTTTATTAGAAGGTTGGGATATTGAAATTCAATTTCGAATCTTGGCATCACGATTTAAAAAATCCCCATCAATATCAACTACAGCCTCAACGAGCGCAGGCACTGTAGCATTGATTATTTTTTTAACTCTATCGCCCATTAGTATGCTGAGTAACAAAGTAATTGCCGAGGAGGCATTAAACAACAAGCCCGTAGAGCTTGAACAAACAATCATTTCTATAGCAACCCCCGCTGTAAAATTTCATGACATTAACAAAGCTGACGACGCCAAAAATTTGATCACAGAAATAAAAAACAGCACAGACTTCGTCAACAACAAAAAAATTCTACTTCATAAACTGAGGAATTCAGAAGATCGCGATGAGAATGAAGATGACTCATGGCTGATAAAAAAACTAAAAGCTTTTGCGGATTGGCTAGAAGCTAATATCGATAGCTCACCCAATAATAGCACTAACGGTATTACCTTCAGTCAAATCGTTGAAATACTGTTATGGCTCACTGCTTCGGTGATAATAATATATATTGTCTTGCTATGCCTAAACTGGCTTAAAACTAACCAAGGTAAGTTCCAGCATCAAAGACAGACTAAAACCAAGCCCAAGGTATTATTTGGCTTAGCCATCGATAAAGAGCAGGACACCAAAAATGTATCACAACGCACTTTGGCTTTATGGCAAGACAAAAAATATAGAGACGCATTATCTCTAATGTATGGAGCGCTGCTCTCAAGACTCATTCACCATTACAACTTTGATTTTAGAGAAGGTTTTACCGAGCAGGAATGTGCCAGCCTCGTCTATTCATCGAAACACACACCATCATTGACGCCCTTTGTAAAAGACATCACCCAATGCTGGTTACTGGTTGCCTACGCTCACGGAACGCCAAGCTCATCAGCAGGAGAACGCTTATGTAAGCACTGGTCGGAGTTATTTGATGCCGAATAAAACCACCCGGATCTGCTGCTTATTGTTTGTGCTACTCATAGAGTTGGCTGCCACATTATGGTTTTCTGTCATGCAACCCTATTATCAAGAAATTGATACGGGCCCGAGTCCCCTGGCTCGCAAAAACCCATACTTAGCTGCGCAACAATACCTTAACAGCAGTGGCGCTGAAGTTTTTACCACGCAAAAACTTGATCGTGATATAGATATCTCAAAATATCACACCCTGTTTATTAGCCATGCCGGACAAGTAGTTAGCAAAAAACAGGCACAACAATTACTAAGTTGGATGAGCAATGGCGGCCATATTATAGTCTCGGCTCAAAAAAATGGTGATGAGGATCCTCTCCTCTCACTCTTTTCTATCACGCGAGAGGATACTAAACCCAAAGAAATCGAAGAAACAGAAAAAACAGAAGAAAACATTCAACGTTTTGGCGAGCAGTTAACTGCGTCTGATGAGAAAAAAGAATCAGAGATGTTAACTGAACTACACTTTAAAAATGTTGAAGGTAGTATTCAGGTAGCACTCTCTAGCTCTCATGGTTTACACCACCCCTATATCAATGATTATGAAGAGTCCATAGACAACACCGAATCTGCGGACTACACGCCTAGCTATTGGGCGCACGATGACAACGGGATACAATTTATACAGTTTAATCATGGCGATGGGTTACTGTCGGTTTTATCCAGTAACCGCCTTTGGAATAACCACTCCATTGCCAACCACGATCATGCCTACTTACTTTCAGTACTAGTCGGGAAAAACTCTAAAGTCGTTATCTTATACGGCTCACAAATTCCCAATCTATTCACATTGCTATGGCAAAATGCCCCCGAATTATCTACAACTTTCTTTTTGATTATTATTTTTTCTCTCTGGCATTTCGGTCAACGGTTTGGCCCTATGCTTGAGCTTACCTCTACAGCACGTAGATCCTTTAGTGAGCATCTATTAGCTAGTGGTGAATATCTCTGGCGAATGAAAAAAAGTGCAACAACGCTGGAAACGCTACGTAAAGATCTTTTTAAGCAACTTCAAAACAGCGCCCAGCAACAGGTAGCAACTGATAGAAATTCCATATGTAAATTTTTTGCACAAAAACATTCATATCCCGAGCAAGAAATATTTCACGCACTCTATAGCCAAAGCAGCGTTAACGAACAAGAATTCATTACTCTAATCCGGTTATTACAGCAACTGAGGGAACAATTATGACCATTGAAATTGAAAACACCCGTATTCACGAAGAAGTCATCACTCCTGTAAACAGCACACTAGCAAAACTAAGAGCCAATATAAGCCAATACTTTATAGGCCAGGAGAAGGTTGTTGATCAAGTATTAATTTCTCTACTAGCTAACGGCCATGTGTTAATTGAAGGCGTTCCAGGCTTAGGTAAAACCTTACTGGCACGTTGCCTAGCATCCTCTATTAACGGTCAATTTAGCCGAGTGCAATTTACTCCCGACTTGCTACCCGCCGATATTACTGGCCATGCCATGTACGACATGAAAACCGAACAATTCCGCATCAGGAAAGGCCCGGCATTCACCAATTTTTTATTGGCGGATGAAATCAACCGCTCTCCTGCAAAAACCCAATCAGCTCTGCTGGAAGTGATGCAAGAAAGACAAATTACCATTGAAGGCAAAGCCATACCCACCCCCACACCTTTTATGGTGATGGCCACGCAAAACCCTTTAGAGCACGAAGGTACCTACCCTCTACCAGAAGCTGAACTCGATAGATTTTTAATAAAAATATATATTGATTATCCCTCGCTGGAAGATGAAGTTAATTTAGCCAGAACGGCTACCACACATGCCAACCAAGCATTTGATATAAAAGCGGTTATCGACAGAGATGAAATGGAGCAACTACAAGAATCCTGCGCCCAACAAACCATTGACGACAAACTAATCGAATACGCAGTCAGAATTTGTCAGGCTACACGTAACCACCCAGGGCTGCTATCTGGTGCTGGCCCTCGAGCCTCCATCGCCCTGATCCGCTGCGCAAAGGCGCAAGCCATGATAAACAACAATTTCTTTGTACTTCCCGATGATATCAAATCCGTTGCCTTACCCGTATTACGGCATCGCCTGCGACTGACTGCGGACATGGAAATTGAAGGCATGAATGCAGACAAGTTGATATTACAATTACTAGAAACCGTGTCAGCACCACACGAGTAATTGATAATGCGCCCCAGCAAATACGCAATATTTATCCTTTGTGGGCTACTATTACTGGCCCTCATAACCGCAATATTGCGCGTTAATCACTATGAGCATACCAGCAACCTAAGCAGCTTATGGTTTTCTATAAGTCTCCTGACCGGCATTATATTTTTATTAGATTTATTCAACTGCTATAAGAACCCCGCTACTTTTTCTATAAGACGTAGCTTGCCAAGCTCCATCTCAATCGGGAAAACCCAAGCGATTCATTTGGAAGTTATTAACCGCACCCAAAACAATCATTTTTTAGAAATTGCAGAACACCTTCCAACCGAGCTTAAGACCAAAGAGAAACTCCCTTTTACTTTATCCCTCTTATCCAATCAAAAAACAATTATTACTTATCACATTACCGCCACTAAACGCGGCGACATCACCTTAGCCGAAACAGAATTAAGATTACTAAGCCGCTTAAAACTATGGAATGTAAAACAAATTTTCAACAACCATAAAATAGTTAAGGTATACCCTGATTTTTTATCTATCGCCCATCTTAGCGCTTTACATGATAAACACCAAGCGCAACAGCTTGGCTTACATCAGGTGCAACGAAGAGGACAGGGTACAGATTTTCACCAGTTAAGAGACCATCGTAACGGCGACTCACTTAAAAATGTCGATTGGAAGGCCACCTCCAGAAGAAGAAAGCTTATTACTAGAGAATACCAAGATGAGCGTGACCAAGAAGTGCTTTTTTTGTTAGATTGTGGCCGTAATATGCGCAGTAAAGATGACGATCTCAGCCACTTTGACCACTGTTTAAATGCATTACTACTATCAAGTTATGTGGCTTTACGTAATGGTGATTCTGTTAGCTCCATGACTTTTGCTGGCCAGCAGCGCTATATCTCCCCAGTTAAAGGTCCGCACAGTATTAATACCATTCTAAACGGCATTTATGACTTACACACTAGCCTCAATACGGCGGATTATATTACCACCGCCAAAAAAGTAATCAGCAAACAAAGAAAAAGAGCGCTAATTATTATTATCACCAATGTTAATAATAATGCTAAAATGGATTTACTTGAGGCTACTAGGTTGCTGAGCCGTCATCACCTGGTAATGGTTGCAAGCATTCAGGAAACGGCGGTAGAAAAAATCATGCATACGGCGGTAGAAAGTATGGAAGATGCATTACAGTACAGCAGCGCTATTGATTATGTTAACCAACGCCACTCTCTACTGCAGCAGCTAAAAAATGAAGGCATTTTTATTATTGATAGCCCAGCCAAGACTATGCACCATGGGTTACTTAATGAATACATGGCGTTAAAGCGCAGCGGCCAGTTTTAAACCGCCAACGCTAGCAATGAAATATTTTCTGTCCTTGTGAACCAATTTACTGCGAAGCATACGGTGCAGGCACCTCGGATTCGGATAATTGACCTAGAGCTACTTATACGCCTAGGTACTGCTGACGTAACACCGCTTCATTTAGGGAACCCACAATTTAAGTACCCTAACGACCGACGCATCGATTATAGAAATACACGCTTATTGCGTTCAATGATTCGGAGAATGACTATAAAATGACTACAAGTAGTTGCATTCAACGATTTA
>JAWUXW010000203.1:0-8189 GCA_034111125.1 Paraglaciecola sp.
TGACCGGACAATAGGATCTGTTTTGTATCATTTTGATCAACGCGCACGACACGTTGCAAGTTTGTTTGTAGCAGATAGGTGCCTTCTTGCATCGCGGCAACATCATTGATCACCTCTGCATATGGCGTGACTGGGTATAACTGAGTCTGCCACTGGCCCAGCAGATCAGTTTGATAGGTCACAGCACCATAAGCATCGGCAGCAGCAATAAATTTACCGCCATAGACATCCACCTGACTGACAAAGCCGCGGGCGCGCTCGGAGCGATAAAGTAATTCAGCAGCATTATCGTTAGGCAGTAGTTCCAGCGAGCTACCCTCAATACCTCCTAACCACAGCTTGCCATTGGCTATCACAGGTTTCACATCTATGTCACGAGAAGACAAAGCCAAGCTTCCCATATTAACCGGCACATCAGGATTTCGCACATCCACAACCGAAACGTTTTGTGACAGGGCATCAAAGCCCAATAAATAGCCACTGAGCGGTAAAACACTATCGGCAATTACGTTCAAGTCGAACGTCTGTGCGTTAAAAGAGCCATCTATGTGGGTGAGGCTAGCATCTGCGTTGAAGGTAAATATGTCCGCTTCAATCACCGCTATTTGGTTAAATTCTCCTACCATCTGCGCTATTTCGCTAAAGCTGTTATCTAGCAGCGAAAGCCCCGCTAGGGTGTGCACCAGAAAGGAATCTTGATAACGATGCAAACCGATAACCTGGCTGGAATAATCCACTGTGCGAATTTCGCTAAGCGCATTGCCCGATGCGTTTAACACTGTGACTTTGCCATCAATAGTTACAACAACATTTTCATCTATCACTACTATGTCTGTAACGTATCCGCCGAGTGATATATTACCCAGTTCAGCAAACTCATTACTTGGATCTACAATGGCAATTCCAATATTTTCAAGGGCAACGAGAATACGATCACCGAGGTAACTCATGGCAGTCACATTTGCATCAAACACAGCACGTTGTTGGCCATTGATATCAAACAAGCGATACTGATCGGCAAACCAGGCTCCATTAATATCCTGCAGGGCAACATCAAATACTTGTTGAGCTAGAGATTGCTCAAGACGGAAAGGTTCAACAATGTTTATCTGACGTTGTACCTGTTGAACATCGCCATTATCATCATCCAAAGTCGCTAATACAGATAATTGTGTAACTGTCTCCGGAACAGTAAAACTAAGTGTTTGGTCGGCTGAATATAATAAGTTTTGCGATTCATCAAATACCGCAATACGGCTGCTAAAACCTTCAGGCACCACAGATATTGCTGCATTAATTTGCGCACCAGGCAGAGATCTGGAGGGCACGCCACTTAGCACTAATTCAGTAAGATCCTGTGACGGCCTTACCCTCACACCAATTTCTTGACGGCTGAATTGATAATCAGCGCCATAATAAGCACGCACTTCAATAAAGTAGGTTTGAAGTTCAGTGCTAGAGGGCATTCTGAAGCTCAATTGTCCTTGTACTGCTTCATTTCTGACACGATCGATTACCACCCGATTAAAATCACTAAAAGTGATTTCAACAAAAGCAAATTGCTCCACATCTTGGTTTGTTACCTGATATTCCAAATTCACTGTCTGACCAGCGGTCAGCAAGGCGTTATTACTCGGTTTGGCGATAGTCACAGTGTTACTGGTTGTTACGTTGTCAATCAAGTTAAACGAAACCGCTGGTTGCGCCTGTGTATTTGCATTGACACTGAACAAAGCACTGGGGTCAGTGATTGACAAGGATTGCCACTGCACCGTTGTGCTGGGATCAACCATGGCCAATGGGCGTTCTTCACTATTTTGTTCAATGCTTAAGCTGTTAATTCGAGCGTTTTCTTGGGCAGCTTGCAATAAAGCAATCCTAGCACCTTTGGTCAGACTGGCATTGTCCGCTGGGATAAGCGTTTGCAACTCAGTGAGCAGGGTCAAATCTATGTTAAGCGCCGTTTTGTCAGTAAATCCAGACCTGTCAGTACGCACTACAAAAATATCACCTTGATTTTGGGTTGTTCTGGGAACAAACCAAGCTGCGGTCCCACTGTCGATGACCTTCCATGCAGCCAATCTGTTGTTTAATGCGTCAACGAAGTGTACATCCGTACCACCCAAGGTAGCTGTTTTCACCAACCCAGTAAGCAATACACCGAATGGCTTTTCGACTACGTTAGGCAATATGCTAGCGCTACTACTTTGTGCAAGTAGTGCTCTGCGTTTAAGTTGACTAGCACGCAACTCGTACACACTGCCGTTAACAAAGTGTGATTTTTCAATGCCTTGCAACATTCCTACACGATTGGAATGAGAAAACGCTTGCCATGTTAAATCAGCAAAAGGTCCGTTTGACAATAACCACACTAAGTCACCATCTATAAATGCGTCGCTTACTTCGCCTTGCGCATCAATCTGAGTGACATTTGCCAATTGACCATTTGCACTAAGTTGATATTGTTCAAGTAAAGTGCCGTCCCACACCAACAATTGATCATCTTGCACAAAAAATCCTTGTTTATTGGCAAGTGACGTATAAAAAACCTGTTCCAAATGCGGTGTTGTTTGCGCGCCGACGGCAAAACCATATAATCCTGATTCGCTAAGCACATACAACCTGCCGGCTTGCACATAGGTTGCAGTAATCAACTCGTCAATTTGTGTTCCAATTACATTGACTAATTCATCACCCGCTATCAAATGGGCATTAAACTGCTTACCATATTGGGTATAAACGATGTTGCCTGAGAGACCCAGTAAATCCCCTGAGAATTGTTTGTTAAGCAATACTGCAAAGCCACTTTCAAGTAATTCATAGATGACAATATAGTGATTGCCATTGCGAATTTCTTCAAACAACAACCTATTGCCACTAAATTGTAGGCCTTGAATTTTGCCCTCAGCTTGCTGTAACACTAGGCCTGCCGTGGTTTCAATTCTATATCCGCCTTGTCGTTGATTTACTGCCCATAACACATCATCTCCAGCCGCTGTCAGGCCCGGAATTGTTACAAACTCGCTAACAACTTCATCATCATCGGATGGGCTAAACAATGTTGTAGCGGTATCAGCAAAATACGCCAGTTTTTGGATGTCGACCGCAACTCTGCGCTCATGATTGGATCTGTCCCTTAAGATTGCATTAACTTGTAGCACTTCGTTTTGTGAAGCTTGCTGAGTCACTTGGTAATTGCGGGCAATGCCGTCCATCAACAATGACTCTGTTACTGAGCCAGGTGAAGGATCTATGATTTGCAACTCAGAAGCCGAGTTAAAATCATCCATTTGTGCCGGTGCACTGGCGCTCAACCACAAGTGACTGCCAGTTAGTATCTGGCTTTTTGAACTCAAACTAAGTAGTGGATCATTTTCAATGCCTTCATCTTTGAGGACATTAATAAAGGTTCTGACTTGTTGGCCCTGCGCCTTCAATCTGACCACTATGACGGTACTCTCTCCGGTCAGGGGTAGATCTACAGTTTGACTAAACCTTTCTGGCTCGCCCTCATCTCTGACTAAGGTTGTTATTGGGGTTAAACTCTCGTTACCGCCAATGTCAAAATACAGTTCTGCAGATGTGAGGTCGCGCATTAACAAATCAAGCGTAATGGTTTCCCCTTCCCTAAAGTCTGCTCCATTAGCTGGAGCAAAAATCTTCAATTCTGGTTCGCCCAAATCAGCATCGTAGGGCTGCAACAGGACTTGAACCTGATTACTTGCGTTACCGTTAGGATCGAAAGCCTGGGCAACAATTTTAACTGGATCTAAGGTGGTAGGCACATACTGAAAACGAGACGGATCGGCAATTGGAGTAAATGCTCCATTGTTAACACTCACTTCAACCCTTGTGATGCCAAATCGGTCAAAAGTACGCATCAATATATCGGCAGTTTCATTAAGCACAATGCGATCACCGTCGCTAGGTGACACTATGTTAAGTTCAGGCGGTGTAATATCTT
Organism: Paraglaciecola sp.; assembly: GCA_034111125.1. Taxonomy (GTDB): domain Bacteria; phylum Pseudomonadota; class Gammaproteobacteria; order Enterobacterales; family Alteromonadaceae; genus Paraglaciecola. Next base: position 3,965 of record JAWUXW010000203.1, read on the forward strand.
GTTCAAGCACATAACTGCCATCTGCAATCAGAGGGGAATTAGCGCCATAAGAAATGCGTAATCTAACTGGAATTTCGGTCTCAGGATTGATTTGTGCAAGACTCGGATTCGCATATGACAAACGTGCCGTGATTGCGTCTGGTTGGATATCTGCGGTGATACCTGCCACATACCAACGATCAGCCACGCGCATTTCAACTTGAGTGATCAAGTCAACGTCACCACTAACGTCGAATTGAATATCGGCACTGGAAAACTCTTCCACTTGAATTGGAGTGGTAAATAAAGCAGACACGTTAAGCTGCGGATCGATAACCGATATCGCAAAAGTCTGTTGGTCACTATTACCTTGCTCATCGGTCGCACTCAAGATAAAGGCCAGATTGTCATCGGAATTCAATACGTTATAGGTAAACGCGAAACTACCTTTCGAGCTATTGTAGGACAGAGGCAATAATGGCCCGAACGTCAAACCATTGTCCTTGGAAAGTCTATATTCCAGTCGCAATGACGCTAGGGCTGACAAGTTGTCTGTAGCGCTTGCTAAGAATTCGTATTGACGACCACGGGTAAGGGTTAACACGCTTTCTACCGGTTGATTGTCACTGCCACGGCGTAACGACAGTTCCACTGGCGCCAAGGTATCGCTGGAAGTAATACTTTGTCTTCCTGTGCCGTTAATCAGACTAAACCTACCGGCAGCAATATTGCTATCTAGGCTTAAATTGCCAGCATCATCGATAATATTAGCGATCACTATTTGATAATTAGTATTATTAGCCAGCACACGATTATTTTTAAGACCCAATTGAAGCGCTTTATCACGAACCAACAATTCAAAGTCGGCAGTCACATCTTGACTGCCACCGCTCGAATAATCTTGTGCAATCGCAACGACTGAGACGCTCAGTGCACTTATATTTTCATCAAATACCAGTTTCAGTGGTTGCTCTGAGCTGAATAACTGCAAGCTTTGCAACGCAGGACGCGTATCGTCTACAACATTGAGAAGTTGATTTAACGCCAATTGCTCTGTTGTATCTTCTTTTGCCAATACCAGTTGATATTGTGTATTAGCCTGAGCTTCCGGTGATATCAGTCTCACACCGCTATTGATACGAACAAACTCAACAGCGTTACTTGCATTTATTGCTTCAATAGATCCATTACGGATCCAATGAATACTGAGCGCGCCCTGTAATCCCTGACCTATAATATCGATTTGGGTGCCACCTGCATCGCTTACCTGATCGGCAGCGCCAACATGATTGGTACTAACAGAGGTCACACTTAAACCCGGCATGACATTCACTGCTAGCGGCAGCACAGTACTCTGTCCTGCTTGAACGTATACAAGGTTAAAGAATCCCGTTTCAGTTAATGTCGCGGTAAAGTCTAGTGTTGTGCCACTGGGATCAAGCGTCCAACTTGGCATTGGTATATCGATACCATTGAGCTGTAAACTCTCCAGAAGGTGTAGGTTTTGTCCCACTAGCGTGAACTGGGTGGCGACATTTGCCAATCCGATACCGGGAGTTAGCCCAGCGACACTGGCAACGTCGGTATTGAATAGCGCTTGAGTAGCCAGAGACCATGGCAAATCAAACTTAACGTCAGCACCATTGACGATATTTAGCGGCGTATTGAACAAACCAAGGTTATAACTTTCCCCTAATTGATACCTATCTGTCTGGATGCGGAATTGCAGGAAATCACCGACTAAACGGCTGGTTCCAGATAATATCTGTCCATCTGATTGTTGTTCAACTGTTAATACGCTTCGATCCCAAGCCGTGCTAGCACCAATAACTTGGTAACCTATGCTATCGGCGTCATTGGCAATGATTTGCGGCAAGGTAGCGTTAATATTCGGAATCGGAATAGCCGTATTGTAGTAACGTTGACCGTCAGTCCACTCGACTAGTCCGCCATCAAACATGAATGAATCAATCGTAAAGGACGCCCCCGGCTCAATCGCGCCGAATTCTAGTAAATCAAGTGTTTGAGTATTTTGCGTATTGATATCCAGCCCATACACCGCGATATATGGCGCGTTGGATTGGCCTGAGGATATTGCAACAATTTCACCATTCAATCTGGCCTGCTGAATACCTTCGATAGAAACAGCACCAAGAGATACAGGTAGTACTTGATTGTAAGGTTGTGCAATATCAAACATTTGCAGGGTATTTACACCTACAGCCAATAGACGCTGCGCAGTCACATTTAAATTTAACGCATCAGTCAATTGATGTTCAATCGAGGTCACTATGACCGAGAAGTCAATAAGATTGCGAACTTCAATTCTGTCGTCAAACAGGAGGTAGACATATTGACCATCGACAGCCAAGTGAATGGCCGACATTGTAAACAATTGCCATGTGCTTGAATTAACAGAACCGACTCTGACGCCATCCTCTGACAATGTTAGATAATATTGATCTGTAACCACCATTGAGCTATGCGCAGTTCTGCTATCGTCACTGGAAGAACTAATTAATTTTGGGGCGTAGAGGTTTGCAATATCATAAACATTAACTGCATGCTCATCGCCGATATCTACAATAATATATTGACCTGACAAAGCTGAATTATGCACCACATTAGAATGATTAATCTGTGACAGAAACACAGGTATTTCGCCATCACGGGTTGAGTAGAGGCGCGTAATGTATTGTTGACTGAGTTGACCGGAGATCGACAATAAGTGCCCAGCTCGAGCGATATTAGAGACAGAATCTAACTCAAGCTGCTGATTGGAAGCGAAATAGACTATAAGTTCATTGTTGCTCACAAAATCTGCGCCGCTGGGCTGGTTGCTGATTTCAATACTGAGTTGACCAATAGTATTGTCAGGAATTGGGAAGCTGATCAACTCTGGGGTTTCCAATCTAACATCCGACACTAACAAGCCATTCACTTTAACAATAGTAGCAACGCTTAAGCCTGTTCCTTGAATGGCGGCGCGTTCGTTGGCGTTAAACGCGAAACGCTTGTTATATTGGTTAAATGTGGAATTTACCTGGTTAAAGCTACCTATGAACAGAATGTCGGGATCCGCAACAAAGGTAAACTGCGCCGCTTTAAAATTGTTAAGCAGTCCGTTGGACACCTCAATACCGACAATTTTGTTTGCGTCTGGTGGCAGAGATAACGAGGGCAGAGTGAAAACAATGCGTTCTTGTTGCACACTGACAATATCGTGGGCTTGCAGAGTCACGCTACCAAGCTTAACTTGCGTCTGAACATCAAAATTATTGCCCGTTAAGGTAATTTCTTCGCCACCGCGCCAACTTGCGATATTAGGACTAATACTTTCTATAAACGGCCTTTGCGCGTCCACAGCGATAAATTTAAAACTGTAGTCCTCATCCAATGTTTGTCCTTGTAAATCCCGCAGTAACGAAGACACCGTTACGCGATATTCGGCTTGGTCAACAAATTCTTCAACGGGTCTGAACAGTAATCTCGTTCCATCGTTATTGATGCTGCTTGAAACAAAACCATTAACCGGTTGGCCTGATAACGTCAGGCGCAATAAACTAGTACCCGCTTGCAATACTTGGGTGTTATCCAAGATCCTGTTGAACTGAATTTCAATCGTATCGGATATCGGTAAATAGTCAGATGCGCTGGGGTAGATGTCAGTAATACCCAATTGATCATTTAAAATGGTGTTAGCTGCACCACCTAATGTCAAAGACTGAGTTGAATCTATCGGATTTTCCCGCGCCTCGCCCGCTTGGTTGACATACGCAGTCCCCGCATAAATCGCTTTAGGAGTGACAACAATATCCTGCACAGAGCCAGTTAAGGTGAAATAATTAGTCAGAGGGATATCTTGCCTGTAACGACCATCCAACCAAGCGTCCACATTAAATAATTGCACATCACCTTGACCCGCAGCGACGTAAAGTGTTTGCCCTGCAAGTTGCATTTGACCGGCAAAAATATCCCCATTGCTGATCAGATAAGCAAGGCTTAATTCTGCAATTGGCAGCGGTGACGGTCCTGTATCTAAGCTGTAAAGGGCGACTTTGCCTAGCGACCCGGTGCTGACAAATAGTAGCTCGTTTACAACCAGAATACTGGCTGTACTGATAGGCTGTTTGTTGCTGTCCAATAAACGGTAACTGGCAACAACATTAAAATCGCCCAGCATTAGATCAATAGTGACAACTGTCGACTCGTTGCTCAACAGCACATATAACTGGTCATGCTGGAT
>JAWUXW010000204.1:0-10869 GCA_034111125.1 Paraglaciecola sp.
CGGTGCGGCCAGCGGTGCAAGTGATGCATTTTCTAAAATGGCTGATTTTGTCATGGATAGGTTTAATTCTATGTCGCCACAAATCGTGATTTCCTCTGGTCGCCTAGTTGATGTGGTCTTTCAAAATGGTATTGATTTAAATGGAGAAACTAGCTTAGAGCAGGCTGAAAATTCAGGTAATTTAGGGGTGAACTATAACACGCCGCCAGTGCCTGTAACAGCACAAGCTGCAGCATTTCAAAAAACTATGGAGCAAGTAAAGAAAGGTATAAAACAGGACGAGGGAAGAGATGCTTTTTAAAAAAACAATTTTATTTGTAATTTTATCAATATTAACAAGCAGTTGTGCCCTATGGCCATATAAAAAAGATTTTGATTGTCCAGTAACAGAAGGATTGAAGTGCAAATCTTTACATGAAGTTTCAGAGATGGCAGATCAAGGTATTTTTGCGCCAAATGCTATAAAAGATAATCAGTTTAAAGCACAAAAACAAAAATCTTTAAACAGAAGTAAAAGAAGTTGCTGTAATGCTAGCTAAAAACATACATCCTGATTTTAACAGAGAAAGATTATCACCGCATTTTGTCTATGAATCATACGATGCAGAAAGTGGTTTGTTTTTTAATCGTGGGAGTGTGGGCTTTGTTTTAATAGCAAATCCATTACCTGGGGCTGATTTAACTGCCGAGGGCGAGATTGCAGATTTTATTGCTGGTAGCGAGAATTTACCTAATGGCTCTTCTATACAAATATTGATGATTGGTTCTAGTGATATTAATTTCTTATTAAATCGTTGGAAAGCAGAAAGAACAGGAGAAATCTACACGGAAATGGCTGAGAGACGTTGTGCTTTCTTTATGAAAAAAGCCAAAGAAGATGGTGTTATTAAAGATTCACATTTGTTGATATCAGTAACAGTTCCTGATCTTAGCACTGATTTACTAGCTATGGAAAGAAGAAGAGAAACTCTTAAAAGCACATTCCAAAGTATAGGACTTTGGACAGAGGATGTAGATGATAAATTGTTATTATCATTGTTACATAAAATATGGGGTAGGAAATCTGTAGGTAAGACATCAATTAACTCTTATGCAAGTTTGTCTGAACAAATATTGCCTGGAGATTTTAGTTTGCACGAGAAAAACGACATAGTGCATTTAAAAGATGGAGAATCTTTTATTGCTTTGGATGCGGAAGGCCGACCAGAGCAATGGTCTTTAAGTTTAATGGATTTATTTCTTGGTTGTGAGTCAAGACGGGGAGAATTTATAGCAGTAGATTATCTTATACATGTTGGTATTCAAATATTACCTAATCAATCAATAGCAAGAACAAAAGCTTTTGCCAAAAGAGAGACTATTGCCAAAAACATCAAGGCTGGGATGGGCAAATGGTTTCCTGATCTTTTAGAAGAGGATGCTGATATGGGTGGGGCGGTTGCAGCGTTGCAAAGTGGCCAGAGAGTAGTGCATATTCATACCAATGTCATTTTAAAGGGGGAGACGGAAAAGGTTAAGCTTGCTGCAAAAATCTATAGTTCCATGATGCGCCGTAATGGCTGGAATTTTATCAATACAAAATATGATCATTTGGCACACATGTTAACTGCAATGCCTATGTGTATGGTGGAAGAAGAGCAAGGCTATTTGCAAAAGCATCAATCAGGTATTGGCGTAGCACTTAGTAATATTGGTCGTGGCAAACAAACAGTTTCGGGTGAGAGCAAAGCTTTAATGCCTATCATTGGTGAATATAAAGGCGATTTAAATGCTCCAGGATTGCTTTTAACTGGTAGAAGAGGTCAATTAAAGTTTTTCTCTCAGTTTGGCAGTGAGCTTGCACCACACTTAGCTAGTTCTAATGGTGATTTAGAGAATTACAATGTGTGTATAGCCGGTGTTTCTGGTAGTGGAAAATCGGTATTAATGCAGGAAATGATGTTATCTACTCTTGGGATTGGCGGTAAGGTGTTTGTGCTTGATTATGGCAAGAGCTTTGAGAAACTTTGTCAAGTTCTTGAAGGTAGTTACATAGAGTTTGATCCAAGTAATCCAGTATCGATCAATCCGTTTTCAGCAGTTCCTGTTGGTGATGATAAGGTTTCGGTAGAAGCAAGAGCCGACTTTTTAGCAAGTTTTCCAATCACCCTAGCTACTATGGCTGCACCTAAGCATGGCACAAGTGATTTACAGCAAACTAATCTGGCGAAGGCCTTAAAAAGATGCTGGGACGAGAAAAGTGTCAATACGGAAATTGATGATATAGCTAATTGGCTACTAAAGCAGGAGAATAATCTTGTTGCTAATGATCTTGGTCGTATGTTGTTTAATTATACAACAGATGGTGCTTATGGTGGATTCTTCACTGGAAAGTCTGAAGTCACACTAAATTCAGATATTGTTGTTATTGAAACGGATCATTTAAGAAACTTCCCTGATTTAATGGCGGTTGTTACGCAAATAATGATTACGCATATCAATAATACTATGGCTAAAGGCAAGACTGACAAACCAAATCTTTTAGTCTTTGATGAGATGGCAAAAACTCTTAAAAATCCACTAGCTTTAAAATTTGTTGAAGAAGTAGTTAGAGTGGTGCGTAAATACAAAGCTTCCGTGGTAGTAGCTACGCAGTTACTTACCGATTTCCATAAACTAGGAAAGGATGCTGCCAGTATTTTTGAGGGAGCTTCTTTTAAAATAATAATGAAGCAAAAAGCCGATACTCTAACGACAATGCGTAGTATTCCTTTGCTGGAGAGTTATGTAGAGAGTAATGAGCGGATGCGTAGGATGAAGTCCGTTGAATCAAAACGAGGTGAATATGGTGAGTTTACTATTTGGAGTACTGGAGTAAATGGTGATATTTGCCAACTGCGCCTTGATCCGTTCACTTTGCTAATGATGAGTACAAATGCTACGGATAAACAATTAATTGCAGATCATAGATCACACGGTTTAAGCTTAACTGAGGCAATTAATACTATTTTAGCTGATAGGGGGTAATGATGATGCCAATTTCAATTAATCAAATTTGTAGGCATGTTTCTTGGATCAGTTGCTTAACTATTTTATTGATTGCATCATTTGCTACAGCTGAGACAAAGATTGCTTTGGAGAGTAAGTTAATCATTAAGGATTATGGTATCAGAGGCAATGTTTTTAATATAGCTGAAACCTCTATCCTTGAGGAAATCATGGAAAAATTAGAGATAGCCCAAAAGGATGGTACTTTAGGTAAGTTACAAACGGAATTTAACGAGAAAGTAAAAGCAAGGGTGTTACGTCCCTTGCCGGTTCTTAATCTTAAAAAAGCAGCGGTCGATAGGAGCTGGACATACAACCCAAGCTACACCCAAGAAACAGATATTATTGATGATAAGGGAGGTGTAATTGTAGCAGCTGGTACGACTGTTAATGCATTAGACAAGCTAAAATGGGGCGAGCCTTTAATCATCATTGATGGAGAAGATAAGAGTCAAGTTAAATGGGCTAGGGTTAAGCAGGGGAAGATTGTTCTAACTAATGGTGCTCCACTTGAACTTGGCAATCAATTAAACCGCCCAGTATATTTTGATCAAGGCGGTATTTTTTGCCATCGATTTAAAATTGAATCTCTACCAGCAATAATTGAACAAGAAGGTAGGTTACTGAAAATCAGCGAGGTTAAGTTATGAATACTCGCTATTTAATTTTAAAAAGATCCTGTCGAATATTGATAATAATATTGATATGTAGTTCTAGCATTACTGCAAACGCAGTAATTGGTTGTGTTGGTAAGTTCGTTAATCCTATAACCGATGTTTGTTGGAGTTGTCTTTTTCCAATTACTATTCTTGGTGTAAAGATTACTAGTGGCGACCCTGATACTCCAATACCAAAATTTCCTTTACCGCCACTGCCTGTGTGTGCGTGTCCAAGACCAGGAATCCCAGTACCAGTACCTGGTATTCCAATTGGCTTCTGGGAACCGACCCGTCTTGTTGATGTAACAAAATCACCAATGTGTATGGTAAGTCTTGGTGGTATCTCACTTGGTACTACTCCGCAAAGAGGTATGAAGGAAGATGGAGATGGGGCATTCTATCATGTGCACTGGTATATCTATCCAGTGATTTACTGGCTTGAGTTATTGCTGGATTTTATCTGTCTTGAGATGTCTTCTGTAGATATTGCTTATATGACAGAATTTGACCCTCTTTGGGGAGATGATGTTAAATCAAGTATTTTAAATCCAGAAGCATTGTTATTTGCAAATCCTATAGCAGTGGCTACATGCACTGTTGATTGTATAACTTCAAGCATTGGATTATCGAATGATTATATGTTTTGGTGTGCAGGTTGTCAGGGTTGTCTGTATCCATTTAGTGGGACTACTTCCTATCATAATGGCGGAGTTGGATCAGCGCAGTTAACAGTCTCTAAATTCATAGCAAAGATGCATAGGGAATTAATGTTATGGGGTTATTACGGCACAGCAGGAATGTGTGGAAAATATCCAATGCCAATTATCAAAAAAAGCCAGTATCGCTTACAAATGACTTATCCAATTCCAGAATTTTCATCATGTAAACGTATTGGACAGACAGAAGTTCTATGGCAAATGGGGCGGGAATTTCCAATATGGGGAGAAGATTTTGGCTTCTTGATTTGGCGCAAGCGTGACTGTTGTTTGCTTTAGTTAGCTAGTAATAATTAATTAAATAAAAAATAAAATGAGAATAGTAAGCATAGTAATAAATAAAATAAAAAGTGGTTTTTTATGCATAATGCTTGGATTGATAATACTGCCTGTGGCCAGTAGTATTGCTGCGCTAAAACCAGAAATTCAGATTGAACCAGGTATATATGTATTGGTATCGTTTTCATTAAACGATCAATCCTTGCGTAGTTATTTTATAGAAGCGCAGCATTATGGAGCAACATTAGTTATGAATGGTCTTGCAGGAGAAAAGCTTGGTCGCAATAGGTTTGCAGAAACTAAGGCCAAAATAGAGAAAGCCAGAATTAACGTTGATATTAATCCCAATTTATTTAAGCAGTTTAATATTAAGCAAGTGCCAGCAATTGTGGTAGTAAATTCCGATAAAACAATTAAAAAAGTAGCTGGTCATATAACGCTGCAAAAAGCTTTAGAGATTATGGATGTTAAGGTTGGTAGCAAGTTAAAATGAGAATATTAAAACTGATATTAGTATTAATAATTTTCAATGTTTGCACTGTAGTGTTAGCAGACAGTATGAGTGACGCTTTCAACAAAAGAGAGCAATTTAAGAATAGCACTGTTCTTGGCGACCCTGATAAGATTTTTATTGATAATGATAGTGATGTTAATAAGAACGCTGAGTTTTTCAAAAAAGCTAAAGATGAGGATGTTTCAGCTTTTCAACAATTAAACGATGCTAGTCTTGTAGATCAAGGGCAAAGCGAGCTGCGCAGCAGTGAGTATGGGAAGTTTCTACAAAATTCTGAAGAATCAAAAATAGAAGCCATTAACAGGTATAAAATCAATTCTGAAAATCCCATGTTAAAACGCTCCTTAGCTATTGAAAAAGATCCGATGTCTGAAACTGGTGGTAAAGGATTATCTGCTACTGAAACTACAGCTAGTACAGAAGTAAAAAAGAGCTGTACGGAAGGCGTAGATTTTAATGTTGATGTTGGGCTAGAGCTAGTTTTAGAAGTTGAAGAAGAGGACTATTTAGGACCTTTAAAAATAGAGCCAAGAATTGTGGATATTCCAGGTGATACAGTTTATAATAGCGCAGTTCATTTATGTTATTCAATTAAGTGGAAGAAAAAACGCTTTGGGTTGTTTAGACATCAAAACAGCGCAGGTTGGAGAGTATTCTTATCAAACTATCTTAATATACCAATAGAGCAAATAGATGAACAAATACATTTTCCTGAGGGTGATAAGGGAGTAGGTTGTGGTACGCACTGGGTTGCTAATAAGCAGGCTGCATATGATTTATATCGTTTTGGATATACTTATAGATTTCAGGAAAATCTTAAGAGATTAGTTGAAAAAGACGAATATTGGCGAGTAGCTACTGAAGGAACAGAAAAACTAGCCGAGAGCAATGAATGTTATGAAACAGGTCGTGTTTGCTTAAAGAGCGGGGTTAAAACTTTTCTTGGCAAATATGATATTAGCCGTCCTTGTTGGTATGAAAAAATCACTTACCATTGCCAATCTGAGCCACGAGATGGCTGCGCACACTTGATTAAACAAAATTGTAGATTAGAAGATTCAACTTGTGAGTATAAAATTGGTTCTTTATGTCTTAAATGGAAGCGTGACTTTGTTTGCGGTGGAGTTAAAAAAGAAAGACATTACTCTCTTGCAGATTCACCAATCTACTGTCTTGGTGGTGATTGCCACACACCAACTACTGAGGATAATAAGGATTTTGCTAATGTTGCCTATCTTGCAGCTTTAAATGAGGCTAGCAAGGATTGTGTTAAAGAACCAAGCGGTCTATGCAAAGACCCAATAACAGTTTTTCCAGGGCAAGTTGATGGCTGTAAAAAGATAATTGTTGGAGTTATTGATTGTTGTTCTTCCATGAAAGGCTGGGCAAAAAATGCCAATCTATCTAGATGTAGCGGTGGTGAACAAGGTTTAGCACTAAAGCGTGACAAGAAATTATGTCATAGAGTTGGTACATATTGCCATGAAAGAGACCCAGTATTTAACAAATGTTTAGTTAAGAAAACAAACTTTTGCTGTTTTGGTTCGAAGTTAGCTCGGATATTTCAGGAACAAGCTAGAGAACAGTTGCCAATAGGCTGGGGTAGCGAGAAATCTCCTGATTGCCGTCCTTTGACGTTAAAAGAGCTTACAAAATTAGACTTTTCAAAATTTGATTTTGAAGAATTATTTGAGGGTCTTCTGAGTAAGGGAAAGAATAATATGAACAAGAGTTTTCCAAATCTAAATCCTGGTGAAATACCAGATATACAAAAAGATCATATGAAAACCACTGCTGGTGAGAAGCGAGATATTAAGCGTCGAGACGAGGAAGAATCAGAGCGTATACGCCTAGCTAAAATAGAAGCCGAACGATTAGAGCAGGAGAAATTACAGGAAATAAACCGCAAAAAAGACAAAATACGTATTGAACAACAGAATATTCAAAATCAGATTGCACAAAAGGAGCAGGCACTAGTCAAGGCCAAAGATGGAGAACAAGCAGCTACTCTATATTGGAATAACACAGGGCATAAAGTTTATTCATCTAAGCATCCTGGATACCAGCGTGAATGGTACAAAGTACAGGTATGGCGTGATAAACGCGCTCAACTAGACTCAGATGTTAGGGCTTTAAAATATAAACTGACGAGGCTGAGATGAGATTGATATATTTAAAGATCATTTTTTGTAGATTTTTAATTTTCATATTAGCCATAAGCATAACAGGCATTAGCTTTGCCTCAGGCCGTAAGGAGTTGCAAGGTTATAACTGGTACAGTGAAAAACTAGAAGAGGTAAAAAAAGAGCAGGAGATTGTTGATATCAAGCAAGCAGAGAAAAGCATCAATCTACAAGATCCAGACTTACCTGAATATGAAAAGAATATTCGCTCGCTTCAAGACAGGCATAAGCAGGCTCATCGTCAGGCTTTAGATAACCCAACAAGCGAAAATATATTAACCGAGCTGCGCTTAGAAAAAGAAATGATGAACAAATCGCAAACTTACGGTGAGCGCAGGGTAGCTATTGCAATGCTTGATAGTGAGTTTACCAATATGAAAGAACATAGCAATATTTTGCATAAAAAAGTTCAAGAAGAGGTTGAAGAAAAGGATATATTTAGGAAATTATTAGATTTAAGCACTGAATGGGGATTGATTTTGCAGGTAGCAGAAGATTGCCCGCATTGTCATGCTTTTGCTCCAATAGTATTGGAATTTGCACAAAAACATAATTTTGAATTATTAGCAGCCAATAAAGGCGGTGATGATTTTGGCAATATCGATGGAGTAGCGGATAACGGAGAGATGCTGATATTTAACCCTACCAGAGAAACACCTATGCTGTATTTAGTTAAAAGCGATGGAAAAGTAGTTCTGCCTATATCAAGAGGTATTAATAGCGAAAATCAAATTATTATCAATATCCAGAATATAAATAAGCATATTATGAGGTTGTTTTAATGTTTAATCTAATAAAGAATTTCATGTTAATTACGCTTTGCGCACTCACTCTTGTGACCAATCAGGCATTAGCTGGATTTGGTTTAAAGGATGTTTATAAGAATTTACACCAAACTACTACCAGTCCAGGTAATTATCAAGATGCTGCAGCGGGTTACTATAGCGGAGGTAGCTCGGTAATTAGAACCAAAAACACAGCATTACAGGCATTTTCTATCACCCCACCATCTTTTAGCTCTGGCTGTAATGGTATAGATGCCTTTGTTGGTTCATTTTCTATGATGTCTGGTGCTGAGCTTGTGAATATAGCAAATAATATAGGATCGCAGGCAGCAGTATATGGCTTTCATTTAGGTATGAAAACTTACGCACCACAAATAGAGCAAGTATTAAAAGACTTGAGAAATCTATCAATGGAATTAAACCAAATGGGTATTGGTCACTGCAAAACAGTACAAGCAGGATTTGCAGCAATTCTACCGCAAAATTCTGCAATGTATGAAACTGTATGTGAAGAGATGTCAAATGGCAGTGGTGCTGTTGATCTTGGCGAACAACGCAAAAAATGCAAGACCCATCAAAAGCAGAATGCAGCAACAGAAAAAAAGCAAAAAAAAGACCCAGAAATTCTTATGAATAATTATAATTTGTTTGTAAAAGCTGCAACAGCCGCAGGTATTCCACAGAATATGCATGCACAATTAATATCTATGACTGGTACAATTATTGTTAAAGATCGTAAAATAATTCCATATCCAAGTTTGGCCAACGACGCAGAGAGCTGGAACACCCATATTAATGGAGGTGCTGGAGCTAGCGTTTATTCTTGTGATAATGCTGCTTGTTTAAATATTAGTGTTAATAACGATATTACTATTAGCGCAGATGAGTCCTATTCTGGTAAGGCCAAGGCTGAACTAGATAAGCTCAAAATAAAAATCAAAACCCAGTCAGATGAATTAAATGCAGAAGAAAAAGGTTTTTTAGACTCTCTTGGTCAATCTTTCCCGATCTTTGATCATATTACCCTTGAGGCAGCGACTGATATTTCAATACTTAATTCAGATAGCCAGCTTATAGCAAGATATATGTTAATGAGCCATTTAAGCAAAGTGACTGGTGACATTAAAAAAGGAGTGATTTCTTTAAAATATAAGCAGGTTGATAGTGTTATAAAAGACTATGAGTATTCACTTAGCAATCTAATAAAATTTGCTAATAATGAATGGATGAAAGTAATGCGTGATTCTGATCGAGTAAATGATAGAGCTGAAAAAATTGAAAAACATGTAATGGCAAGAGAGCGTAGTTAGAGATTATGGAATATACAATATATACTTATGGCGGGGGTGAGTTACTGGTGAGCGTATTTAATTCCGTTGCTCAGATATTTAAATCAGATAACACTTACTTAACACCAATTGGTACTATGGCATTAACGCTAGGTGGTATCTATGCAGGAATCAAGGCCACATTCAAAGGAGATATTGCGGTACTTGGTCAGAGCTGGCTCGTTCCATCATTAGTGACTTTTCTATTAATGTTCTCGCCTAAATCTACAGTATGGATTAAAGACGAAGTAGCATTAACTGCAGCAGTAAAAATAGATCATATACCAATTGGTATATCATTTTTTACTTCGATATCTTCTAGTGTGGCTCATCATCTATCTACATTAATTGAAGAAACCATGCTGCCTGCAAACCAAGGCAGGGCAACATCCACTGGTATATTGTATGGAGCAAAGGCAGCAGCTAAGGTCAGGGATATTCAAATACAAGATCCTACATTGCTACGTAATACTAAGGAATATTTACGCCAATGTTTTATGAAGCCTTATGTTATCGGTAATTTTGGTGGTCATAGAGAAAATTCGATTAAAGCAACTGATCTCTTGGATTATTTGGATAAAAACCCAGTAAAATGTTTTGGTATTAAACCAACTTATAAAGACGGTTCGGTTGGTAAGTTTATGACCTGTACTGAGGCGGGCAAGATGATCAAGGCAGATATTACAGCAGAAAGCAAATCACCACTCTTAATGAAGCAGTTTGCAGCTAGTATTGGTATCTCAGCATCTAATGAGGAATTAATGAACAGACGCATTAAAAGTATGACTACTGATATATTTAAGTATCTTGAACAAGGTCAAGAGGATGTGCATGAATGGATGAAACAATCAATGATGTTAAATGCTAATCGTGAATCCTATGATGATTGGCGTGAGAAAGTAGGGCATCCACGAGTATTCCCTGAACTTGTTAAAATGCAAGCTACACGTGGTTTATTTCAGCAATCTATGGGTTCTATTATTGGTGCAGAGATGTCAGAAGCAATGATACCAGCAGCAGCTCAGCCTACGATGCTTGCGTTGGTTGTAATGTTATTTGTTATTGTTCTACCTTTTGCATTATTACCAGGCGGTTGGTCATATATAGTCACTGGTGTTAAGCTTCTGATATGGGTATCTAGTTGGCCTGTATTCTACACAATTATTCATGCAATTTCTATGATTCAATTAAAAGATAGTATAGGAGCTTGGGGCGAGAGCGGTTTAAGTTTAATTGGTCAAGCGGGTTTTACGCAATTAATCATGATGAAACATGCAGCCAGTCAATCTTTAATCACCGCCACGCCCCTTATTAGCTTTGCAATAGTATTTGGCAGTCCATATGCATTATCTAGTATTGCAGGTAGTATTGCAGGAGT
>JAWUXW010000205.1:0-9291 GCA_034111125.1 Paraglaciecola sp.
AACCCTATATTAATCTTAGGAAAAAGAAATACGAGACAAATCTTACGTGTTTGCCTACTACCGACTTGATAGAACGGTTAATTAACTAACATATATACATCATACTAATATTTAAATTAAGCTCTAATAACAACCGTTCTCTTATCGAGTTATTATTAGGTGGTTTAAGAAGGCTACCGAGTGTAGTGGCACGAAGTAATCCTTGACAACCGTATGTGCTATGACGTCCCCCTATTTATAGGTTATTCCTCTTCTTCTTCTCGTCTTTTTTGTTCTTCCATCTTGTCTTCACATAGGAATGTTAGTTTCCAAAAGACTTTCTTGTCAGCAGATGATATTTTTGATTTGTCCAATCTAGCAAATGCTAGTTCAAACCATGATAGTAATAATACATAATCCTTTAATGATAAATTTACCATGTAATCCCTTTAAATAGGTAGTTTAAATTCTTTGGTATGTACACGGTATAGCCCTAGATCTGATATTATTTCGTAATTTGGTTCCGCAACAAGGACAATATACTCCTTCCCATTCTACCAACAGTGCACATAGGGTACATCTACTTCCGCCTCCTAGATATGTTCTTTTGCCTTTAGGGGCACGGTGTCTTTGACAAGTTCCTTTACACGCACTGGACATGATAATCTTTATATGAATGGCAATATAAGTGTTATAATGGAATCAAAATCCTTCGATGAGCCAAAAGAAGTTAAGAAAAAATGCTTATGTAATGAAGACATAGGTAGAAGCACAAAATGTCCTATTCACAGCCTATAACGTATTCTGACATAATTTTAACATTGTTTGACAAAGTTTATTAACTAACAGATTACTAAACCTGTATGGGTATAATAGACAATATTAAAAAAGCCTTTACCCCTGTTAACAAAGGATATACTGATTCTACGACTAGACCTAGTGTAGCACAACCTTACATGAGTACCGATACAGGTGCCAAACTACCAATTTTCCCATTCCCACTCATTATGATCTATGAGTTGGCAGATAACATTGATGCTATTAGAATTCCTATTGAGACACTTAACCGTGAGATGTTTAAGAACGGATTTGAAATTGTAGAGAGATTCAAATACAAATGTATGAATTGTGCAAAAACTTTCCAATATGCACCAAACGTTCATGAGGAAGGTGAAGATAAAATAGATATGAATAAAGTACAATGTGATTCATGTATGAGTTATGACATGAGAAGACCTGTACCAGAACACAGAAAGATTCTTGAGGACATTATGAGTAAACCTGTAAACGGTAACATGCAAAACATGGAAGATCTTGCAAGACAGTTAGAAAGGGATTTGGAAATTGCAGATAACGCTTATCTGTTAATGTTAAAGAATTATTGGATTGATGATACTACTGGAGAAATAGATCAAGCAAAAACTGAGATTAAAGAACTTTTAAGAATTGATCCACCACAAGTAGCAATGATTGCTGACTCTGATGGTAGAATAGGCTATGATGATAAGAGACAAAAGATCTGGGTATGTCCTAGATTTGAACACAGGGACAAAAGACAGTATACTGACAGATGTGATGTATGTAATGCTCGTTGTCTAAAGGCAATAATTGAAGTTAACTCTGTATATTCTATCGGTATTCCTCACCCAAAGAGAGTAATCTATGGTGAAGGTGAAGTTATTTGGAAAGCAGGTAAATACAAACCAAGTTTAATTTATGGTCTATCTCCTATATTCGCTATATGGAGTAAGGCAATGTCTCTATCCCACATGGACGAGTACATTAGAAAATACTTTGATAAGATGCGACCACCACGAGGATTGCTTGTTGTTGCATCAAGAAACTATGAGACATTCAGAAAATCATGGGACGCTTTAGAACAAAAAGCAACTGAAGCCCCATACATGATACACCCACTCATGGTTGACTCTGACAAAGGTGGAAAGAACATGGCTAACTGGATAGACTTTACTGGTTCATTACAAGAGTTACAATTCATTGAAGTAAGAAAAGAACTAAGACAAATCATTGGTGCAGTATATGGTGTACTTCCATTATACTACGGAGAGATGGTAGGTGGTTGGTCACAAGAAGGATTACAAGTTACAATTACAAACAGAGCAGTAAAATGGGGACAGGATATTTTATACAAATCTTTCTTTAAGAAATTTGCAGAAGTTATGGGAGTTGACGATTGGGATCTTAAACTTGTAGCAGGAGAAGAAACCGACAAACTGTCAGAACTACAAAGAGAAGGTGTAGAGATTGACAACATGGCAAAACTGCAACAAATGGGATTCAAGATAGAGAGAACCCATACTGGGGAATACAATGTATCTAAAGAGGTTCAGGAATATGAAAACCCAGAACTTACAAACGGTAGAGGCAGGACAACTGCTGCTCCTAAAGAGGATACTACAAATGCACAAGGAGAACCAAAAACTAGAACTCCAACTGATGAGGGAGGAAGCACACAAGGAGCACCACCGTCTTCTACTTCAACAACGTTATCACAAAAGAATTACCCTAACGGAATCACACCTACTAACTTTGATGTGGTAAAGAAGACATTGCAAACTGCAGTAGACTTTGGTTGGAAGAAAACCCAAACAGTAGAAGAACTTAGAAAGTATGCAGGTATGACAGTAAGAAACGCAAGAGACATAGTTAATAATGAGATAGGTATGACACATAGGTGGGACGATGAAGAAAATAATTGACAAGATAAAGTCAACTACTAAAAAGGTTGAACCTAAAGTTGTTATCTCTAGACCTAAAAAATCAGTAGACGAATGGGACAAGTATATGACTGCAATTAATGACCTGTTAATAATTAAAAAGGATAACAGATCACTTACAATATTGATGGGTTGTTTAAGAGATATGGAAAATAGAGATAAATAATGGCAGAAAGTCTAAAAATTGATTCTGGTAAAACAAAGATTGGTAATAAAATTATAGATATACATCAAAGTAATGAATACACCAAAGTAAATAACTATAAAGAAGGCATGTGTTTTGGTTGTTTTGGTAACGGCATTGCAGTAGGAGCAGGTGTAAATGATATTTGTGGTGATTGTGCAGGTAAAAAAGGCAGAGAAACCATTCTAGTCCCAATTAAAGAGGTAATTTATGGCATGTGTCATTTCTGTGGAGTATATAAACATAGTTTGGAACAAGTAAATGTAAGACTTTGTCAAAAATGTCACAGAAAGGTTTCAAATATAATGAAATCATATAATAAGAAAGGTGGAATGTTTGAAGTTGATCCATTCTGGAAGAGTA
Organism: Paraglaciecola sp.; assembly: GCA_034111125.1. Taxonomy (GTDB): domain Bacteria; phylum Pseudomonadota; class Gammaproteobacteria; order Enterobacterales; family Alteromonadaceae; genus Paraglaciecola. The sequence goes on from JAWUXW010000205.1 coordinate 3,265, forward strand.
TGAGAAGAAAACACGGTAAAGACTGGCAACATGTACTGGGTAAAAATTTAGGTAACAGTCGTTAGTTTTTTAAGACAAAGTTTATTCTATTATTTTCAAAATCATAGTATCTGTTATCATAATCAACAATTCTGGTTTTACAATTATTACCATTATTGATATACTTGTCAACCCTCCATCTAAGTTCTGGTTTTCTTAAAAATCTTGGAAATATATCAATTTGCATCTTTTTAGGGTTAAATCTTATCTTATCATGTAGTATGAGTTTAGTTTTGTCAGTTATGTACTGTTCTACGGTTGCATTTCTAAAATGAACCAATGATTTTTGTAAATATGGCTTTTCTATAAGGTCATTTGTGTCAGTTACCACCCATAATTTAGTTTTATCATTGATATACATGTCAATTATCTTAATAGTTTTGAACTTTTCATTAAAATTATCCTTGTTAAATGACTCAAATTCTTGTAAATTGTTGTATAAATATATGGAAGAAGCCATGTTATTTACATATATAACCCATTAATAAACCAACCGACAAGAATAAAAAGCATAAATACCTTGAATTTACATGGTAGAATACTTAGATTCACTTGCTCATGAGGTTGCTATGATTGTTTCTATAGCACTAGGATCAGCAGTAGTAGCATATTTTAGAAAGGTTCAGAAAACACAGAAAAATCTATGTGAGACAGTAGAAAGGTTACAAAAAACTATAATCATCTTATCAAAAGCGATTGACAGGCAATCAAATAGATTACACCCAAAAGAGGCAAAATCCGATCTTGACGACCTAGTCAAGGAATTACTCGACAAATGAGTAGTAATAGTTAAATATCACTGAAAAAGGTCTTTTATATGGTAGACCCATTATTTATTGCAGTAATTGCATGCATATCTGGATCTGTATTGAATACAGTTAGAGGATATTTGGGTAACGATGATTCATACTCTGCAAAGAAATTAATCGGTGCAGTAATCGTTTCCTCATTTGCAGGAATTGCAATAGCACAAACTATACCATTAGACGGAATAGGTCTAATCGGTGTTGCTTTGTTAAGTTTGACAGCAGGATTCTCAATAGATTTCGCAGTCACCAAAGCAAAAAAAACAGCTTAATCAACTGTTCTTTACCCTTTTTTATCATAATATTTATTAACCTCGTCACGTCTACTTTATATATGACAATGTATGGTTTTCACAAACTTACAAGTACATTAAAAAGTATGGAAGGTATAAATTCAGATGAAAGATATTTTGAAGGGTTACTAACAGTACAAATGAAAGACAAGCAAGGTGAAGTTACCATAGTTGATGAGTTATACAAGGTATTGCCTGTATGGATTGACAGAGGTGCACCAATCAGTGATACTCACACCAATAGAATTGTAGGTAAGGGTATAAACTATTCTAGAACAACTGTGAAATCTGATGATGGATCTATATTGCCTGCAATTAAAATAACTGGTAAAATTTTTAAGAACTATGAACTAGATAATGTTATTTGGAATAAAATTAAAAACAATGAATACAAAGGACTGTCATTTGGTGGTGCAACCAGATCAGCAAGATCCCCAATCAAAATGAAAGACGGAAGTACTGCATATGCGTTAAGCGATCTAGAACATTATGAAGTTGCCGTATGTGCAGATCCTGCAGTACCAATGGCTATCATTACGGATTTCAATCAGATTGCAAAGGCAAACTTTGATTCAACTGTCAGAGATGATGGCAAGATGGTAATACAATGCAGTAAAATGGGTTGTTATGTTAACTCAAACAAAGCAGATTTACTAACTGTCATGGAAAATGAAAAACCTGAAAATCATAAAAAGGTTGAAGAAGGACAGTCACGAGGTCAACCCATTGACATACCAGTAAAGCCAAAAATATTAACTAAAAAAGTTCTTGACAATGGTAAGTTAAGAGCAGATGATGATTTTGCTGATCCAGATACATCTTTACTATTAGATACTGATACTGATAAAGATACGAAAAAGATGATGGAGAAAAAAGAAATGTTGGAAGCAGTTATAGGTAATCCTAACGAGAAGAAACCAACACAGCCTGTTAGTGGAGAAAGAGAAGAAGTGACATCAGGTTATAAAACAGATCTAGAAAAGGCTATTGAAATTGTTAATAAAGCAGGTTATCAAGTTTACACAGAAGATAGAAACAACGGTACAGGAATTAATGATCTGCAAAGAGAAATACCTGAGGAGTGTAACCCATTAAGAACATCACAACAACTTCCTATGGATATTCAACAAGCAAACCTAAACGAGTCACAAACATTTGAACAAAAAGTACAAGCATTGATTGCAGAAGGAAAGTCAAGAGAATCTGCAGAGAAGATTGTAGGCTCATTCGTACACAAGGTTGAGGCAAGTTCTGGTTCAGGTGGAGCAGGTATAGGTGACGCAAACAACGTTAACGGTGGAACCATGACAACACAAACTGGTGGTGCAAACAACCCAGTACATAACAATGGCTGTGATTGTACTTGTAAAGACTGTAAACGTAATGATAAATGTGACTGCTGTAAAAAATGTAAAAATAAAAGTAGAGGATTAGACATTAGTAATACTGGATCAGGTGGGGTTATGGAATCAGCATTTAATCAAAATGCACCTAACGCACAAAGATTGAATAACAAATCAGATGATGGTGAAGAGGGAACACCTGACAGTGTACCAGATGAAGTGGAACTAACCGAAGGTGGTCAGGAAGTACATGATGATGCTGCTAGATATGTAAGATCTCAACATTATATTAAATCTACCATGAGAGTAAACAAAGTACATGCATTATTGGTATTAAACAAAGTAAGAGATAAAGGTGCATTTGGACAAACAAAAGTTCAAAAACCAATCGATGCACATGTAGGGAATTTAAGTCAACCTTTCGGAAGAAAAACTCAAGGTAATAAAGAGATGGAGAAAAGACAAAGAAAAAGTAGGGCAAGAATGTTTCATACAAGTCATGGTGATGGAGAAACTGAATTATCTAGAAGACTTCCTACAAGCAAACTACCACCATTACCAAAAACAGAGAAAGTTCCATATAAAAAATATAGGAAACGTGATCTTGAAAAATCATTATCTGAACTTAAAAAACTACAAATTTCAGGTGGTTTAGGATCAAGAGGTCTAGGAGCAGGTGCAACATATACCCAAGGTCAACGAGAGAGTACTCAAATAACATTGGTACAACCAAGACCTACAGATGATAGGGTTGATGCAAAATGTATTCCTAAAGATGATGATTTTAAAAATCTTAAAATGTCATTAGATAAACTTACAAAAGTAAGAAGAAATGAAAGTCAATTTGGTAGTGATGTAGGAGGAACTGGATCGACTTCAACAGCAGTAGCAGATGGAAACAGTAAATATATGGACGTAAATGGCAATTCTCACTCTACTTCAGCAGAAGCAGAAGCAGTTCCTGCAAGAAAACGTATGAATAGAAGAACTGCTCGTGATGCAAGAAATGCTTATAATGCTGATACTAGATCAACAATAGGCGATAGACTCAAACAATAATGATATAAATCTTTGCACAATCTTTATAAAGTGCTTATATGTTAATTCTATATACATGACTCTTGAAGAACTTAGAAAACAAGATAATGAAGAAGAGCATGACGAAGAAGATGAAGATGACACCAAGAAATCCTCTAACGAGAGATCTTTTGATGAAGCCTTAATCGAAACTTTGTCAACTCTAACTGAGCACGTAAAAGCTCTGTCAGATTCTCAGTTTGAACTAGAAGAGCGAATTGAAAAAGCTCTCTATGAAGAACCGAAAACACAATTAGATCTAACACCATCTGGAACTGCTGACGCAGAAGATGTTGGTGCAGATGTAACTGTACCAGATACATTCCAATCCAATTCTGTGCAAGCAGGATTAGATGACGATAAATCTGGTCAAGATAAACCATTAGGTGATAAAGGTGGACTAGCTATGCAACAAAAAGCTAATTTCGACTTTACCACAGAAACACCAAGACCAAGTGCTTCCGTTGAAAACATAAACAAATCTGCTGATGTAGAATTGAATATGGTTTTAAAAGATGCACGAAGTAATGGTTACGAAGGTCTATCCCATGTTGCTAGAAGAATCTTAGCAGGTGATTACGGTAGCCCAGATACGACACAAGACAACGGAGGGTATTATTAAAATGCCTAAAATACAAACAATCGATGAACTCGAAGCACTCTATTATGGATATAATAGAAACCTCATCAGAAAAGCTGATGCTCCTATCACAACATCAACTGCAGGTACATTCAATGCAGTCTTTGGTGCTTATGCATGGGCTCAACTTAACTTAGAGGCAAACGCCTTCGGTATTCTGCCAAAAGTCCCTTGGGACAAATCTGGTTGGAGGGTTATTACTGACAAAGCTGTCCTTAATACAACAAACTCTAATACAGTGTTAGGTGGAACCGCAGAAGGTGGATTGATTGCTGAGACAACCAAACCTCAACTTAAAGAGATTGATGTAAAGCCAAAAACCGTTCAGTTGCCATTTAGTGCATCTGAAGTTATGGAATGGCTTGCAACACACTCTAAAGATGATATTTGGGGAGGCTTAGGTAGTTTAAGACTATTTATGGCAGTCCAGCATAAAGAATTCATGAATAGAGCTTTGCTAGCAGATCACGATACAGGTGCAGCAGCAGGTGGTGTCTTTGCAGGCACACTTGACTTTGAAACACTAGATAGAATTATTTCTTCACACGCTGAAGAAACATCTACTGGTGGTGCAGGTTCAAAACACTGCAATCCTTGGGCAGCAAGTGCTGATATCAATAGAGATACAACAGCAATGCCTGAATTTGATTGTACTGTAGAATCCGCAGGTGGAGCAATAGGAACACAAGGTGTCCTTACTGATGATACATTACGAACTTTCCTTAGAAAGATCCGTATTGCAGCAGGTAAAGATCCTAACGTATTCTTAGGTTCCCACGAAGTTTATTCCGAAATCCAAGGCTTGTACATGCCTTCTGTAAGAGTTGCAAACCCTTACGGTGAGAGCTTAGTACAAATCGACGTAAATGGAATCCAAACTTTCAAAGGCACTGGAGTAGGTATTCACGTAGATTCTATCTATGGAGTCCCATTTATTCCAACAAAAGATGCACCATCATATGCATCTGAAGAAGTTGGAAGACTATTTGCATTAGATACATCTGATGCAGAAGGTTATGGTTATCCTAGAATTGGAATCCAAGTGGCAATCCCTACCGAATATTACGAAGCAACCCGAAGAACTCCTGCATATCCATTTGTCAACAATGCTTTTGTTGAGAAAGGTGTATACAGAACTATGGGTGAAACTGTATGTCGTCACTTCAAATCTCAAGGCAAGATTAGAGACATTAAACTCTAGTCAAACCAAAAATTTATTTTTTATTTTTTTAGTTACATATATATAACCTTGCCACATGTGTGTTGTAATGACGAAGCAAATAATCGCACTATTAGCCTTACTATCAGTTGTACTATTTGGTGCAGTATATGCAGAAACTACAACAGTAGAAGTACCGTTTGACTCACATGGTCAATCATGTAACTTTGACGAGATCGCAGTTGAATATCATTGCGTATGGCAAGGATTCAAAGAGGTATACACATTGGAAGATATGAAAGTCTATCAAGGTCTACTCTCCGAACAGAGATATGATCAAGAAATTCAAAAAATCAATGAAGCCGCTTTAGAAGCCATTGCAATAGAACAAGCAAAGTTGACACCTAACGAGAGAACTATTCAACAAATTGAAAAGAAACTCGACAAGGGAATTGCAACTGCAAGAGATTCAGTACTAATGAATTTACTCAAAGAGTTGAACACTTGTAAGCAAGGAATGGATAATCGTACTGACGCTATTCAAACAGCAAGAGAATTTGAAATATCAGATTTCCAACTATGGTCAGTCAATAACGTAAAGTATGACGGAGTATTGGGGGAAATTGCTATGGCAATAGAGGAATGTGAAGCACAAGATGAAGGCTATAAA
>JAWUXW010000206.1:0-10323 GCA_034111125.1 Paraglaciecola sp.
AAAGCATAATCAAGGTGAGTGTATCAAGCTTTTAGAATCATTTAAGAAATTAGAAGAGTTGTTAAATACAGGTTACAAATGCAATAAAAAGACGGCAAGACAATATAATCTAAGCAATATTATTGCTCGTAGTAACGAAAGTTTGTTGTTAAACGAAATTATAACAAGTTTTGTGAATAAAATCTGCGAAGTAAGAGATGGAAAAGATGAAAAAGAAGTAAAATTAAATCCAGGAATGGTTGAGCTTTTTATGAGGCGTATGCAGCCTAAGATAAGAAAGCTTATGGGAGTTATTGTGCAGGCTGCGAATAGTCCTTTTAGAACAAAAATACTAGAGAACTTTACTGAGCAGCAGCAAGATGTCCTAATTAAGGAAATAACACGCTGTGCGCATGAGGATGTAACAAAGATTCCTCGCTCTAGAAACAATAACGGATCTAATATTTGGGAAATAATACCAGCAAAAGGCAAATTATTTTCAGTAAAACAAGCTACGAGTTCCGAAGATCAAGCTAAGCTTGATGGCGGGATCATACTTGAAGTGCAGAAAGGAAATGTACTAATGGTGGCGTTATTGATAGAGAAGGGGGGTGATGTGCATGTAAAAAGATCTTTGCCTGCTGGTGAAATAAAGCAGGGAGAGGAAAATCCTCCTATGACGGTTTTGGCGCATGCGGTGAAGTTTGAGCAGGTGGAGATTGTTGAACTCTTGCTAAATCATGCAAGGGCACTGGATAAAAAGCTTCCTCAAGGGGCTTCTCAAAAAAAGAATTTAGCAAAAATGTTAGGTGGTTTAGGGTTGCTGCATAGTGGAAGAGAAGAGATTGAGACTCTCCTTGCTGATGCCAAGAAAGAGATTAAGAGCCCAGTTAAACCTAACCCCACGGTTTTAGGGCCGTGGACATTCCGCACAACCAACCCAACTCCAACCTTAGCCTCACCATTACCTAGAACTCCATAATAAGTATGATTCCTGTTTCTACGGAATTCACAAGATAATGATATTTTCTTATATTGCACAACTATTAGTTGCCTAGCTTCTCAAAATATGTTAAACTACTCTCATTAATTATTTAATGAGGTGTTCATGAAGCAAGTTAATTATCCTAACAACCAAAATGATAAAGAAAATGCATTGAATCTATTACAAGCTATAGGGGATAATAAACTCGAAGAAGCTAAGCAATTAATTTCTCGAAGGACAGGCAGTATGAATCAAAGCTATACTCAAGATTCTCAGACATATTATACATTTCTTACCCTAGCAATTGCTTGTAATAACGTTGCAATGGTAGAATTATTGAATAAATATGGAGCAGATGTTAATATACGCACTAATCAAGGTAGCCCGCTAGAGATCCTCACTCGTGAAAAAGGCTATATGTGGATAGAGAAATTATTATTAGCGCATGGGGCTTTAATAACAGAGGATTCCTTATCCTCTAATAATGAATTGGTGAATGATCCCCAATATGAGGAGTATCAATATATTGATTTGCAGAAAATAAGAACATTGCAAGACCGCTTAATTATATTTTGTAAGGAGAACCAATTAGATATAAAATTACTCGATAAGATAGCAAATGGTTTAGAGAGAGAAATTGATTTTTCCATATCAAGGAGCCCTGTAGATAGTGAAAAGCAAATGGCCATCAAACTTGCTCATAAGGCCTATAAAGAATATATTACTCCGCTTGATATGATTTTAAATAGCCAATTTATCAACAAAGAAGGGCGTGAGGCAAGCTGTTTGAGCCAGATTTTAATGGCAGCAGAATGCCCCGAGGAAGTATTTAAAACATTAAATCCAAATGATAAAACACGTAATGTTGAAGGTTATGCAGAGTTTTTGAAAGAATTTAACCAACAAATTGAACTTTTTTGTACCGTGCTACCTAGAGTGCTGAATAAAATAGTTGCTGAATATTGCGTAGGAGATAAAAAATGGCAAAAGAAAATCTTAGCAGAAAAAAAAGTGCCTGATTTAAGCACTGCTAAAGATTTTTCAAACAAAGTAAGTGGATTTGGAGAGTTGTGGTAAGGGTTCCTATAAAATACATCTTTTCAAAATAGAAAAACCCTCAGTTAAAGCCTATAAAGCAATCGAGAATTGTATTCTTGTCGCTTTTTTGTTTTGCGGCTTCGCCTGCACTCCTTTTTATGCTATAATGCGGGAAGAAGGATAACTAATATAAGTAGGTTATTATGAGGGGAGAAAACAAAGCAACGGATGAACAAAAAACAAAGCCACGCATATTGTTAATAATCGGTGATGGTTACATTCCGGAGGAAATAGCTAAATTAAGAAAGTTTGCTCTCGATGCTAATTATGATGTAACATTAGTTGATTATAACGATATCTACGGCGTAGATGAAAGGCTTCTAAATGACAAGTGTGATATAGCTTTAACCCTAGCGCATGGCCATGTTCAAAATCGTAATACAATTAGTGAAAAACATGCAAGCAGCTTACCAAAAGAAGGCGCTGCCAACTTTATTACTTCAATTGACGCCGAGACTCATTTCTTTTTTTCTTGCCACGGTGGAGCTGCGCGTATTGCTATAGAAGAACACCTTGCAAAATTAGAACCAGAAGTAAATAGGCAAGTGATTATAGCTGCTGGAACAAAACTCAGCACCTCAACGTCTGATAATGTTGCAGATATGGCAAAGATTATTACAGCATGTAATGAGCCATTATCAAAAGTAGAGCTAAAAATTAAAATAAAGGCCTTAATAGCCGAAGGCATTTTACGTGCTAGAACCTATACCGTAATTATGAAGATAAGTGACTATATATTCTCTGCAAAGTTCCGAGGTTTGCCAAGGGGTGGCAAGGAATTTTTAGAGATTTTTTCACAAGCGTTAGGAGAACCCAACAACATAGAAGCGTTAAAAATCGTACTGCGAGAATATTATAAAAGCCAAGGTTCAAAAGAAGATGTTTCGGAGGGTAGTAAACCAAAGAAAGCATGCAAAATTACTTACGAAAGTGAAGAGAAGAAAGAGGAAAAAGAAACAGATAATCTTTTTGCGGAGATAGATCAAGCAATAGAGACAAATATCCAATCTTGGGATAAAAAAAGAGCAAATCGATTCCTTCAAGATCTATTTTGGCAAGCCTGTTCTAGAGGCAAAGTTAAATTACTATCTGTTTTGCTTACAAGTCAAAGTCAAATAGATATAAACGAAATTAAAGGTGACGGGACAGCCTTGATGATTGCTGCGCAGAGGGGACGTGTCGATGTCGTTGAGGCGTTGGCTAAAGCAAAGGCCAGTTTGAATTTTCGAAATAAAGATGATAATACTGCCGTGATGTTCGCAGCCTACGCAGGACATTTTGCTATCGTTGAGGCGCTGCTTGATGCAAAAGCTAATTTAGATTTACATGATCACAATGGCTGTACTGCCTTGATGTCCGCAGCCTACGCAGGACATTTTACTATCGTTGAGGCGCTTATTAAAGCAGGAGCTGATATATATGCTAAAAATAACGACGGGATGACTGTGCTAGAGGCAGCTGAGGAGAATAAGCATTCTGATTGTGTAAATCTTTTAAATACATTTAAAAGATTTGCAGTTGAGAGATTAGAAAAACGGGTGGATGTAAGTATCCTCAGCGGCAATAAAGAGAAGGCAAGACAAAATAATCTAAGCAAGGCTACTATTAATAGTGGCGAAGGTAGGTTGTTAAGCGAAATTATAACAAGTTTTGTGAATAAAATCTGCAAGGCAAAAGATGAAAAAGAAGTAAAATTAAATTCAGGAATGGTTGAGACTTCTATGAGGCTTATGCAGCCTAAGATAAGAAAGCTTATGGGAGTTATTGTGCAGGCTGCGAATAGTCCCTTTAGGACAAAACTATTAGAGAACTTTACTGAGCAGCAGCAAGATGTCCTAATTAAGGAAATAACACGCTGTGCGCATATGGATGTAAAAAACATTCCTAATTTGAGCAAGGAAAGGCGTAAAAACTGGGCAGAACAAGAGATGGCGAAGGGAGGGAAAGGAAAGGCAGAATGTGTCACGATGATGGGTAGTATGTAATAATCAGAAAAATCTTGCTGATTGTGGAATCTTCTAAATAATGATTTTTCATTAAAAAGGAGATTTTTCATGTTTAGTAAGCCACTAAGTTTAGTTTTAGTTTACCTCTTGACGGTCGTTAATTTAATGATTGTTTTCTCACCATTGCTCGTTGTGCTAAGCCCTTTGATGCTGTTAAATCAGGCAGGTTTTATGAGTGGCGTTAAGGATATTGCCTATATCTCTCTGCTTGTCACCAGTTCATTAATGATATTATATTTATTGCTTGATTTAGTTTTTGGTTTCTCAGTTTGGAGCTTAACCAAAGGCTGTAAAAATATTAAACATTACCGTAAAAAATATGATTTTATAAGCGATATTGAAAAATCATTTGAAGAGCTAAAAGTTAAGTTTCACTTTCGCAATGTAAAACTCAACATCTCTGAAAAAGAAGAAGTGAATGCTTATGCGATTGGTAGTTTACGCAGTAATCATGTCGTGATTACCACAGCCTTAATTATGACGCTGCATGAACATAGCAAATCTTATGAAGAGTTTATTGCTAATCTCAAAGCTATTTTAGGGCATGAAATGTCACATTTAGTGAATAAGGATTTTCTACCGGGTTTATTGCTTCTTGCTAATGATAAAGCGATTAATTTTATGAATGGTTTAGTAATGGGAGTTTTTAACTTCTTGCTGCGTTTATTTCATTCTTTTCCTTTTATTGGCTCGTTAATTACTAGCGTTCTTAGGTTGCTCTATAGCTTTTCTTCAGGTTTTATTCAGTTTTTCTATAAGTATATTTTCCTCAAAATTTATGAATTTATAAAATTGCATGTTAGTCGCTCTAATGAATATCGTTGTGATAGAGAATCATCACTCGCTTGCGGCGGTAAGAACATGGCGTTAGCCCTTAGCTGTTTTGGTGATTCTGGTTATGTGAGTTTGTTCTCAACCCATCCCAGAACTAAAAACCGTATAAAGCATGTTGCACATATTAAACAGAAAAACGGTGCTATTCATCACTCAATCATTGCAAAATTAAGCAATAGTTTGGCGATATTGCTGTTATTTGTAGTTTTATTATTTACAATCGAGCAGGTTGATAAAAGCCAAATTTCTTTCCTGAAAAAAAATCAACTATATAACAAATTTCTCCATTATAAAAACTCCTTTGAACAGAAATTGGAAAGGCTAAAAAAGTGATTTCATTCAGTAAAATCCACAGCATGGGAGTGTCTCAAATCAATCTTTTTGAATGCTTTTCACTATTGAAAACCTGTTAGGTTATCAATAGTGGCGGAGCTAACTCATTGAAAAACCTGCGCATGAGTCACGTAGAAGGCTACGCTCACCTGCTCGGATATTCCAATTCGTCAAAAATTAAATCAAACAAGAAAAACAATGATGAAACTCAGCCAGAAAGTATTTTTAAAAATTATAAATTAATAAAGTAGTAAAGTTTGACACATCACTTTTGATGAATTGTATCAATTCCCGCCTATAATAACATTGACTAAAAGAGTCGACTCTAGTTCTTGCAAGCCTTCACTTCGCGAGCATATACAAACTTAAATTTCCCTAATAAATAATGAATTTAAAGGTAAAAAGTTAAACTTGAAATAAGTTCGTTTTTTATTGATCAGTATTTTTTTTTGATTTAATGTGTGAGCAGTCTACAAAACCTTAAATATTAATCACAATATATTTTAAATATGCATATAGCTAAAATCACATCTTCACTCTTAGTATTATTTTCACTTTCTATAAATAGCTCATTTGCAAAAAGTGCAATATGCGAAGATTCTGGCCCTCAAACCCCTAGAGATATATCAAGTAAACATGGAAAAAATAAAGTTAAATTTAAGATGGCTCCAGGCTACCAAGAAATGAATTTATGCAATATTCACACTCACACTAATGCCGAACATAAAGGTCCTGATTTCAGTGTTTTTGTGAATAATAGCGAAAATGGCGGATATGCTTGTAACGAGACTAATTCTTTAAATGCGAAGCAATTAAAAGACCCATATAATGGCAAAGGCGCTTATAAGGGGGTTAAACCAGGAGACACAATTGAAGTGCACTGGGTTCATACATCTTGCGATGTTGCACCTGGGTCGGGTTTGGGGTCTTGTTTGTCTGATAATTGCAAAAATCCATTGCTTAGAGTTGAAGCACAGGTTTTCTTGCTTGTTAATGATGATTCAGCTTTGAATTTTGAAGATTATGTTTATGACGACACTGTTAAAAATGGCTTTCATCAAGCAAAAAGAATTCCTTTTGACACAGGAAAGCCTGTAGTATTTAGAGGCTCAACAACTGGTCCAAAATATAATGAATCAACATGCTCACCTTTAAAAGTGACATGGAGTGTTAGACCGCAATGTGCCAAGCTAAACATTAAGTCTTTGCATAAATGGGCGAAAAAAGGTAACATCTTTAAAGAAAGCAAGTCTCACGGAGTAAGGCAACTAGTAGTTTCTCCAGAGCTTTTATCAAAGATTAAATAGATAGATTATAAAATAAAAGATCGGTAAGTAGTAATTATTGATTAATAAATATAATTTAAAAAGTTTTCGGGTCACTTTTATTAGGCATTAATTTGTTTAATTTCAGTGTCCGAAAAAAGGGTTGGCGCATCAATTTTAATTTAGACAAAAATTAGTACTTTTGTTATTCACTTATCTTAAGGTTCTCAAAGTCTTTTTTAAGGCCACATTGGATATTAATTGTGGGCTATGGGACGGGGTACCTACAGGGGCTGGTTTCAAGAGACGCAAAACCTCACATGTCGAGCAACTAGCTGAATCACAATCACAAAGCCAAAATTCCCTATCTCCTTCCCCATAATGCTTTTTAATAAAAATATCCAGTCTCATGTCAAAATAACTTAGACTTGTTGGCAGATAGCTGGATCGTAACAAATTTACAATTTTGACTTGCTCCACTTCTAAAATTATGCTACACTGGGTTTAAATTAAACAGTAAATAGAAGTGACTATGTCTAGAAGCAGAGAAGAACAGGACAAGCTAAATAATCAATTATTAGAGGCAGCTAAAAAAGGAAAAGTTGCTGAAGTTAATGCTTTAATTGCGGCAGGAGCAAATCTTGAGGCAAAAAATAATTATGGCAATACAGCTCTTCATCTTGCAGCTATGGGTAAAAAAGTAGAGGTAGCTAATGCTTTACTCAATGTAAAAGCAGATATTGAGGCAAAAGACAGGAATGGCAGCACAGCTCTTCATTTTGCAGCTTATACTGGCAACTTAGAGGTGTTTAATGCTTTAATTGAGGCAAAAGCAGATATTGAGGAAAAAGACAAGAATGGCAGCACAGCTCTTCATTTTGCAGCTCATACTGGCAACTTAGAGATAGTCAGTGCTTTAATTGCAAAGGGAGCAAATCTTGAGGCAAAAACTAAGAATGGCAGCACAGCTCTTCATTTTGCAGCTGAAAATGGCAACTTGGAAATAGTTAATGCTCTAATTGCGGCAAAAGCAGATATTGAGGTAAAAACTGAGAAGGGCAGGACAGCTCTTTATATTGCAGCTCGGAATGGCAGAGTAGGAGTGGTGAATGTTTTAACTGAAGCAAGAGCAAAGAACAAAGAAGAACAAACACACTTAGATAATCAATTATTACTCGCAGCTAGAAAAGGAAAAGTTGCTGAAGTTAATGCTTTAGTTGCAAAAGGAGCAGATATTGAGGCAAAAGACAATGATGACTGGACAGCTCTTCATTATGCAGCTTGGGAGGGCAAAATAGAGGTGGCTAATGCTTTAATTGAAGCAAAAGCAGATCTTGAGGCAAAAATTAGCAATGGTAGCACAGCTCTTCATATTGCAGCTCAGGAGCGCAACTTAGAGGTGGTTACGGCTTTAATTGAAGCAAAAGCAGATATTGAGGCAAAAAACAATTATGGCTGGAGAGCTCTTCATATTGCATCTAAGTATGGCAACTTAGATGTGATTAGTGCTTTACTCAAAGCAAAAGCAGATATTGCGGCTAAAACTAAGAATGGCAACCCAACTCTTCATCTTGCAGCTAAGTATGGCAACTTAGAGGTGATTACGGCTTTACTTGCAGCAAAAGCAGATATTGAGGCAAAAACTAAGAGTGGCAGCACAGCTCTTCATCATGCAGCTAAAAATGGCAAATCAGAAGCGGTTAATACTTTAATTGCTAAGGGAGCAGATATTGAGGTAAAAGATAGGAAGGGCAGCACAGCTCTTCATCTTGCAGTTCAAAATGGCAAATTAGAAGTGGTGAATGTTTTAACTGAAGCAAGAGCAAGAGCAAAGAATAAAGAAGAACAAACACACTTAGATAATCAATTATTACTGGCAGCTAAAAAAGAAAAAGTTGCCGAAGTTAATGCTTTAATTGCAAAGGGAGCAAATATTGAAGCAAAAACTAAGAATGGCTGGACAGCTCTTCATATTGCAGCTCATACTGGCAAAATAGAAGCACTTAATGCTTTAATTGTGGCAAAAGCAGATATTGAGGTAAAAGATAGGAAGGGCAGCACAGCTCTTCATATTGCAGCTCAAAATGACAACTTAGCAGTAGTTAATGCTTTAATTGAAGCAAAATCAGATCTTGAGGTAAAAGATAAGAGTGGCAACACAGCTCTTCATCATGCGTCTCGTTATGGTAACTTAGAGCTAGTTAATGGTTTAATTGAAGCAAAAGCAGATCTTGAGGCAAAAACTAAGAATGGCGGGACAGCTCTTCATACTGCAGCTCGGAATGGCAGAATAAGAATGGTTAAAGCTTTAATTGTAAAGGGAGCAAATATTGAGGCAAGCCAGAATGGCAATACAGCTCTTCATCTTGCAGCTCGGAATGGCAGAGTAGGAGTGGTGAATGTTTTAACTGAAGCAAGAGCAAAGAACAAAGAAGAACAAACACACTTAGATAATCAATTATTACTGGCAGCTAGAAAAGGAAAAGTTGCCGAAGTTAATGCTTTAATTGCAAAAGGAGCAGATATTCAGGCAAAAGATATAAACGGCAGCACAGCTCTTCATTTTGTAGCTGTGGATGGCAAAGTAGAGGTAGTTAATGCTTTAATTGAAGCAAAAGCAGATCTTGAGGCAAAAATTAGCAATGGCAGCACAGCTCTTCATTTTGCAGCTCAAAATGGCAACTTAGAGGTGGCTAATGCTTTAATTGCAGCAAAAGCAGATATTGAGGTAAAAGATAAGAGTGGAAACACAGCTCTTCATCATGCATCTCGTTATGGTAACTTAGAGCTAGTTAATGCTTTAATTGCAAAGGGAGCAAATATTGAGGCAAAAGACAGTAATGGCGAGACAGCTCTTCATCTTGTAGCTTATAATGGCAAAGTAGAGGCACTTAATGCTTTAATTGCAAAGGGAGCAAATATTGAGGCAAAAGATATAAACGGCAGCACAGCTCTTCATCTTGCAGCTCAAAATGGCAAGTTAGAGATGGTTAATGCTTTAATTGCAAAGGGAGCAGATATTGAGGCAAAAGACTATAATGGCACAGCTCTTCATCATGCAGCTCTCAATAGCGAATCAGAAGTTGTTAATGCTTTAATTGCAGCAGCAGCAAATTCTGCTGTGCTAGGAAGTACAGCTCTTCCTTTTGCAGCTCGTTATGGTAACTTAGAGATGGTTAATGCTTTAATTGCAAAGGGAGTAGATCTTGAGGCAAAAACTAAGAAGGGCAGGACAGCTCTTCATATTGCAGCTCGAAATGGTAACTTAGAGCTAGTTAATGCTTTAATTACAAAGGGAGCAAATATTGAGACAAAAGACAATGATGGCAGCACAGCTATTCATCATGCAGCTCAGTTTGGCAAATTAGAGGTAGTTAATGCTTTAATTGTAAAGGGAGCAGATCTTGAGGCAAAAATCAGCAATGGTGGTACAGCTCTTCATTTTGCAGCTAAAAATGGCAAAGCAGAGGTAGTTAATGCTTTAATTACAGCAAAAGCACATATTGAGGCAAAAGACAATGATGACTGGACAGCTCTTCATTATGCAGCTTGGGAGGGCAAAATAGAGGTAGTTAATGCTTTAATTGAAGCAAAAGCAGATATTGAGGCAAAAGACAATGATGGTGATACAGCTCTTCATATTGCAGCTCGGTTTGGCAACTTAGGGGTGGCTAATGCTTTAATTGCAAAAGGAGCAGATATTGAGGCAAAAATTAATAATGGCTGGACAGCTCTTCATCTTGCAGCTCGGTTTGGCAAATTAGAGTTAGTTAATGCTTTAGTTGATTCAAAAGCAGATATTGAGGCAAATATTAATAATAGC
>JAWUXW010000207.1:0-12295 GCA_034111125.1 Paraglaciecola sp.
TCTTATGGCCTCAGACATAGACAATCCAATGCTATCAAGTACGGCCTCAGCTTGACGTTTTGTATCTTCATCTACTCTTGCTCGTACTAGCTCTGTTTTGACTGAACTTTGATTCGTCATAAGGCTCCAATTTTCTTAATCGACTTTGTATTTATAGTCAATTTGTAGCACTAAATGGCTACACTGTCAATCAAGAGAGGCAAGTCATTTGATTTCTTCGGATAGTCCGCTACTTCTAATTTGAATAAAAAATTGAGCAGAAATCAGGTAGGCGCGCATTATCTTTGAGTAAAAGTGGAGATATGAATCAAATGATCTGACCGTGTCGATGCTAAAAATGCATAAGTAAACTGTACTAAGGTACAGGTTACTTATTCAAACTTAGCCCTTATGATGGTTTTGTATTCAAACAAGTGAATAGACGATTTAGGCTCGATAAGCAGAGCAAAAATTCTGTGACAAATTAAATAGACATACATGTTAACGAGCAGCCAAAAAATTATTTTGCATTAATTACGATGGCTGTCCTGTTAATTCGTCGTTAGTTTAAGACTCAGAAGCGGTCATGGGGCACAGAACATCGCTTTGATGAATAAACTGGCGCTGAATCTGCTCAAGAATGAAAAAAGTACCAAAGTAGGCCTGAAGAGCAAACGACTCAAAGCGGGCTAGGATGACGACTACATGATGAAAGTAGTCAGTGTTGGCCGTCTAACTGTATGATTTATACCCGTTTGCCCTGATTGGACAAGGCTAGGCGTACTCAGCTTGCTAAGAACATGATAACCTTGATAAAAGATAATTTCTGGCGTCGCCATTGAACATTCAACCACATAAAGCTAAACACTTGAACTGGACACCCCTGCAAAAGAAGATTTTTGGTTTAGTGTTCAGCTTGTTTTCTATTGTGTTTGCTTTGACTTTATGGAGTGTTTATAACGCCGCTTACAATCAGGCAGAGCGAGAATTTATTGCTCGCCTGGAAGTTGGACGTAATGTTTTTTCAAATGAGATCACGACTGCCAAAGGGCACTTAGATTCCAGCGTGGAGACCATCGCTAAAGACTGGGCCCTGCGCAGCGCGATTGGTCAGGGAGAGGACGCCAATTCAATTAGAAGTGTATTGTTCAATCACAGTACCAGGATTGATGCTGATATAGCGGTGGTGGTCAATAATGACCTCGCGCTGATTGCTCAATATGGCGGAGACAAACTTGATCTTAAGCCATCCCTAACCAGTGGTCTTAACCGCCCTCAAAAACAACAGGCTTGGCTTTCCATGATAGGCGAACAGCCCTATTTGATGTCAGCCGAGTCAATCAAGGCCCCAACACAAATTGCCTGGCTGATCATGGGTAGGCAACTGAGTCAGGATTCACTCAAGCGCATTAAGACCCTTATTTCCCTGGACATCAATTTATTGGTCGTTGACGGTGAGCAGGGGTATTTGACCCTCTCCACGCAAAGACATGGCGAGATGACCCGCTTAGAATTGCAAAATACCGCGATTCAATTTGCAATGCAGAATAGCCAATCGGTCATGCTTACCCTGAGCGAAGAAGAGGCAGTGGTCTTACCGTTTATTCTCTACGAAGATAAAAGCACTAAATATGTAGTGTTATTGCAGGACTCGATCAGTACCTGGTTAGTGACCTTGAATGTATTTTTATGGGAGCTAGCGCCCTTTTTTATAGTGGGTATTTTGTTTGCCGTGTTGGGATCCTATTATATAGCCCGCAGTATCACCCGCCCGGTAGGTCGATTGCTCGATGCCGCGAAGTTGGTAGCAAGTGGCAAATACACAGAAAATATCGAAGTTTCCGAAAAAAGCGAACTAGGGGAATTGGCTAGAGAGTTTGGCAATATGCAAAGTGCGGTAATGGATCGTGAGCAGAAAATTAAGGATCAGGCCGAAGAAATCAAACAAATTCATCTTATTAAGTATGAGATAGACATTGCCCGTCGGGAGCAGCAGCTAGCCGAAACAGCCACAGAGGCAAAAAGCCGCTTTTTGGCGAACGTTAGTCATGAAATTCGCACGCCGCTCAACTCAATCATCGGTTATTCAGAAATGCTGGATGACACCCAGGCAAGCGACGAAGACAAGACTAAGGCAACGCAAGCAATCAATAGCAGTGGTCGCTATTTGCTGAATATTGTTAATGACGTATTAGATTTGTCTAAGATAGAAGCGGGTAAAATTGAATTAGAGCATATCGATACTTGCCTGGTGAGTCTGCTAGGAGAGGTTCAGTCTTACATGCAAGGGTTTGCCCGGCAGAAGGGCTTGCAGTTTGGCCTGCAATTCAACTTTCCCTTGCCCCTGCAATTTTGCATAGATCCCACACGGCTAAAGCAGATCTTGCTGAACCTTTGTAACAATGCGATTAAGTTTACCGACGAGGGCAGGGTCGACTTGCAGGTCTATCTGGACGCCAGCAGAAAGCGCTTTATTTTTGTGATCTCAGATACCGGCCCCGGTTTAAGCGACAAACAACAGTTGCGTTTGTTTACCGCTTTTTCCCAGGGCGATCAATCGACTAATCGAAAATATGGCGGTACGGGATTGGGCTTGTATATCAGTAAGCAGTTGACCGAAATGATGGACGGTCACATAAAGGTGACCAGCCAACTAGGCGAAGGCAGTCAATTTGCTGTTTATTTGCCATGGATTGAAGCTAAAGAGAAAGACATGCTCACGGAGCAGGCCCAAGTCAAGGCCTTGCTTAGCAGCACCAAAAAAGATGATGTAAGGGTTCCACAATTAACCGCACGTATCTTGTGCGCTGATGACAATGAAGATAATCGCCGTTTAATAGCCTATTTGTTAGACAAAACCGGTGCCCAGTTAACCTTAGTTGAAAATGGCCAACAAGTGGTTGAAGTGGCATTGTCTGAGGAGTTTGATTTGATCCTGATGGATATGCAGATGCCGGAAATGGACGGACTGGAAGCCACGACCTTGCTCAAGCAAGCGGGCTTTAACCAGCCCATCATCATGCTAACGGCGAATGTGGATGCAGCAAGTAAACAGCAGATATTGCAGGCAGGTGCTGACGGGCATTTTGCCAAACCCATCGATACCATCGGTTTTTATCAGATGCTTGGCGAATGGCTCAAGCACAAGGCTGAGCCTGGTACAGAGCCGGTGGCCAATTCTCTGGAACACGAAAAGATAGTGACAGATTATCGACATAGTCTAGCGGCCAAGTTACAGGACATTGAGCATGCTTTGCATCAGGATGACTGGCCAGGCCTCAAGCAGCATATGCACAAAATGAAGGGGGCCGCAGGAAGCTTCGGCTTTAATTTGTTAAGTGAGATAGCCAGTGAAGCGGAGGGTTGTATTGTCAATCAAGAGCTTGAGACTGCGCAACTCCATTTGGCCAAGATCGGGGAGTTAATTGTCCAAATCGCCAAGGAGCAGGTGTAATGTCAATAAGCGCACTAATTGTTGATGACGAAGCCGAGATGCGACAGCTCTTAGCGTTGACCTTACGTAATTTGGGTATTGATGAAATTTTTGAGGCCGCCAATGCTCAAGATGCTATTAGCACTTTCTCAGTAGTCGATTTGAATTTGGTTTTTCTCGATCTCAACATGCCCGGCGAAGATGGTTTCAGTGTATTGAATGCGATCAAAAAACATAAGGCCAACGCTTATGTCATCATTGTTAGCGGTGAATCTTCCGTTGATACGGTGCGCAAGGCGGTCACTATGGGTGCCAAAGGCTTTGTGGTCAAACCTTATCAACAGTCAAAAATTAATGACGTAGTACAGCGCTATTTAGACTCTGTTTAATGCCGCGAAACTTTAATGCCCAAGGGATATAAAACTATGCTCGTGATAAAACGACTCAGCATATTGCTGCTATTAAGTTGCATGGTAACACAAGGCAAAGCCCACCAGCACAGCGCCTCAGCGACGTATTTAGCTAACGCAGCCATTCTGGTCACAGGCCCTGGTGGAAAAGTCTTATTTGACCCGTTTTTTCATACTAGCTTTGGGACCTATCAGCTGGTTCCGGAAGATATTAAACAGGCCCTTATGCAAGGTGTGGCGCCTTATAATAATATCAATGCCATAGTAGTTAGCCACGCCCATGCAGATCACTTTGCTGCTGATTATGTGCTGAGCTATTTACAGGCCTTTCCCGAGACTAAACTGATTGCGCCTAAGCAGGCGGTGGATAAAGTGCTGGCCTTAATCAAAGGCAAGCAGGGTGCTAAACAGATCGAATCTCAAATGCACAGTGTTGATATGGTATTAGGTGACGCGCCGGTAAGTGTCGAAGTGGGAATGATGACTTTTGAAGCCGTGCGTATTCCTCATTCAGGCTGGCCTGGACGTGCCGACATTCAAAATATCGTATTCCGTGTCACTCTGGGCAACAGCGCTGCTGGAGCATCAACCGTGATGCACATGGGAGATGCTGACGCGAATGATGATCACTACCTGCCCCATAAGCAGCATTGGCAAAAACGCCAGAGCGATATGGCCTTTCCGCCCTATTGGTTTTATGGTGCTGCAGAAGGCAATGACATTTTGAATGAGATTATTAATACTCGGCAAAGCGTGGGTATACACGTCCCCGTCGCAGTGCCAAACAGCCTAAATAATAGCACTCACGACTATTTTTCCAAACCCGGCGAACAGCGCGATATTGCGCATAAACATTAGAAAAGGACGCAAGATATGTGGAAGTATCTAAAAATGGCTCTGTTATTGGCCTTCACGGTTGGATGTTCAGCAACTGAGGATCCCGCTGCTGTGGAGGATGCGTTTGGAGTGATCAATAGCCAGGATTTGTTAAGCCAATATCCACGGTTTTCCGCTGAGTATCAGGCCTACCAGGGCAGTGAACAAGAGCTTGTCGGGATGAAAAAATTAGAGGGGCTTTCCGTGCTGGTGTTGTTTGGCACCTGGTGCCATGACAGTGAACGAGACGTTCCCCGATTGCTGAAGTTGCTTGAGCAGTCACAGGTAAAGATAAAAGAATTAAAGTTAGTTGGGGTCAACTATAACAAGCAAGATCCCGAGGGATTGCATCGAGATTTTGATCTGCGTTACACGTCTACCATCATATTGTTAGACGGGGATAGGGAGTTGGGGCGTATTGTAGAACGACCAAATGTCTCTATCGGTGAAGATTTGGCTGCAATGCAAAATTGATAATGTTGGGGGAGACTAAACACACCTCAAGTGGATTGGAATTATACCCGCCTAGCAGTCGGAAAGTTTGCTACGACCGCGCCAACTAATATAAAGCCCAAGGCGAAAATGATGTTTGTCGACCATGGGTTATAACCTGCGAAGGCCAATAACACTGAAGATATAAGTGGTGCGGCAAAACTCAGCGAGGCCAGGAGTTTTTTATTGCCATGTTTAAGACCCAAGTCCCATAGATAAAACGCGCCACCGACCGGTCCCAGACCGAGCAACACTATACCGAGCCACTCCGTAAGTGTGCCGGGGGAGTAAGACTGCTCAAAAAGTGCATGGGCGCCAAAGGAAAACAACGCTACGGCAATCGATAACCAGCCAATATCATCAACATTGTTGTCAGAGCGTGAAAAGAACCAAGAGTAACCTGACCAGATGAATGCACATGCTAAGGCCAGCATATAACCGTTAGTATGAGCGTGACTGAACGACATGCCATCATCAGGGCTGACAATAAAAACGACTCCTACAAAGCCAAGCAGACCGCCGGCAATAGCTCTTAGTGCAGAACCTTTAGCCGCAACCAGCACCGCCAACAACATGGGCCATAGATACGCGATGAGGCTGACTTCAATGGCAGGTGCGAGTCTTAATGCCATAAAATAACAGAAGTGAAAGCCAAAAAGTCCGACTAGGCCGACAAGCCACTGTGACAAGGTTAAAGAAGGCGCAGTAAAAACCGCTTGTTGGCTGATGATGCGTTTAGCAAACATCAGCATGGCAGCGATCAAAAAGCACATGCTCAGTAACAAAAAAGGCGGAATGCCCTTAGTCCCGTTGCCTAAAAGGGCCAAACCACCCCACATAAGAATGGCCAATATTCCTGACATCGTATACAAGGTATTAAGCTCTGAGACTTGATTATTCGTGGTAGGAATATTAATCGAAAAATCACCGACAATGTGTGCCGATTAGCCGCATTATTATCGCAATTAGTTGGTATTTATTAGGGAGCTACACGGTAAAGTTTTTGGGAGACTGGCCATAATGGGCTTTAAATTTTCGGCAAAATGCTGAAGACGTTGCATATCCAATTTGCTCGGCAACTAAACTGATGGGTAAGTCGGTATGGGTTAATAAGGCTTTGGCCTTTTGCATACGTAGATGGTTAACGTAGGCACTGGTAGAGCAGCCCAGTGAGTCTTTAAATACTTTTTTAAATTGGGTCACACTTAAACACGCCAAACTGGCCAGTTCGGCTAGAGAAAAATTTTGTTCAAGATGAGTGCTTATTTTATCGATGACAACGTCTAAACGTTTGTCCATTTTCATTGCGCAGGATTGCTGGCCAAGTAACTCAAAGAACAGATCAAAAGTGAGTTTTTCCAGTGCTTGGTTAACTTGGTGGGCAAGTTGAATTTCTACAAACTGGATGAACGCCAATATAGGCGCAGTGAGGGATATTTTGGCTAAATCAGCTTGCAGTATTTTTTGCGGTAAGGCGTGGCAATCTGCCACAACGAAACGTGCCGCCTCATGGGCCTTAAAATCGTGCCGTTCTGCGCGCTTAATGATGATGCAATCCCCGCAACTAACCAAGCCGGAAAATCTTTCGGTAACGATGCTTATGGATCCAACCACAGGCAAGACTAATTGATGAAAGTCATGAGCATGACTTTTTATTTGATTGCTATAAGAGCGTATAGAAAGTCTATTCATTTAGTCTTATCAATTCGTTATTGCTTAAGATCAGTAGACCTCTCATAACGGCCCTAGCTTATGACAGTTTATCTTTAAAGTCTGCGTATTCAAATTTACGCACTAATTCAAAGCTACCATCTTTACGCAAGATGCCAATAGAGGGGTGTTCAACGCCATTGAAAAAGGTGGTTTTGACCATGGTGTAATGGATCATATCTTCGAAAATGATGCGCTCGCCTATCTGTAGCTGATGATCAAAGCTGTAACGATCTATAACATCACCGGCCAGGCAAGAATTGCCCCCAAAGCGATAAGTAAAGGCTTTCTCGCCAGCTTGACCTGCACCTCTGATATCCGGGCGGTAGGGCATTTCCAACACATCCGGCATATGGGCGGTGGCAGAGATATCTAAGATGGCAATCTTGTCCTGATTCTCGACAATATCCACTACTTCGGCAATCAGAGTTCCGCATTGCCAGGCAACGGCTGAGCCCGGTTCAAGGATCACCTTCAAATGAGGGTGACGAGCCTTGAAGGATTTTAAGGTCTCAATCAGATGTTTAAGGTTATAACTTTCTCTGGTCATCAGGTGACCCCCACCAAAATTGATCCACTTTAGTTGCGGTAACCAATGGCCGAATTTCTGCTCAACGGCTTTGATGGTGCGCTCTGTGGCAAATGAGTCACATTCACAGAGGTTGTGAATGTGAAATCCCTCTATTCCACCGAGCTCTGCACCCAACAAATCTTTAGCCATAATGCCTAAGCGCGAACCCGGCGCACTGGGATCATATAGTTCGGTTTCGGCTTCCCGATGCTCTGGATTAACCCTCAGTCCGGGGGACACCCCCGCCGCTATTATTTGCTCTTTGTAGCGACTCCATTGGCCCAAGCTATTAAAGGAAATATGCTGTGCCAGCGTGACCAGTTGATCAATGTCAGCAGGTTTAAAAGCCGGAGAATAGGCATGCACCTGCTTGCCAATTTCTTCCTTACCCAGTCTTGCTTCCCAAACAGCACTGGCTGTTGAGCCTTGTAAGTACTTGCTAACCAATGGAAAAGTAGACCACATGGCAAAGCCTTTAAGGGCCAGAATGATGTCTACTCCCGTCTCGTCCTGCACCCGTTGCATTAACTGCAAATTAGCTTCGAGTTTGGCTTCCTCAATAACGTAGCAAGGGGAGGGAATTGTTGAATCTAATAGTCGATCTTGCATGCAGTCAGTACTTTCATTCAGGTGGCCAAGTATATGTTGTCTAGCATAGCTTTGCCGACTTCAGAATTAAAGCCATATGGATTGACACTATTCTATTAGACACCTTTTAGTTAGATAAACTAAGAAGTGTATTAATATGAGCGGTAGACGCTAGCCTTAAGAATTTAAAATTGAAGCGTATAGGCACGTTACACAACGTGGCAGATGTTGCCAGTCGGCGAGATATTAAAAAACCACAATATTTATGACTACATTGATATGTGTTACAACGTTAAGTGCAAACATGTTTCTAACAATCGACTGTCACCAGTAAACTTTGAAAACCAATTCCAAGAACGGCCGAGAAGTGCCTTGGTCAAAGGTGGCGATTTAATACTTTAAATCGAACCAACGCCAAATTAAAAATTAGCAAAATTAAATATTGACCAGATAAACTTCCTCCGCCACCAGAGCTAACTTCTGATTGGGGTTGTCCTATCAAGGGTAATGCTTTTATGGTAAATGTAATAGTTGCAGATCCTGTAGCTCCTAATCCATCGGTTACCTCATAAACAACACTATCTGTTCCTGTAAAATTACTTGTTGGCATATAACTAAAATCACCAGTAGGTTCATCCATATCTATAGTTCCGTTCAATGAGTTTTGCGTGATGTTAAATGAAAATGAATCGTCATCAACATCTTCTACGTTGAGCTTGCCAACATAGCTCCCATTTTCGTCCAGAGTGAAGGATTCATCTGATACTACAGGAGCGTCATTAATTGGTGTGATTAAGAATACAACGGATGATTTGGTACATTCTTTTTGCTCATCACATAGATTTACGGTGGCGCTGTCTTCTCCATAAAAGTCCTGATTAGGTGAAAATATGAGTTGTTTATTATCACTATCAAACAGCAGTTGACCGTTTTGGGGCAAGCGAGAGAAGTCTGCTAATATTTCATCACCTTCAGGATCAAGATCACTGAGGCCAATAAAAATTGATTCATCTTCCATTCCAGTATATTGAATTTCAAGAGGCATCGGGGGGTCGTTAACAGGCGTAACGTTAATGTTAATTTCGGTTAATTCTGTAAAATTACCGTGAGTATCAGCTAATTCTACAGAAAAACTATCTTGACCGAAGAAGTTGGTGCCGGGCGTGTAGGTTAATACATTATTTTCTCCTACTTCTATTTTGCCAGAACCCGGTTGGAGGAGGTTTCTTATGTAGACTAAGTCGCCTTCAGGGTCTTGCGCTTGTACATTTAGCACTAAAGCAGAGTCTTCCAAGATAATATGGTTCAATGCCAATGGTTTCGGCGCATAATTTACCTGGTATAGAGTCAATACTCCTGAGCTCTCTTTAGATTGGTAAATTACGTTTTGATCAGTGGTCACGGTTTTACGATAACCCCCACCTCCCCAATTATCAACTCCGAGAATATACCTATTTGATACAAATTTCGGTTCAGCGGGGTCTGCTAATGAAAACAATCCAAATAATACTGGATCGTAGTTATAAGTAGCTATTAACATTTCGTCAGATACATCGATTGAGCTTGGGTTGTTGCTAACTCCTTCCTCAAGTGTATGAATAAGGTTAAGTTTTCCCTCGCCAGAGATCGAATATGTTCGCAGGCTGCTGTCTGCGCCCATCCAATAAACATATTCATCTTTTGAATCAATATGCCCATGAAAAGTCGAGCCTCCTACATATATTGTGTCTGTAATGATTAGTTCTTCTGAGTAGATATTAGATACAACTGACAGATAGTGGCGGCCATCACTTCTGCGGCTAGAGAAAACGATATGCTCACCCACTATCTTCAAATAGCCGTTCCCGTCTCCATACTCCTCAAAATCGAAATTTAAGTCGAATAATCTGTAATTTCCTAAAAGCCCCCCTTCTTTCAAAACGTCGTATCTTTTAATTGTACCGCCAGACAAAATAAACAAATAGTCGTTGTGTATTAATGGATTATGCATATAACCAGGATTTACATTTAGTATAATGTCCGCAGTATTGTCATCATTCAGCTCAATAATTGTAAGGTCAAAAGGATTCATTTTAAGATATCGAGAATCGTTGATTTTAAGAAGTTTTGAGCCCCCAAAGGCATCATTTGACGTGGTGACTAAATGTGTTTTAGCCTGCGTTAATAGGGTGGGGGCGGAGGTGCTAGAGCTTTGTTGTAAAATTTGCAGTCTGTTGTTTTTTGCGACAACTATCCTATCGTCGTCTACAACAAAGCCTGTGATAGGGCCAGCCTGATTATAAAGGTATTCTCGATTATTTAAGGTAGATGAATTGAGTTTAATAATATTAACCCTATCCAATATGTATAAATGTCCATCAATTAACTTTGTTCTACCAACGTAAACCTCTTCAAACGTTATACCTGCACCTTTGCCGGAGGCAACTTCCTGAATTATTGTTGGGTCACTCACATCATATTTACGAACAGAACCTTGTGAATCGGTAACCCATACATTTTGACCTTCGCTATCGATATGACAGCAAAAAAAGGTATTACTTAAGTTTTTTACAACCTCGGTATGTGCTTCATTATGTGAAATTAGGACAATAGAGTTGGTCGATTGACCCGATGTATTCATGCTCATTACAAATTTCCCTTCGGTAACGTAGGTTCCGTATTGCTCATGATGCTCATCGTCTGGAATATTCGTCGATTTTTCGTCTTCGTTATATGTAATTGTACTGTCAGTATAATTGTATGAAGACGTCAGGAAGGTATTATTGTTTTTTCGCCCGATATATATTTTATCAGTTTCAAGGCCAAGCACGACCAGAGAATAGAACGTGTCCGGAGTAAGAAAATCTGCTTCAAACGTGGCAAAAAGTTGATATTTATCCCTTACAAATTCGATAATATGGAGATTCGCTTTATTATCTAGAAACGCTAGTTTATTTTCATGTATCGATATTAGTTTATCATTGCGGTCCAAAAGAAAGGTACTAGTTGATATTTCATACTCAAGAGTGAGTTCATTTTCAGTATCTACGCTATAAATTCCCAGAAAGCCTCGGCCCATAACTACCAAATCGCCATTGAATGTATCAACTGCTAGGATTTCATCGGGCATCTGAATTTTGTTAACGAGTGATTCCTTGCCCTCAATAGACTCATCTATTACATCGAGTATGTCTGAATTCCCGCTAAAAGTATGAGGATTTCCTTGCGTTAAAAAAAGTAACCCGCCAGCTTTGGCAATATCTGTATACGTGTGAGATCCCCATTCTGTTAGTTTGACTACTGAAGCATCTCTTGACGCGGAGTACAGTGAAAATGAACAAAATAAAATGAATACAAGACTGAAATAGCTAATAAGACGGTTGTTGAACATAGTTAATCCACATATATTATTGATCTATAAGGCGATGTTTTTTAAATTTCTGCACCCTAACACGGCCTGATATTATGGACAATCCCAGGGCGGGATTATACTTTGTATGATTTTCAACCAAACAGTATCTCCGCTCTGAAATTACCATCCCAACCGGCTCTCATCATTTTACCGGCCACACTGTCTTTAAGTGGATGGGCCTTGATTAAATTCAGCAAGGCGCGCCTGAACAGGGCCATGTTCTTCGCCACATCATCAGCATAAATTTGGCTTTCATCTTCCCTGAACGTCACATCCAGCACCCAATGTTGACTATTTTCGATCGCCCAATGCCCTCTTATTATTCGGGCCGCTTCGTTGACATCATCTCCTAGCGAGGTGATGTAATAAGATACAACTCTGTGCCGGATGGGGGGCGCTAAGTCGCTATCAACCCTTTCATATTGATAAGAGCTTACCAAGCTGGTGTCCTAGTCAAAAGGCTACACGAAGCTATAAGACACCTAAAGGTACAGAAAAATACGATAGGGGCCATGGGGCTCATCAAAATATATTTGATCATGATGCGGGTATTATGCGTAAGACAAACTATATGACCAACATCGTTCCGCAGCAGGCTACATTGAATCCAAAGGGTTTATGGCGAGAGCTGGAGAAAAGAATTGAATGCGCAAGGGACAATGTAGAAGTTAAGGTGTGGCTAGGCAACATCTGGGGATGATACTAGTTGTAAACACCGGTCTAAAAGCGCTGTTATTTGCCGAATTCTAGATTTTTTTAATATCTCTGGCCATTTTTTAATATTTTTGAAATCTATAAGAATTTGGTTATAAGTTAATTCTGATAGGGTGAATTATATTTTTCTT
>JAWUXW010000208.1:0-9710 GCA_034111125.1 Paraglaciecola sp.
AAGCAACTTGACCCCTTTTCTCTCTTTTTCTCTTCTTCTAGCGCGAAAGAGAAAATAGCCAGTTTAGGACGCGAGTTGAGGGATTGATCAAGAGTATTGTGAAGCAAGCAACTTGACCCCTTTTCTCTTCTTACATTGTGAAGCAAGCAACTTGACCCCTTTTCTATTCCTATCGCCGGCCAATTTTCGAAAGCCTCTACGACGGTTCATCCCCGTAGGTACGGGGAACACTCGTGTTATACGTTTTGATGCGATCTTGTTACCGGTTCATCCCCGTAGGTACGGGGAACACACCTGCGAGGCGTACATATTGACGGCGACGCCCGGTTCATCCCCGTAGGTACGGGGAACACATAAAGCGCGTAAACTTCCGGCTTAAACTTGCCGGTTCATCCCCGTAGGTACGGGGAACACCGCTTTCAGAGCTAAGCAGATATCAAATGTAACGGTTCATCCCCGTAGGTACGGGGAACACATCCGCATTGAGTATCTATAGTCGATTTTTCACGGTTCATCCCCGTAGGTACGGGGAACACTCCAGGTAAGCACGTAGGGCCGATATTGTGGCCGGTTCATCCCCGTAGGTACGGGGAACACTCTAAATATACATATCTGATTTTTATACGGTTTTTCCCCGTTAAAAAATCTACCAATAATATTACTCTGTTTTCCGAATTATTAAAGAGCAGGTTATTTAATACCTTCTATGGGTAAAAACCTGACGAGCCTTAAGCCATCAAAATCAATTGGCATACGCCTATTTTCACCGTGGGTCACAAAATCAAAACCCGATTCAGTATTCGTAGCCCATGCCATCACCACATTACCTTGCTCTGCCAATTCAACTGCTTGATGCCAGATCATTTCTCGAATTTTACGGCTTACATCTCCCACATACACCCCGGCACGTACTTCTAGTAACCAAACGGCTAACCGTCCTCGCAGTCTGGGCGGTACCGCTTCAGTGACTATCATGCACATACTCATTTATTTGCTCCGATGTCCATCTTCGCCTATCGATTCAGGCTCAGGTATGGCGGGTGGTTGAGCATCTATATAGGCTTCTGGCGGCTTGATGTCACCCGCTGCCAGCACCTCTTCAATAAGTGGAATCAAGCGTTTAAGTGTTTTATTGGTGCGAAATAATTCGCGGCAAGCCATGCGCACATCACGGTCTGGTTGCTGGGGCTTTTTGGCTGCAATACGAAAAGCCGCGGGTACTACCGTGTCAAATTTAATGATATCGGCAATATCGTAAACAAAGCTTAGCGGCTTGCCGGTATGAAGATAACCGATTGCAGGTGCATAACCTGCCGCCAAAATAGCGGCTTCGGTAATACCATATAAACAGGAGGTGGCTGCACTGATGCACTTGTTGACGATATCACCTTTTTCCCAATCTTTGGGATCATAGCGGCGACCTTTCCAGTCAATATTGTATTGCTTTGCCAGTAACTGATAGGTTTTTCGCACTCGGGCACCTTCAATACCCCGCAATTGGTCGACACTCCGCCGTTGCGGTGCTTCCTCGCCAAAGCGTAACTCAAACATCTTACGCACCACTTTCAAACGAAGATCGCCATCTAATGCTAATTTGGCTTGATAAAGTAGTTTGTCAGAGCGAGCACCACCCGGTTGCCCAGCCGCATAAAAACGTACACCACCCTGGCCCACCCAAGTTATTAAGGTGCCCACCTCCGACGCGAGCTTGATGGCTGCATGAGAAATTCGGGTGCCAGGTTCCAGCATTAAACAGGTGACAGAGCCAACAGGGATATGCATTCTCTCGCCATTTACTTCATCAACCACCACAAAGGCACCATCTTTAACATCAATTCGCCCCATGCCAATAAAAATCATCGAGTTACGATCTTTGATGGGTATGGGTTTTAAGGGAATATAGGACATTCCACTGTCTCCTGTGATTTAATTTAAAACCTAATCCGGTTTAACAACCACCTACACAAATATCCTTTATACCAATTCAACATCTTTGAATTAGTGGCTCAACGCTATTAATCCTGCCCAAAAAACTAGTTAATACTCCTAATCAACATCAAACCACAGCCAAATGCTTTTGCACGACCAAAACCGCTAACGTATTGTTCGACAAATACAGTTGGGTCTTTAACTGTCAACATTCCTTCAACATCGACGCTGGAAAACCGTATTTGATTACCTGATTTTTTCTGACTCCTGTGCTGTGTATAAGCTTCTATCTCAGGCAATACATCCAACTGTATGCCCCAGCGCTTTAGCCGCTGTGGTTCTGAAATCCATTTATGTGCAGCTTCATCCATCACAGCTTTTAAAACTCCTTTATTCTGACGTTCATCCTCTTTGACTTGGTACTTTGCGTGCATAAGCACATCGTGTCTTTTGCTTCCACCGGCATCATTCTTCATACAAACAGTAGGGTTTACGCGTAACTTGTATGCCAATCTTTGCCCTACAGATAACTGGGGCTGAAAGGGTTTAGTTTGAACGTCAAATAAAGTCTGGTTACATAGTGGTTGAGTTTTTGAGAGCACAAAAAATATTGGTAGTCCGCTGGGGCCTATTTCCTCACGAAACAGAAAGTTTCTCTCGTTTTCGTTGGTAAATAACTGCCACAGCATTTGGTGCGCAGCGTACACTCCATTAGCGCCCAATTTAGCCAACTCGCGAGCAGAATGAGTTGATTGCAGCAACGACAATTTAGATAGGTACATCAGCATTCTCCTCTATTGATAATTGATACATAACACTTTGCTTAAATTGCCAGCGTTGCCTGTTAACCGGCTCATTCCAAGGGGTGGTTGTTAATATAGCCGTATGTTTTATTTCGTTTATATTTCCTTCCCAAAAATAAGTTACATGCGCATTGCTACCTAGCCATAACGCGTCTTCCTTATGAGAGCGCGTAAGAGCCGGAAACCCTGTATCTAATGCATCTTTGAGGTTTTCATGAGAGACCAACAAAGGATTCAACGGGGCTGCTGGGGGGCAAGACTTCCGGCCAAGACTTAAGGTGAAAACAGGTTTAATTAAAGCATCCCTTATTTGTTGCAGGCTGATTGTTGCTTTTGGGGGCGAAGATAAGGCGATTACCCACAGTCCATCACAGCGATAATCTCGACTCGACAGAATGGTATTGAGTTTGTCTTCTGCGAGTTCACTTTTTCGACTGCGGTGAATCACTTTACTGCTGTGTGAAGGTACCTGCGTAGTATGGTAGTCACGCATTAAGGAGCTCGGCATACATTGTTTAATGGCTACCTGTACACTTTGCTGCAAAGCATTTAACGAAGCTTCATTTTCTCTTTTTATTCCCAGCGCGGCGCCAAGCAAACCCAAAATTGCCGACCGTGTAGGTTGCACACCTGTTGGTCTATCTCCGCCAACGGCTGCCTGCCCCCAACTTGCCATTGGCCCGTATAATCGAAAGACTAAATACTCTTGCATAATATTCGCCTTTTTACTTAGCAACAAAGTCAGATAATTCCGCGAATGTTCCCTCGCCCGACATTGCATTTATGGCGTAGCGTGAATCCGCACATTCACCATAAACTTTATCAAAGTTTGACACTTGTTCACTAAGTACGCGTATCGCTGTACCCGCTTGATCTTCGTCGTTGATTGGTTTCAAAAACGCGACCGACAAGGAGCGAGGCTGTTGTTCACCTTTTTCTGCCAGTACATAACTGGCATATGCCCTTGATGCAAAACTGTTTTGTTTGCCTTTTGGTGAGACTTTTACAGTAGCTTCCGTCAAAGCTTGAATCGCTCTATTGGCTAATGCTTCGTTACCATCAAGGTTCTCAATCAATAGGGATTTGTTAATGCAGATATAACTATAAAACAGTGCAGCAGCAAAACCTGCCTCGCCAATATGCGCTGATCCTGAGTCCTCTTTACCGTCATTAAGATCATCGACCGCAGTGAAATAGTCATCTTCAACAACTACACTATGCACACTTAAAGCATGAGCAACTTGACAGGAGGCTTCAATATTAAAACCAGGGCTGGATGCAAGCATACGACCAAACAAGGCAATATCTACGGCAGTTTCCTCGATTCTAAGCAATTTAAGTTCGTCAGCAGTCGCCTCTCGATTTTCGGCCGCTAGTACGTCAACCAATGCTAAAGTCGCTTTCTGTTCTGCAGGGCTAATATGAGCAAGTTGTTCTATTTCAAGCGAGTCTTTTTTACCTTTGCC
This sequence comes from Paraglaciecola sp., assembly GCA_034111125.1. GTDB lineage: Bacteria > Pseudomonadota > Gammaproteobacteria > Enterobacterales > Alteromonadaceae > Paraglaciecola. The sequence goes on from JAWUXW010000208.1 coordinate 4,199, forward strand.
GTAAACCCCAGCTATTTTTATTGCCCAATCCTTTGCGAATTTTTCGGTAATGCCCGCCTCAACTAATGCATTATAAACGGTGATACCAAAACGTTTCGTACGGATACCGATATGGCCAGACATTGCCTCCCCAAATAACTCAGATACCCGCCAGTTTCTTTTCAGGCTTTGAGAGCTCACCCGCAGACGTTCAAACCCACCCATTTTGGCAGTTTTGGGGCGACCTAAGTCATCACGGTTTAAGTTAGATGGCGCATAAGAGGTTAGTAAATGCAGTTGAATAAATTGGCTCATGTTAAATTTCCTTTAATTGATTCGGTAAAATACTGTTATGCGCTTTTGCCTGAGGCGGCGCGGTAATAATCCATTGCCCATTGAACGGTAATGCGCTTATCCGCTTTGCGCGGAACAAATTGATAAAATTCAGAAAACCACTGATGTATATTCTCGGCTAAATTAATCACAGCAACCTCGCCTTTTAGCTGTTGCACAATCCGGCGTAAGCGGCGCAGAAAGTCTTCCGGCGTCTTAGCATTTTGTAACTGTGAAAACCGAAGCTCACTAACAACAGATTTGTCACTGTCACCTTTTTTACCGGCTGCTACGGCAAGTTTGCTTTTATTGTCTGATTTCACATAAACCAAGACCGCCGCAATCGTTGCCCAACATTCAATCGCTTCCGACTGCACCTTTTGGGATTTCCCCTCTTTTGTGGCGTCATCACTTAAGTTTATCCACAAGGCTCTGAATCCTTCAATTAACATCGAAGCATCTGCAGAATCGCATCGCCTTAGCTGAGCTTTGTGAGACGATGGAGCGGACAATACTCCCTTATCTTTTAACTGAGCAGGCGAAAGCATCATGCTCTGCCACCAGCGTAAGACGACTTTTTTCGAATGGTCATCCATATGCAACCTCCTGTTTTTGATTGATTTTATGTTCGGTAATAAAACGCTTGATATCTTTCCCACCATACAACCAACCAGTTAATGATTGACGTGCCTTAATTCGTTTCGCCATTGAGCGTTGAGAGCCTAGTTCCGATAATGCGAATTCGTCGAACAAATCGGTAGTCACATTGCGCAGCGCTTTTAGCCAGGCTTCAGCCTGTAGCGAATTAAGATAGGTAATATCTTGTGTGGAGTTATTGATAAGTTGCCCCACTGATTGATAGAAAGCTGACTCACTTCGTTGCCAAAATGCGAGATCGATGAACGACATATCACCTTTGGCGTCACCCGGTCTTTCAAACCATGCTGTTTTAATTTGAGTGCGGCACTGCCAAAGTGCGTCAGACGCTAACTTTTGCAACATTCTGATCTGATGTAATACATCTTCCTGTTGCTCTGGTGAAACTGAAAAAATTGGCATCGAAACGGAGTACCAACAACGTGCTTTCATATTGTCCATATCATAGCCAAACACCCATAGCCGTGGCATTTCACTGTGCAATGCGGCAAAGCCTTCGCACAAAGTATAAAAATGGCTTACTACCAGTGCACACTCTTGCCCGACGTCCTTGCAGCTAAAAGTCAAGGCATCCCAGGTTTTATAGGTAATACCTCCCGGCTGGCCTTTGGCAGAGAGATGATCTTCATCAGGCTTTTTGGGATCCCATTTATAAGGAGTTAGAGGATGCCTCCAGGTCCCTGAATAGTTAGCGCCGTGATTTTGAGTCCGGTATTCGCTGACGGCTTGTGTCGTAGAATGTCCGGTTATTTGGCAAATTGCTTCGCACTCTTTCACCACTAATCTGATTCGACGTGGCATCGCCCAATACATATGCAAAGGATGAATGTTCGAGGCGTAAATTTCTGTGCCTTTTTTATCACTCACTTTAGTTGGCGCCAACCATGGAAATACCAACTCACTGTGTAAATCCGGTTCCGGGTAACGCCATGTATCTTTATTGATTACGTTCAACCAAAGTTTTTGCCACAAAGAGGCATCTGATTTTTGCGGTAAAACTAAATTCGTTAAAGGGCCGCCGCCGCGTAGTCCAACGCGGTATCCTGAACCACCTGCGGGGGCATTTATTTGTAAGGTAAATAACCCAAGTACGGCCATCTCCAAGGACATCACTTCACCAATCCCGCGTTTGATAAAATGATCTGTATTTAACTTGAGGCCATTAGCACCAGGCGTTTCGATCAGTAAACTTGCAACTGTGGTGGTTTTTACGGACTCCAACGGGTCAAAGTCCTGCATAAATAATGCACTGTCACCCTCAGAATTAAATGCGTGAGCGGCTTTATCAAAAGCCTTTTGCAGCACTGCTAACTCTGGCATCTCCTCATATAAGTCGTGCCAAGCGTACTTATCTTGTGGCGCAAATACAGTTTGTAATAAGCCAATTGCAAATTGGTAAGCTGCACCCTGAAAATCAGCCCTGGGTAGAGCGAAATCCACCACATTGTTATCGCATATAGCCGACATGGGTAAAACTTGTTCCGTCCCGTCTCGCAATTGAAACGGTAACCACGGATCTTGAACTAAATTCATAACACCTCCTGTTTTTGTCTCTCGCAAAAACCTGTTGTTGAGTGATAAGTGAAATTGGGGTCTAACTCAGGTAGCCAGCATTGCAAATACTTCGCTTGGCGATACTGTTTTTTTAGAGCAGATTCTGCTTGTGTTAAGTTAGCCGGTATAGTTGCTAATTTGTCCGCATATTTGTTTTTAGACAGCTTGACAGTACTGAACTGAAGAGCAAATAGGGGCCCGTCAGCCCAGGGAACTAATTGCCCGGTTTCGGTTTGTTTTAGCAGTAATACTTCGATGGATTCAATATCACTATAACGAGTACTAATGTCACTCGTGTCATCGTGCCAGGCACTGGCGCTGCGATCACAATAGCCGTAACTATCCCAAGCTAATAATTGCGATTTAGCTTTTGCCGCTTTGCTGCGCTCATCACCAATCAATTCATTCTCTTGGTGTTTTAGTGATTCGGGAATATGGTGGTAAGCATCGTTACTATATACAGATTCAATGAGTTGCCGCGCATCAGCTGGCATACAAATCCCCCCTAGTTTTATGAGTTCACGCATGCCCAACCACAACCGTCCAGGTGAACGATAGACATATTGAGTATTTCGAAAGTCAGCACTTAACCAATCCGGCTTAGGGTTTTCATCCCATTTAGGAGAATGAACCCATAACTCTGGAGGGCAGCGATTGTCTTCGATATTATGCTGATGTGAACCGTCTGCGTCGCGGGTATGACGATGTAAACGACCCGCTCGTTGAATTAGGTCGTCAATAGGACAAATATCAGAAATCATCACATCGGCGTCGACATCAAGACTCTCCTGGAAAACTTGAGTCGCAATTATTACCCTACCTCTGCGAGTATTGTTATTGCTTGCTTTACCTAAGGTTGTTAGTACGTGGTTTTCAATTTCTTTGCGGTCTTGCAACACAAAACGACTGTGAAATAGCAAACAATTTTCGGGGTGCTCCATTTGATGACGGATAGCCAGATAAGCTTCTAGCGCATCGTTGACAGTGTTTCTTATCCAAACAACACATTGTCCGGCTACCAAAGCTGCAAGTAGTTTCTGAATGCAAGTATCGCTACTATGTAGAAAATTAACTTTTACCACTCTGCTCACATCCGCTCTGCTTTCTAACGGTTGTTCCAATAATGGTTGAAGTGGGTTAATTGACACTTTTGTGGCAAGTGGAAATACGGTTGCCTGAGGAGGAGCCGGTGTTAACCCCGCAGCCCGGTGCCAAATTTCTACTATTTTTTTGCGTTGCTTTAGCGCTAACGTCGCCGTCAGCAAAATCACACACCCCCCCTGATGCAGATGTAAGGCCAGCAAACTTTCAAGTAACTCAAACATAAATTCATCAGCGGCATGTACTTCATCAAATATCAGGACTTTGCGATTAAGCCCTAATAAACGCAGTGATTGATGCCTTCGCGGTAAAACCGCCAATAGCGCTTGGTCGATGGTGCCCACGCCCACAGGGGCCAGCAATGCTTTTTTACGCGAATCGGCCAGCCATTGATTACACTGCACAGTGGCGGTGGCATCTGTAGGTGAATAGTTTTCATCTGTAGTGCCTGAAGACAATATAGCTTCGCGAAATAGTTCGTTCATTTCGCGGGCACCATGAGCTAATACGATACTTGGTTGCTGGTCAACATCACCTGATAACATCTGTAGATAGTGCGCAGCAACTCGACTAAACATAGTGTTAGAGGTTGCCATAGTAGGTAAACCAAAATAAAAACCCTCGGCGGCACCTGCTTGCATCAAGCGATGGGTAAGCGCCAATGCTGCTTCAGTTTTTCCCGCTCCAGTAACATCTTCAAGAATAAATAGCTGCGGTGAATCATCAATTGCCACAGTCTCGGCCCAATACTGCAATGGAGTTGGGTCAAAACCGTAATGCTCTTTAATGGATAAAAATGGCATCACAGTTGGTGCTTTGTTAAGAGCAGTCGCGGCCAATGCTTTGGCAGCTGTTTGTTGAGTCATTTTCCAATAGTCAACTAACAGCATAGGTTCGGCCTGATACAGGAAATGTTTATTATCAGAGCCAATCCAGTCTGCCAGGACCGCTACTCCGGCTAGTTGCCAACTAACCTGCTCTAAACGTTGACGCCACTCTTTTGAGAGCAGTTTTTCAATTGGAAATTGTGGTCGAAAAATCTCAAACATTTGCTGTGTAAATAATTGCGCCGCTTCTACATTATGCGATTCAGTGAAATGCTTTATTGTTCTTGGAGACTCCATATTAATGGGCTGCCCGTGATGGCCCAACACACAATCCATAAGGACCATTAAGGAGTCACAGATAAAATCCTGATCCCTTTTTGGTGAATTTTCGATATTCAGAAGTTTTGGTAAAACATCTATTTTTACATCGTTCCAAAAGAATAATCCCATGCGGTCATGGCGAAAATTTCGGCCATCGTATTCTTTTCTACAATTGGGTTTTAGTAACTTATCTGTAGCATTTTGATAGAGCTTTTGAAAAGCCGAGGAAAACTTCCCAAGGTCATGGAGTGTCAAAACGAAGGAAAAGACTGCTTGTAGTTGTGCTGGTGTTAGCTCCAAAAAGCCTGCCAGGTCCTTAGTTAAGGCTTTTTCTGGCGAAAGTAGCAGTGCACCAACCGCAGCAACATCTAATGAATGATAAGCCAACAAATGAAATTCGGGCCCAGCTAGGGTTTGATCTTTTTTTGCTTTTCCCCAATATCGAAAATAACTAGGAATTTCATTGTCGTTTTGCATTACTACTAAGAGCCTTTTAATTTCTTATCTAACTTCGCCAAAAGATACTCTGACCAACAAGTTAGTGTTGTTTTTCGCCATTCTGACGTTTTAATTCATTGCCACAACCCCTGAATTAAAACCAGTAAACTTAGTGGTTAGGTTTTGGCTTAATCTTGCCCTTAAGCATTAAATAACCACTGTTTTATGTCGTTAAGGTTAAGCAGTGTTAACTGCTGGGCTTCCGGGATGGCATCATGAAATTTGATATTTACCTGCATATC
>JAWUXW010000209.1:0-7333 GCA_034111125.1 Paraglaciecola sp.
TGTGGTTTATTTACATTGGTCATTTCTTGCATAATACCGTTTATTATTTCTTCCATTGGATAGCTTTGTTACTGAGATTAAAAAGCTATTTTCTTCATTATTGCACGTAGAAGCAACTGTAAAACTGTCCGAAGTATTGTAAATATGGAAAAATATTAAATATTATAAAAAATATTGCAAACTCATTAAATTGGGCGTTGCGCCTTATCATTCTTTGATTGAAAAAATCTATAATATGCATTTTACTGTATCGTGCTTTTAATTATAGATTTCTTCTTAACAGAACATTGCGCTACCAGCAATACCATTATATTTGCTAATATTGATGGAATAATACTATATATATAAGTTGTTTCTTTTAAATCAAAATATTCCCATAACAAAAATGCTACCACTCCACAGAACATTGATTTAAGACATGTATTTGTACTTATTCTTATTTGAAATATACCAAATAACAAAGGCCCTACTATTAATGGACCCCAAAAATTAGAGCTATAAATTGCTAGTTCAAATATATTTTCAAAATATAAGGCCATTATTGCAGCAATAATACCAGCAAAAAATGTAATTACTCTAGCACAAAACAACTCTTTCTTTGGTGATAAAATAATTTTACAGGGCGATAAAATATCATTTACTATGCTAGTACTAACTGCATTAAGATAAGAATCAACAGTTGACATTATTACTGACAAAATTCCTATAATTGCTATTACCCTTAATCCTTTATTTAATAAACCCAGTTCATTGACTAAATTTAAAAAAGCTCCATTTGCAGGTATGTTAGCATTGATAACAAACGCAACTAAGCCTATTATTCCTGCTATTGTTGCAAATATAATGTCTGTTATTGCAAGAAATATAAATGACTTTTTTGCTTGATCTACGGAGCTTGACATTAAAATTCTCTGAGCAAGTGGTGGGGATAACATAGGAATTGACATATATAAAAATACAATCAAATATTTAATAAACATTTCATTACTTGGATATATAGAAATCATATTTGCAGGTAACTGCGCTAGTAATCCATCATATCCCCCTACTGATTTCAAACCTATATTTAATATTATTGGAATAGTTATAGCTAAAGCAATAAATTGTAATACATCTGTAAATACTACAGATCTTACTCCACCAAAAGCTGAATAAGCAATTACGATTATAACTCCACACAAAGTCCCAAATTCTTGTGAAAATCCAAATAAGTACTTCATAACAAATCCCAATGCCATTATTTGGGCTGCTACCCTACCTATACATAATATAGCACCGGAAACCCCCGTTATTATTCTCACCTTATTTCCATACATTTCTCCCATTATTTCACCAACTGTAAGTTTTCCTGAAAATCTTTCCATTCGTGGCACAATAAAAAAAGCTGTTAGCAGTGCTCCTATAGAAACTCCAAACTTTGCTAGGATGACTATAATTCCGTACTTAAAAACCTCTGTAGAAGTTCCTAAAGATGAACCTCCTCCTATAAGAGTAGCACTTACTGTCATACCCATTACTATAGTTGGTAAATTCCTTGTGCCTAAAGCATATTCCTTAAAGCTTTTTACTTTTCTACCGGATATTATTCCAAGTCCTAATGTGAATAATAAATATATAGATACAATAATCAGCTCCATATTTAATGGGTAATTTATCACTTTTTAATTCCTCTTTTTGTATGTTTTCATCGAATAGGTTATTTTTTTAAATATCTTTTTTTAATGTCATCTAAGTAAACATCAGCTGATATTTTCCCACCGCCCGCGTTCTTAACTAATTCTTCTATTTTTCGCAACGCCCCAAAATTTCTAATATTTGTATTTAACCATTGATTTATACTAGAAAAATCACCCTTTTTTATATCTTCAAAAGACATGTGATCTTTTTGTATTATTTTATTTATCATTGTAGATGATAAAATTGCTCCCATACAATAAGTTGGGAAATAACCGAAATATCCTTTAAACCAATGTATATCTTGCATACAACCCTTTTTAAGGGGTTGTGGGGTAATTCCTAGATATTGTTGCATTTTACTATTCCATACTTCTGGCAGGTCCTTTAAATCTATTACTTGCTCTATTAATTCTTCTTCAATTTCACATCTTAAAATTATATGCAGTAAATAGGTCAGTTCATCAGATTCTAAGCGAATACTATTGGGGGCTACTCTTGTTACATGTCTATACAGATTTTCCTCAGAATATTCATTGCCTTTTAAATTATATTCATCTCTAAGAATTTTTGAAAGAAATGCCATGAATTCCCTAGATCTAGCTATATGAATCTCCATTATTAAAGACTGACTTTCATGAGCCGCCATTCCTGCCGCTTTTCCCACCGGTTGGTTTTTATAATTATTGGGTAAATTTTGTTCGTATAATCCATGTCCTACTTCATGAATAACCTTCATCATATTATCTAAAAAGTTACTATTCTTTTTTACTAAGAGTCTAACGTCACCTGGTGAGCCACCGCAAAAATAATGGTTTGCGTTATCAATACTTCCTTTTTTAAAATCAAAGCCCATTAGTTTAGCAATTTTTTTATTAAGCAAAAATTGTTGGTCAATTGATAAGGAGATTGGAATTGGAATAAGATTTTCAGAGTTTTGCTTTTCTTGTATTTCCTGTATTAAACTAGGTAATTGATTTTTTATTTTTGAATATACTTCTTTTAGAAAGGATATATTTCTTCCAGAATCATATTGGTCTATTAAAATTTCATATATAGTTTTATTAGGATAATAGATCTTTTTTTGTTGAGCTACATTTCTTGTGCTAATAATTACATTTTTTAAATAAGGAAATATTTTAGCAAAATCATTATTTTCTTTTGCTCCATACCAGGCCGCTTCACATTCTATAGTATTTTTTATGTATTCTTTTTGGTTTTCTGTATCTATACAAACAGAAAGATCATACTTTCTTTGTATTTCTTTTAAATTTTCCAGTTGCCAATTATTTAATACTGATTTTTTTTCTGTTGCTTGCTGTATTAGGTCTCCTACATCCTCTGAAATAAGTTTTTGATAAGATAATTGTTTTAGATATGCTATTTCTTCTTTTTTATTTTGTATAGACAATAATGGTGTATTTGTTGACATGTCCCAATACAAGGCATTTACTATATTATTAATCCTAAAAACTTCTTCTATTTTCTTTTCTAACTTCTTATAAGATTTCATTTTTACTACTAATATTAACTGATAAGTTTTATAATAAACTCCTCAAGAGCCTCGCTCTTGCCTTTAAAAATAAAGCACAAGCCATATTCCTTAGCCAGCCAGCTTAAACTGGCTCCAAACTTACCCTCTGCTATTTCAGTGAATGTATCACTGCCAATAAAAGTGATTTGGTTTGCACTTTCACTAATAGATAGCTTTGCAAATGACACCCTAACAATATCTTCTCCATACGTTGATATCAGATGCTCTTGCACTATTTGCCATTGAGTTAAATCCTTGTATTTGTCTTCGATTGCAGTTTCCTGAACTTTTGCCTTGCCCTGGGTGATGATTGCTGCTGCATTAAATGGGACTACGGTTTTTTCTACAATCTTAGTGCCGTTTGATTTTGGACGTTCTACTATCGCTATAGAGACTCCGTATACATAACGCAAACACTCGGTTAAGGTTTCTTTGTTTATTTGGCTTAATTGTAAATCTTTGGTAAAGCTAACACCGATTTTATTTGGAGCAATAGGCTCTATTTGCAAGTGCTGCTTAATATCGATTGCTAACTTAATTGAGAATTTTCTTCTCAATATCAGGCTTAGATTTTGCGACTCTAGAGAGTCTTTTTGTTTTAAAAATGCCATAAGCTGCTTCCTAATTTAAATTCTCTTTTAAAAAGAGTGATTATAGTTATCCACAATTTCTGTGGATATTTCTGTGTATTTAATAATAACAACCTGATTCTTTTATGGCCTTCACTATCTAGCCTATTTTTTGAGCGCTCTGTCTGAGGCAATTTAAAATTTTCCTCAAGAATTCATTGAATTGCAATATAGTGGATAATAGTTAATATCTCATTAAATTTATCACAATCATTATGTATTTGATTTTATCTTGCTTTTTCTATTTGAGATTGAACACTTAATTAATATTTTTTCTGTATTATTTTAACTTTTTTTGTTTGTAGTTTTTTTAAGTGACTTTTGTAGTGATGTTCTTTAATTCTTGTACTGCGTTTTTCATGCTACTACATATGATTAGGTTTCTTGCTAGCGTCTTGCGGTTTCCTAACTGCCAGGAACAAACTACATCTATTGCATTGTGAAAGAATTTTGGTTGAATGTATGCGTAGCTACAGAGTTTTTTGTTTGTCGATATCTTCATCTCATGCGCCCCATACTCTATCTGTTGTTAAAAAATCACTATAGAAAGATTTTTGTTTTTGAAGCTCCTTCCCTCTACACTTTGATACTTTTTTGAACAAGGTCACGGGGTCGTATTTTGATTCATTCCAATTGAGTTGTAGGTTGTTTGATTCTTCTAGTAGATCTTCCCATTGATAGACGGAGTGCACAAAGTCATTCCAGCTTGGAGATTCTGTGATATCTAATTGATACAGAACAAGATCATTGCTTCGCATTTTACATTTGTATTAAAAGTTTAACCTAAGTCTTTTTACTTATTGCTGTTGTTTTTCAAGATACTCAGACACTAATTTAACAATTATTTTATTTATTTTTATTTCTTTTTGAAACGCTACTTGTCGTAATTGTTGATACATATTACTAGGCAACCTTAAGGTAATAGCCTGTACAGCCTCTTTTCCCTTGAGAAAAGCATTTATGTTTTGCTCTTCTTTTGTAAAATTCGGCGTTGTATTAGGAATATTATCGGAATCTAAACGATCTGCTGAAATACTAGGGATTTTATTATTTTTATTTTGCATGGAACACCTTTGTATATAAATTCTCAATTTCTTCAATAGCTTTATCATCTTGTGGCTTAAATTCCACTATAGCCAAACCCTTACTTTGTGCACGACGTACCGCAACTCGATATACCAATACACATTCGTTAGCAGCAATCTCTTCAAAATCACTTACAATTTCATTGCTATCTTGCATTTCTGACTTTGCAGTATGCGGATTAGCTGCAACTTTATTGTAAACAAGTACTATTTTTAAATTAGGGTTACTATGCCTAACCTCTGATATTAATGAATTCATAGTACCTAATGTCCATACATCAAAAGATGATGGCATAACTGGCAGAACCATAATATCAGCTATAGTCATAGATGCTCTCAAAACTTCACTAGCTGCTCCTCCAGCATCTACTATAATATCTTCATATTTACTTACTAGCCCTTTAAGTTCATTACGTATAACAATACCAGGATTTAAAACCCTATTATCTAATATTTTTTGAGTACTTGAAATCCTTGGTTTTACTGCGTTTTCATCTCTCCTAGAAGCCCAAAAAGTTGATGTTCTTTGTGGGTCAATGTCATATAATAAGACATCTTTATTCGCTAATGCCCGCATTACCGAGAGATTTGTAGAGATAGTTGATTTTCCTGTACCACCTTTTTCTCCACCTACTAACACTATCATTTTACTAACCTATTAATTTTGACAATCACAGAATAACTGTACCACACAATATGCAACCATGCAACCATGCAACCGTGGTATCTTGAAACCATAACATCGTGGTTGCATATTTAGCGATAAATGCTATGATTACTAGAAATTTAATGTCACCAATAATATTCTGTATGCTTACTGGATTTCAAATTAGAGCAGCTCGTTCTTATAAAAATTTATATATAAAAGATGTTTCCTTAGCTATTGGTATGCATAAATCAACATTGACACGCCTAGAAGCTCAGACTACTAATTTAGCGTATATCAACTGTAATACTCGAACTTCCTTGTTAATAAAAAATTTTTATGAGAGCCAAAAAATAATTTTTCCTAGTAATAACTCCATAGGTATCCGTGGTACTACACAAGATTTTAAAAATACTGCTCTTAATAAATTTCAATTTAAAATATCCCGTATAGCAACTAGACTAAATAGAAAAAACTTAGGTGAATTAATAGGCCTAGCAGAAAGCACTATAGAAGGTTGGGAAACACAACAGAACCCTTTATTACCTATAAAATGTAACGATAGTAATCTTGAAAATTTATTATTAACCAGGGATTTCTTTTTAGATCTTGGAATAATATATCCTTATCACAACATAGTAGAACTTTTAGAAGACCCAACAGTAGATGTTAAAAAAAGTGTTTGACACCTGCTTTATTATAAATTAACCTTGTAAAAATAATTTATAATAAAAGAGGTGCTGCAACTAAAAGTATACAACACCACTTAAATCATTAAGTCTATAGAATAAGAATTCAGTTTTTGCCGACATGATTTCTTGTAGCCATTATTCTATATGTTTTTTCTGGTAAATTCAAGTATTTTTTAGTTTAGCACCTCATAAACGAGGCGATAAATGACAATTTTATACAACAAAACAACCAACCGTTGTTTTTATAACACTACATTGATATCTACGATATTTATGGTTTTCTTTAGTTCCACAGTGGGGACTAATTATGTCTAATACATCACTAGCGCAAAGCAACGAACCCAACCGCTCTAACATCCACGACAAAGCACGTGTCCTAGATTTCGATAAGCACATAAAGAAGCAAGAAAGGTTTCGCTACACAAAATTACACTGGGAACAAATACCTAGAGCTAATAACCCCAAAAAACCATTACAAGAAAAAGCTGTTAATCTACTTGCTGTATTAGTACACAAATTACGTAAAAGTAAAGTTGTCGTACTCAATCAGAACTATTTAAGCAGAATTACTAAATGCGGAAGAGACCAAAATATAAACCTACTAAACCAACTATCAGATGTAGTAGATATATCGTTTCATGTAAAAACTACTATCACAGGCAAAATAAGTCGTAACTCCTATGTGATTAAACACACTGAAAAAGGCCAAGCGATTATAGAGGATGCTGAAGTACTTTTAGCACAAAATCACTTTTTAGGTTCAGTAGCAGTAACGCCAATAGAAAAGCCTGCTACAGACGATCGAAAAGATAGTGCAAGGTCCGAATTTATTCGCACCACCTATATATATAAGGAAAAAGTATTTGAAAATAATAGATCTAATAAATCTACTTTTTTTGACAAATCTAATTCTTTAATTCTTCCATCTGAAACATCTAATCTTGCTAAAGAGGAAAATGAAAATCTTCTAGAAGAAGATAATACCCAAGACGCAATACACTCTCTAAAACAAAATAAGCCACAGCAGAGCCTCAAACCATCAAACCAGCGCAAGAAGCTAACTAATTCTGAAT
>JAWUXW010000210.1:0-8143 GCA_034111125.1 Paraglaciecola sp.
CTGGGCGTCGGGTCAAGAGACTCAAGTGCGCCGCGCAGCTCGTTTATCAGCGCGTGTTTTGAAGCCGGTGATATTTCTATCGGGGCATTCGCTGGCGGTTTCAAATTCGGCTCTGCATTCTCGGTATTCGCCTTGGCGGCATTGAATACGACCAGAGCCTGAGCTTTTAAGCTCGCAGGCAGGCGTTCAATTACGCCACGCAGTTGGGTCCACAGTTCGCTATCCACGGCTGGGGCGTGTTCGAGTCGAGCCAGGAGGTTTGTTAGCTCGCTACGCACGGCGTCAATTATGGCGTTTGAATATTTGGCCTCGCTGATATCATGCAGCTGAGGGGCGACGTGCATCTGGCGGGTTTCAGGCTTTAGTGCCTGCCATAGTGTCTCGGTTATCTCGCGCACCCAGGCAGGCATGGGCAAGGTGGCGTTGTTAAGTGCGCGCTGCAAGTCGCTGATCAATGCGCTGTAATCAAATCCTAAACGTGGTGCTACTCGTTTCAGGATAGCCTGGTAAAAAACCGCTGCGGCTGACGCAGGTGTATGCTTGGCGTCAGCGGCCTCGCGCAGGATTTCCTCCCACCACAGGTGTCTGGTCGTTAGTTTTGCATGGCCTTGCGCGCGGCTCACTGGATCAAGTAGCGCCAACCAGGCGCTACCGATGCCGGTGGTTGTCTGGCTCGCGGTATCTGAAACCGCCCCCGTCATGATCGGAGCCAGTACACTGAGCAGATTATCGAGTAGGCGATCGGGGTAGGCACGCACCAGCCGGCGCCGCATATAGATAGGCTCGACGGCATGTTGAAGCAGCTGGCGTAATGCCTGAGGATTAGTTTGAATCAAACGATCCAGGCTGGTATCGAGCTGGGTTGACGCGTACGAGCTTGCCCACCACGGCAGGTTACCGGTTCGAATAAAGTAGTCAAACAGTTCCAGATCGGCATCGATCTTCGGCGCATTGCCCATTGCCGCTGCCAGCTTTGCGCTGAATGCCACTTCGAAGGGTTTTGGCAATACAGAGTCAAAGGCGGCCGCTGGTCGAACATGGAGTTCGATCTCCAGTCGGTCGATGCGATGGATCTGCTCGGGCGCACTGGCCTCTGAGCAGAGGGTTTCGATCAGCGGCAGCAATCGTTGGTAATACGTATCGCGCAGCGCCGACTGAGTGCTATAAGATGCCTCGGCGTCGCAACCACTAACCTCAAGCACCTGCCGCAAAATTTTATGCTGTTGCGGCGTTTGCTCAATGGGGCGTTCACTATGCTCAGGCATCGTCGGCGACCTTGATGTTTACCGTCGTTTGCAGTTGTTGTGCAATGTCGGTCTTATCTGTGCGGGTCGCACGCACGGTGAACGAAGTATCCACGCTAATCGGCCCGGTTGGTAAGGCGATCTCGGTGCCGGTCCCTTGCATAGAAGGCCCCACCGGCGTCTCACCGGACATCAACTGGTAAGTGGCACAGGATTGACTTCCCTGCACGATGATCTCGGTCGCGGTGTCTTTGACGACAGTATCCTGTTTCGCCGTGACCACTAAGGTGGCGTCGGGTCGAACGCAGACCGGTATGGGTAACACGCGAGCGATGTGCAGGCCGTTGTGCTCGAGTCGTCTTACCACCACCTCGAAAAGCGCATCCGCGGTTAACGGCTGGCTCACCACGGTTAATTTTTTTGAGTTACCCGTCAGCGCAGATTGCACAGGCACGCCTAAGTGCATCACCTGATACTGGTCTAGTTTATTGCTCGCAGGGATCGCAATGTTAGCCGGCTCGCCGTAATCGATTACGACCGGATCGGCGATGATCTTGGGAACCACAGCAATCAGCGCCTTTTGGTTCATTTTTGTATCGACAGCGGTTTGCGCTTTTTGCGCGCGAACGTAAAGAGAGCGATTGGTTGCAACTGGTGTAATGTTGATGATGGGCCATGGCGGGGTGGTGCTCGCCGGATTTTGGCCACTTGTATCGTTATTAACATCATTCGCAATGACAAAATCAATTTCCACCCCGAGCTGATCCACGCCCTTGTTTTGTGTGATTTGCTGCCCATCACGTTGGTGGAAGTAGGCGGCTTGTGGAAATTCAACGCCCTCTGGCTCGGGTCTAAAATAGTAAAACACCCCAGGCTGACCGTCAAAGACCTGCAGCGTGTTAGCCGTTTTTCCCTCAATCAACGCCACACGCAGCTTGAGCGCACGGGCTGGATCGGGTTGCACCAAAATCGCCACCACCTGAAGCAGGCCGATGGACGAGCTGATCGCGGCCGCTTTATCCGCTTCGGGCTGATGTTCTTTTAAGGCCTGCACAATCACGAGGCTGTCGTCTGTTAGCCCCTTAACACTCAATTCGATATCACCGCCGGTGCCGGGCGTAAACTCATCACTTAATGGCTCATATGCTTCCGGTGTCAGCCAGGGCTGCGTTAGTATCGGTTTTAGGATCTTCACGTCGTCTTTTTCGGCCACAGTAACGGTGACCACCTCGGCATCGGTAGGGCCACGCACAAAATCAGTATCCGCAATCTGGTACACATAGGCCTTATATTTCACGCCAGACTGGCTCGCGATGATCCGGATGCTCGCGTCCTGAGCGTAGGTAATGATCGACGCTGGCTCAACCGACAATACGAGTTCAGGATTGGCCATGACACACAAGTAAAGTGATGTATCAAGCAGGGTGGATTGCGTCTGGGTGTTTTTATCGGCGAAGGCCACTTTGCTTGCCTTGACCTGGATAAGCGCATCGTCGAACAGGTCACCGGTAGACAAAATGATACTGCCCTGATTACCTGCAACGGTCTGTTCCCATTTTCGCCCATCCACAAATAAAGAATAGCTAACGTCTTTCTGCGTATTATCCACCTGTATATCGACGCTGCTCCCATAGGCAACCCTGCGCGGGTCACAGGCTTGCGGGTTTTCGTTACTTGGGTCTAATGGCGGCAATGGTGCTTTAAAGGTGACCCCAAGCTGGGTGTTGAACGCGAATTCCACCCTCACTGGCGTATTGAGTGTCACCGCAATCTCTGTCTGGCCGGTGTCGATTAGGTCGGTACGTGTCGCACACACGGTAAACGGGGTATCCACGCTAATCGGCCCAGTTGGTAAGGCGATCTGAGCGCCAGTTCCTTGCACAGCAGGCCCCACTGACGTCACGGCGGTCATCAGCTGATAGTCCACGCCCAGCTGACTTGCCTGTACGATGATTTCGGTCGCGGTGTCTTTGACGACAGTATCCTGTTTCGCCGTAACCACTAAGGTGGCGTCGGGTCGAACGAAGACCGGTATGGGTAATACCCGTTCGATGTGCAGGCCGTTGTGCTCGCGTCGTGTTACCACGGCCTCGAAAATCGCATCCGTGTTGAGCTCCTGACTGACAAAGCGAAGTTCTTTGCCACTGCCATTGAGGATCTCGGACTCGGACGTACCGATACGTGTAAACTGATAGCGGTCGAGTTTATGACTTGCAGGGATCAGGATCGTGGCCGGGCTAGAATAATCAATTACGCTTGCCTCGGCATGGATTGCCGGTACCGCTGCGATTAACGCCGGTGCGGCCATTGGCACTTCGACGGAGGTTTGCGCCTTGTACGCGCGGATTAAAAATTCGCTGTTGGTCGCAAAGGGGGAAATGTCAAGGATCGGCCATGGCGGAGGGGTGCTCGCCAGATTTTGGCCACTTGCATCTGTATCGGCATCATCCGCAATGACAAAATCAAT
The DNA here is from genome assembly GCA_034111125.1 of Paraglaciecola sp. GTDB lineage: Bacteria > Pseudomonadota > Gammaproteobacteria > Enterobacterales > Alteromonadaceae > Paraglaciecola. Next base: position 3,712 of record JAWUXW010000210.1, read on the forward strand.
TTCCACCCCGAGCTGATCCACGCCCTTGTTATGTGTGATTTGCTGCCCATCGCGTTGGTGGAAGTAGGCAGGCAAGGGGAATTCAGGGCCATCTGGCAGTAGGTGAAAGCGGTAAAACACCCCAGGCTGACCGCCGGATACCTTTAGGCAGTCACCACTGTTGGCGTCACTGATCGGTATCCGCAATGTAAGCTCCCGCGCTGGATCGGGTTGTACAAGCACCGCCGCCGCCTGAATCAGACCGATGGTCGAACGGATGATCTCCGAGTCTGGATCATTGATATTAAGCTGATGTTCCTTTATAGCCTCAATGATGACAAGGCTGTCATCCGCCATTGCCTGCAGCTTAAACTGGATGTCAGCGTCGGTTCCCGGAATACATTCCTCACTAAGTAGCTGATAGTCCTTGGGGGGCTCCCAGGGTGCACAAAAAGTTGGCTGTTGCACCTGCACATCGGTTGTTTCATTAACGGACACCGTGAGCACCTCGGCATCGGTAGGGCCACGCACAAAATCAGTATCGGCTATTTTGCGCATATAGGCCCGGTATTGCGTGCTTTTCTGGCTCGCACTGACGGTGATCTCTGTATCCCCCTGATAAGCGATAATTGCTGACGGTACAATCGATACCCCAAGTTCAGGATTGGCCATCACCTTCAAATAAAGGCTTGCATCAAGCAATGTGGTTTCATCGGCTCGGTTTTCGTGGTTATCGAAGTGCTTGGTCGCAAGCACCTTAATAACGCTATCCTCGTGCATCGCTGGCGCCTGCAAAACAATAACGCCCAGATTGCCATAAATGCCCAGTTTCTGATCGATGCCGTTTAATTGCAGCGAATATTCAACGCTTGCCTGAGTTTTAGCTACCTGTATTTTCACGCTCGTGCCGTAGGGAACGATGCGCGGATCGGAATGAATTGGGTCTAGTATTGTGGCAAACAAAAGGGGGAGTGATCCCTTAAAGCTAACAGCCAACGTGGAATCGATGCCCACTTTGACCGGCGCGTCTTCATCAAGATAGCGAGGGCCAGTCTGTGCAGCTAATGTCGTGTGACCTATCGCATCCTTGTTAACCTTGGTAACCTGAATACGATAGGTCACATCTTTATTAACCTCAGGACTGTCAATAACCAATCGGGCGTCGTTGCCGACCTTCTGAAACGCGTCACCAAGGGACTGCCCAGAGGGATCACATAACTGATACTTGAAGCCCGCCTGAGCATGCTCGATAGGGATCTTTGCGATACCACCAAAGGTCACCTTGAGCTGATCGGCAACTATGTTTAGGTCAGTAAGTGGATAGGTATCCCCTATGCCAAGTAAGTCGATGATGCGATTACGCGCACTTCGGATCGGAATGTTATGTGTCGCTATATCGGTATCGATAGTCATACTAAAGACTCCAGGCCAAGCTCTTTTCGGCGGTGCTCACGCCAGCGTTGCAACAATGCGCCATGGGCAGTAGCAAAGTCTGACATGGCTGACTCATCCTTCCATACAATGTATACGGTGAGATGCGCGGGGGTTTCCTCGCGCACCATTTGTTCGACCAATGTATGGTTGTTGTAATGTTGTGAACAAATCGGAAAGACCAGAGTGATTTGTAGGGAATAGGGGTCGCTGGCCTGAGCGCCACGCAACAAAGGACCGGTCTGCTGCTCGTCGCCTGGGATGGGGCGTAACAGGATATGTTCTACCAGATAGAAGCGCTTCTTGGCATCATTGGCATCATTGATCCCCAGTTTATGTCGCAGGGTACGTTCCAAGCCGGAGATGTTGTCGTCATCGGCGGGTTCAAGATAGTTAAAAGCCCCCCCGCGATCACGGCCGATGCGCGGGTAATCACGTAAGAAGGCCCGTTTATCCGACGCCCGTTTAGCCGACACCGGTTCATCAGGCGTAACACTTAGCGTGGAATCGCTAGGCGCAGGCAAGCGGTCATTATCGTAAAACGGCTCTCCAAAACGTGCTAGCAGATGATCGAGAAAGCGGTTACGCCGATGTGCGTCTGGCTTGTCGTCGGGTTCTGATAAGGGATCTTCGGTCAGTTCGCCCAAGCGCTTGCGGTGCGTCTCCAGATCAACGATGCGGATCTCGCCCAGACCAAGCGTTGCGTCATCCTGCACAGGCTGTGAAAAATAGGAATCGGTCGACTCATCATGAAAGGAAAACAGTTTGCCAACGTTTGCCAACTGCGCGTATTGATTGGCCAGCAGTTGATCAAAAAACATCAGATAGGCCTTCAATTGTTTTGCCATTGCTTGACGCTCGACCGAGGCCGATTGCGGCAGGCCTGTGGCACCAATGCCATAGGCCGCTGGGAATTGGTGTTGGATCGACGTGTAATTCGAGACGTTGCGGTCGCGCCCTGGTTGTGGGCGTACCTGGTGTTCGTTGAAGGTAGTTTGAACAGAACTTGGCGCAAGACCTTTGAACAAATCAATAGCCTGCTTCTGCATATCCTTGAGAACGAGCGGTACGGCATTTTTTTCCAGTTGAATAACAATAGGGTTCTGATGATCAATCTGGGGCTGCAGATTAAGCCGGGGGGTTTTGTTGGCATCAATCTTTGGCACCCATTCCTGGCTGGGCTTTCCCTGTGTATCCAGGAAGCGGAGATATTTTACCGCCACCACACCAGGCACCGACATCAACACCTGGATCAGATCCGAGATACGCAAGGTGGTGCGTCGCTCAACCTGAGCCAGTTCGTCTGCATCAATAAAACCGTGATCGAGCAGCGGCCCGTCGAAAATTTCGTCCATGCGTTGCCCCCGTTGTAACATTTCATCAAGGGTGTGAAACGCCACGGATGGAGACATATAATTCTTGATGCTTTGGTACACCCGCACCAGCAGTGCTATTGGGTCCTCTCCTCCATCAATTTCAAGCACGGCACGCAAATCCACAGCCTGGGGGTCACAAATTTGCACCGCCGTAAAATCCTGCCCAAGACCCCGGCACTGATGCAGGCGCTGCATAACCTTGCGGGGTATTTCACTGCGGCCTACAGTCGTCCCATCCGACCTTTCGATCCAGACCCGAAGCAAACCCTTGATACCGAACTCGGTAGCATTTAGTCTGGTCTGCCCAGCCCCCTCCTTTACGGCAAGGCTGATTTCGCCCGCGCTGGCTACAAAGCTTAGCGAAGCCTCATCAACCAGCTCAATCCAGGCATTGCGCACCCCCTCCACATCAATAATCTGCTTACGCAAATCAAGCAGAGTCACCGGTCGGGTGGGCAGAATCTGTGCCGGGCTATAAAGGCTGGCGTAGGCCTCTTCACCGTCATGGCTAAGCAAGTCCGGCAGTTCGTATTCGGTCCGGTAACTGAGATCGGTTAGCGCGTAGCACAGTTGCTCGAGGATGGTGATGCCGGGATCGTGGGTGTTATGGTCAGTCCAGGTGTCGCTGGCGAGGCGCTGTAGGAGTGCGATACCTTCCTGACGCAACAGGGCGAAATCCGTTGCGGGCGTGTGTATAAATTCGGATGCCATCAGCTCAACCCGCGTCGTATACCATAACCATCAAGGTTCCCTTTTCCGAAACGCTGCCACGAGTAAAAGTGCCAGCGTGGGGTGGGGTGGCCCAGACCTTCTTTACTAAGTAAGCCTTGCGCGTTGTGCGGCCTTCTCTTCGTCGTGCTCACAGTGGTCACTGTTCCTTTCCCTTCGCGGCGGCCGATGGTCGATACGTGACATACGCGTCGCATCAGTTTTTCGCCCGGAACGTGATTCCGTCAAGGGACACCATATCGGTGATTGCATGTGGATAGACTTCCCCGTTCGTTTTAACATCTAATCGCCCAGCGGAGGATGCCGTTTGTACCAAAAAGATCCCTCGAAAGCTAGGCCGATATCCGGTCGGGAGAGTGAAAATCGTTTTGCGAGTGCTCCCTTCCTTTATAAATCCCCGCAAGTGCACGATTCCCAAGCTATCCTTGAAAAAGCCTGCTGTACTATATCCATCGCCGTAGTTTACCCATTTGTTTTTCAATATAGGGAGAATCCAATCCGGCTGCACAATGGTGCTGCTCTTCCCAGTAACCTTAATATCGCCCTTTACCTCAAGCTTTGCGCTCGGGTTATTTATTCCAATACCGACGTTACCTGAACTCATCAGCGCAATATGATCATTAGCATCATTGTCGATACCAAGTTCTAAAGTGCACGCTTCACCGGATCGCGCGTAATAGCGAAGCCATGCGGCATCTCCTTTACCGTCAAATGCATTATTTTTGAACCTAAATCCATTGCTATTTGAATTCCCTGCCGAAGCTATGATTGCTCCGGCAAAGGCCACCTCACTATTTTCAAAAGGCCCGGTTAACTGGCTGGCATTGATGGAAGTCAACCCGCTGCCGTCACCTATGAACTTTGTCGCTTTGATATAGCCCTTTACCTCAAGCTTTGCGCTCGGGGAGGTCGTTCCG
>JAWUXW010000211.1:0-7347 GCA_034111125.1 Paraglaciecola sp.
GGAGGGTTCTCTGAGTAAAAAATCGCTATGCGTGCACAGCACGCCTCATATAAACGTAGATACCAAAAAAAGCAATTGGTCGCGCAAAAGAAAAATACACCTCAACACTACTCTACCACTGCATTACGCAACCACAACCAAACCACTAGCGCAGCAATAAAAACTGCAGCTGCGCTCACCACAAATAATAGTTGTGGGTTAACCCCCCATAACAAACCACTACTAAAAGCACCCATAGCGCCACCTAAACCAAAGGTGATCGAACTGTACAGCGCATTACCTTGGCCTGCATTTTTACCTTTAAAAAATCGCCTAATCAATTCTATGCTGGCGGCATGAGCGCCACCAAAGCTAAGCGCATGTATACATTGAGCAAAAATTATCAAGCTTATGTTATCGGCAAAAAAGGCAATGATTACCCAACGCAGGCTAGTCAGTAATAAACTCCAAAATAATAAATTGACCACCCCCAACTTAGGCATCATCCGATGAATCACTAAGAACACAATCACTTCAGCTAACACGCCTAAAGCCCATAACAAACCAATCGCCGTCCGGCTATAGTCGTAGCTTTCTAGATAAAGGCTAAAGAAGGTGTAATAAGCACCAAAGCTAAACTGTAAAAAAAATACCGCAACAAAAAAAGCAATGACAGCAGGACGTTTGAATAGTGATAACCAATGCACATGATTATCTTCCACACTACAGGCTGGAGGTTCTTTCACGCTGACGCAGCTCAGCCAGATTAATAATAATAATATCCAAGCAATAGGAATTAAATAGGCAATAGTATAATAATCGAAAGCCACGCCAAGCAAAGCGACTGAAAAAATAAAGCCGATAGAACCCCATACGCGCACATGACTATAGCGATGGCTATTATTTTTTAAATATTGAATGGTGACGGTATCGAATTGCGACAATATCGCATTCCAAAAAAAACTATACACAAAGGTAATCAGCAATATGGGCAGTAGACTGTGATAAAAGAACAGTCCAGAAAAAGCGACGAACGCAAAGAAGCTACCGAGCGTAATAATACCTAAACGTTTGCCGGTATGATCACACAGCCAGCCCCACAAATTAGGCGCGAGAATTTTTGTACCCATTAATACAGCATTAACGAGACCTATGGCATAGGCGGTTAGACCGATATCCGCAAGATACAAACCAAGAAAGGGACTTAGAGCGCCGACCAAGGCAAAGTAAAAAAAGTAAAATGCCGACAACCGCCAATAAGGAACACCAGCAATGCCTATAGAGGAGAACATAAGGCTAAAGCCATTTTAACGGCATTTATTCCGCACTAGCAGGAATAATGGGTACCGTATGTTGAACATCCCCATTTTGCCCACGATGACGTAATACATGATCTACCAATACCAAGGCAACCATGGCCTCGGCTATAGGTGTTGCACGAATACCTACGCAAGGGTCATGACGACCTTTGGTAACAATCTCTACCGGCTCACCATGAATATCGATACTGCGACCAGGAATGTGTAAGCTGGATGTCGGTTTTAGCGCAATATGTGCAATCAAATCTTGCCCTGTTGAAATGCCACCTAAGACGCCACCCGCATTATTGGAGAGGAAGCCTTCAGGCACAATTTCATCTCGATGCTCTGTGCCCAACTGGGTAACCACATCAAAGCCAGAACCAATTTCTACGCCTTTAACCGCGTTAATACTCATCAAACCATGTGCAAGATCGGCATCTAAACGATCAAAAATAGGCTCGCCTAAACCGGGGATCATGCCGCTGGCGCCCACAGAAATTTTAGCCCCGATAGAATTACCCGATTTACGCAATGCTTGCATATAGGTTTCCAGCTCTGGCACTTTATCGCTATCCGGACAGAAAAAGGGATTATTGTGCACTTCAGCCCAATCGACTTTTTCTGCCTTAATCGGCCCAAGCTGTGAAAGATATCCACGCACTTGAATACCATAGGTGACTTGTAAATATTTTTTTGCTATTGCTACTGCAGCCACTCGCATCGCCGTTTCACGAGCAGAAGAGCGACCGCCACCGCGATAATCGCGAAAGCCATACTTTTGCATATAAGGGTAATCGGCATGTGCTGGTCGGAACTGATCTTTAATATTGCCATAATCTTTAGAGCGTTGATCCGTATTCTCGATCAACAAACCAATAGGCGTGCCGGTGGTTTTTCCTTCAAATACACCGGATAAAATTTTTACTTGATCAGGCTCTTTACGCTGAGTTTCATATCGATTCTTACCCGGACGACGACGATCGAGGTCACCCTGCAAGTCTGCTTCCGTCAATGGTAATCCCGGGGGGCAGCCATCAACAATACAGCCTAGCGCCAAACCGTGACTTTCTCCAAACGTGGTGGTGGTAAATAATTTTCCGAAACTGTTACCTGACATAGTCTCTCTGGCACCTTAAAATTGATAATTGATTGGCATCCTAGCGATAGCAAAAAAGCTGGAGGCGGGATCAGCTTCAAGCCCCAAGCTTCAAGCAACAAGAAAAAATGAATTATACGGGATTTATAGGGACTCGGATATAAAATCTGCTTGATACTCAAGCAACTCATCACGCCGGATTAAAAAGACACCGTGACCGCCTGATTCAAACTCCAACCATAAGAAAGGCACGCTAGGGAAAGCCGACTCAAGGTTTTCTCCACTATTGCCTACCTCAATAATCATCAGCCCTTGAGGCGTAAGGTAATCCGCCGCTTCTCGGAGTAAGCGACGCGTAATATCTAGGCCATCATCACCTGAGCCTAGCGCTATTTCAGGCTCAGCTTGATACTCAGCGGGCATAGTCGCCAAATCATTAGCATCGACATAAGGCGGGTTACTCACAATCAAATCATACTGCTGACCCGCTAAAGCAGAAAATACATCCGAGTGAATGGCCGTCACTCGACCAGCAAGATCATAACGCTGAATATTTTGCTCCGCTACCGCCAAAGCTTGGGTAGAAATATCGCTCAAATCCAGCTGAGCATTGGGTAGCGATAATGCCGTCGCTATACCGATACAACCGCAGCCCGTGCACATATCTAACACCCGTGACGGTGCTTGATTTAACCATGGCTGAAACTGCTGCTGAATTAATTCTGCTATCGGTGAGCGCGGCACTAAAACATGCTCGTTCACCGTAAAAGCATAACCACAAAACCAGCCTTCACCGGTTAAGTATGCGGCGGGAACACGCTCTGTGACTCGTCGCAAAAACAAAGCTTCAATTTCAGCCCATTGAGATGGCGTGACTTTCTGCTCAAATAGCTGCTCAAATACCGATTCATCGGCATCAAAAGGTAGCGATAAAACATAAAACACCAGCCAAAAGGCTTCGTCTTCTGCGTTGTCAGTGCCATGACCAAAGTAAAGCTTTGCCTGATGAAATTGTGCCGCTCCATGCTCAATACAAGCACGTACAGTAAGCGGGTGTGTTTTAGTGGATAACGTCATTGATTTTTTACTACACATTGAGAATTAATACTGATCACAGAAAGTTTTCTGGTTTCAAACAAACGGTGCGCACGGCACACCCTACTTTGATGAATGAATGTGGGGTGCGCCGTGCGCACCACCATTTATCCTGAAAACTTTCTGTGATTGGCATAAGGAACCTTTGATTAAGAAAGGCTAAAAATTATGGACGCTCAAGAAAAACTTCTAATTGCGCATAAAGACGACGATTACCACGACGCACCGTGTAAATCGTCATATAGCTTACCGATTGACCTAACTGCTGACTACACGCTAAGCGAAACACCGCGTAGTGCTGAGAGGTATTCTCGCCATACAAAAATTTTATACCGAAATGGTCGTTTGCCCAATTATTACTCTCACCACAGGCTCGGCTTTTACAAGAAAATAACAGTTCAGCTTGCTTGGGAATTTGTTTTCGATAAAAGTCGAATACTTCCACCGCGATATAATCTCTAGGCATTTCCAGCGTATAACGTGCGACCTGTCCCTGCTTACGCAAAAACTGTTCGGGCATCCAACGGTTATCGGCTTTTTTATATTTATCCAAGGCAATAATATAATCGCTAACATCGACAGCCGATTGATACAGCACTTTAGCCTGTGTATTCAGTGTGAACTCAAAAGTCGGAGCAGTAGACTTCAATGGTGATTCGGCAAAAGCGCTTCTAACTACACCACAAAAAATCAACACAGACAACCAGAAAAAAATCGATACATGACTGCTTTTATTCATTAGTTTATACTCTACCTATTATCCTAAATACCGCAGTTGGATCATGAAAGTCTACACAGCTTATTCGCATCAACTGCAGCTTATAGGATTATCTGTTTATTGCGAATGAATATTAAGGAGTCTTTGATCAAGTCTCGACCAAAGGCTCCTTAACAGATAAAAATGCATTAATGGTATTAGCAACCTCGTTAGCGGCTTTTTCCATATGTAAAAAATGTCCGTCATCAAAACTACGAACTTCAGTAGACAACAGCTCAATTAATTGCTCGCACTGACTACGCATAACTTTATTCACATTCACAGTGTCATTAGATTCGCCCATTTTGACTAAGCCATGGTCCCCTAGTAATAACAAAGAAGGTAAAGTCGCATTAGCGATTTTTTGCGCGAAAGCCATTACCATGTCATAAGACAACGCCACATTAGAAGGCGCCCACAACTTACCATCTGCATGCCAATGAAATTGGCCATCGACTTCACGTAAGCCACGATCCGCTAAGCGCCCTGCGGTAGCAGGTGTCACTGGAGCATAGCGGCTGTTACAGCGTGCCTTGATGGCTTTGTCATAGCTTGGGTACAATGACAGGGGTCTTTTTACTCTACGCTGTATTTCCTCAATACTATGACAGAAACGCTCAACCGCTTGATGACTTTCTACTACTGGCGGCATCATCGAATCGATCATAATTAGATGTGAAATACGCTCTGCAAAAACACCGGCGGCCAATAAGGACATCATCGCGCCGCGTGAATGACCGATAAGTGCAAACCGCTGCCAACCCATTTGATCAGCGATAGCAAAAATAGCAGAAATATCCGACCACAAGGGATAGTCCGCTAAGCCGGCTTTATGCTCCGAGCAACCGTGTCCTGCAAGGTCGATCGCCAAGCATTGCAGATTTTTTAATTGCGGAGCTAACACAGAAAAGCTAGCACTATTATCTAACCACCCATGTAAAGCAATCGCCGGCAGCTGATCGCTTTCACCCCCAGACTCTTGCGACCAAAGTTGAGCCGCATAATCAAAGCCATTAACGGTAAATTTTTTTTGCTTGGCTGGGCTATATTGAATAAGCGAGTGTTCTCGAGATAGGCTCATTTTATAATGAGCTATAGGCAGGCTGGCTGAGTACTGGCTGGCTGATGCAACCAGCGTAATTCGCAACAACCATTCGCGTAAATATCAGTGCTTAAACAAGCCAGTGATCCCGTACCCATACGATAACGCCCAGGCTCCAGACAAGCCAAACCATCAACCAATACGCCCACTAGAGGCTGGTGACTAATGATTAATACCGTTTGGTTACGGTGAGACTCTAGCTCGATCAATACATCCAGTGGATTACCACTCGGCGGTAAAAAGGGTTGCGTAATCACTGGCGTAGATGAGCGTGAGCGCTGTACAGACATTAGCTCAGCAGTTTGCTGAGCACGCAGGTAAGGGCTAGCCCAAATAATATCGACTTGACTAAGCTCATCTCGATAAGACGCCGACATTTGAGCAATGTCCTCTCGACCTTCCTGCGTTAGCGCACGTTGCATATCCGTTTTTGCAACTGACTCAGCTTCCCCATGACGCATGATAAATACGTTCACAACATTATCCTTTTATTAAGATCAAAGGTTAAGGTCATTCGTCAGCTGCTGGCCAATCGTTAAAGGGGAATGGTTTTTCTTCCGTGTTATAGGTCAAAAAACTCAGTATTTGAAAAATATATTGGGCCATATTCCGGCCGAATTTTTGTAGCCTTGCTTCACTATTACCCGTCACCAACGCAAATATGAATTGGATAAAAATCAGTACAGTTACCACATAACTGGCGACGCCAGCAATCGCCATAAACAAAATCATAAAGACAAAGCGTAACCAATGATCAGCCGATAACAATTTGGCTTGCCAATCACTTTGTTGCGAAGTACCTTCTGGAGAAATGCTTTCTTTAGTGGCGTCGGTTTGAGTGGCGTCGGTTTGACTAGACTCATCTACTATTTCTGCATCAACGATATTTGGCTCTTTTTTCATATTAGCACCTGTATTTCACTTTATTAATATTGCATTGTATTAAGGATAATCTTTTCATGCCTATAGGCCACTCTATAAAAGAGTAGAACCCGTAAAATCCACATCATCACTATGATCACTCGACATCAACTGCTTTATAATACTATCAACGGGCTGTTGCTCAAACATCAAAGCATATAGAGCAGACACCAATGGCATGTATATTTGCATTTCGTCGGCTTTTTGCTTGACTAGGCGCAAGGTATTCACACCCTCGACTACCTGACCAATATCTTCCACTGCTTGTTCATAACTTTTACCACAACCCAAGGCATAGCCTAAACGATAATTGCGGCTGAGGTTAGAGCCACAAGTCAGAATTAAATCCCCTACGCCAGCCAAACCTAAAAAGGTCATTGGGTTTGCACCGAGTTTATGGGAGAACCGCCCCATTTCTGCTAATGAACGCGTCATTATCATCGCTAAGGTATTATGCCCACAACTTCTCGCTTCTGCCATACCCACGATAATGGCGTAAATATTTTTTAACGCGCCCGCCAACTCAACACCGTAGCGATCATCATTGCTATAGACTCGAAATGTTGGTGAACACAAGGTTTGCTGAACACACTTAATCAAACCCGCATCTTCACTGGCAATCACTGAGCCGGTAAGCTGGTTTTCAATCATTTCTTTAGCAAAGTTGGGGCCACTCAGTACGCCAATTTTATGCGCCGGCAACTCTTGCTCTAGGATTTGACTCATCAAGGTAAAGCCCGATTGATCAATGCCTTTCGTCGTGCTAACCACTTGAGCCGATGCGGGTAAATACGGGGTAAGCTGCTCAACCACTGGACGAAAAGCAGCGCTAGGCACCGAGACAAACACCAGCTCACTCTGCGCGAGGGCTAGGGCTAAATTTGCCGTTAATTGCACCTCATCGCACAAGCTAAAGCCGGGTAAATAACGTGGGTTTTCGCGCGACTGCTGAATCTCTTTGGCGCGCTTTTCATCGCGCAGCCAAAGGTAAACGGGGTAGCCATTCAGGCCGATGGTATTCGCCAAGGCGGTGCCAAAACTACCACCACCTAGCACAGTTATTGTTGGGGTATCACTCATAGATTTATTATCATTA
>JAWUXW010000212.1:0-9620 GCA_034111125.1 Paraglaciecola sp.
GATGAATTGTCGAGTTTTGGTTTTAGCGTCTTAGCCTTACATGGGGATATGGAACAAAAAATGCGCGACCAAACCTTAGTGCGTTTTGCGAATACGAGCGCTTCTGTTTTAGTGGCTACCGATGTGGCCGCGCGAGGTTTAGATATTGATGAGTTAGAGGCGGTCTTTAATTATCAGCTCTCTCGTGAAACGGATGTGCACACTCACCGTGTGGGTCGTACCGGTAGGGCAGGAAGTAAAGGTCGTGCCTTTACCTTATATAGTAAAAAAGAAACCTATAAGCTTAACAGTCTTGAAAAGCAGCTAGGCTATGCCGTTGAGTTATCGTCATTGCCGAGTATGTCATTGCTCAGTGAGTCTATTTATAAACCGCCTATGGCGACCTTACAAATTTCTGGCGGCAAACGACAAAAGATCAGACCCGGTGATATTTTGGGTGCTTTAACGGGTGAGGGCGGGCTTGTGGGTGGGCAGGTGGGTAAGATACATATTTTTGATAACAGTGCTTATGTTGCGGTTAACCGTAGTGAAATAGGCACCGCTTTGCACAAGCTCGAAGAAGGTAAGTTAAAGGGTCGTTCGTTTAGGGTTCGACATATACGCGGTTAAGTAGCCCGTAATACCAAAAGCTCCTGAATAAAGGTGCTATTAGATCAACATATCTGTGTTGATGGGATGGAAGACACTGGCCGAGTCAATTAACGACTTAGCGGTGAGTGTGGGGACGCCATATACTTCTGTCTTCAGCGGATAATCTTTAGCGATTTTTTCTAACAGTAAATCAAAATCTCCATCACCCGATAGCAGTACCACTGTATCCACTGTGGGTGCTGTGCTCATGACGTCAATGGCTATGCCCACATCCCAATCGCCTTTAGCTGAACCATCGCTGCGTTGAATGTAGGGCTTTAATTTAATCGTAAAGCCGATATTCTTAAGTGCAGTTTGAAATTTGAGTTGTTTGTCGTCGCCTTTGTGAATGGCATAAGCATTGGCGATAATAATATCGCCTTGAGTGCTAAGTTGTTGCCAAAATTGCCGATAATTAAACGATCGCCCATACGCATCTCGCGTAGTGTAGTAGATGTTTTGTACATCGACGAAAACAGCAATTTTTTTCATGCCTAGTGCTGGTTAGGGCTTCGGGGCGCAGAGTTGTTGGGCTTGTTGGCCGAACGTCTATTGTTGTTTGTGCTATTGCCTGCGGTTTGTTGCCCTCCCGAGGGCTTTCGTCGTCGTGAGTTGGTTGGTCTGTTGTTGCCCGACCTATGGTTGTCTTCGCTATTTCCTGAGCGTTGACCATCTCTATGTTCAGTTCTTGGACTGTGATGTTTCTTTTTATGGCTAGAGGGTTTTGCTGGAGGGCGTAATCTAGAGGCAGGTACATCATGATCTGGCTCAAAACCATCGACTAGCTCGCGCTTAAGAATCGTTTGAATTAAACGTTCAATATCGCTGAGCTGTTGAAACTCATCGGCACTGACTAATGAAACCGCCTGACCTGATGCGCCAGCGCGACCGGTGCGACCAATACGATGGACATAATCTTCGGGTACATTGGGCAAGTCTAGATTGACGACTTGTGGCAATTGTTCAATATCTAAGCCTCGTGCAGCAATATCAGTGGCAACCAATATATTTACTTTGCCTGCTTTAAAGTCGGCTAAGGCGCGAGTACGTGCACCTTGGCTTTTATTGCCATGAATGGCAGCGGCTTTAATGCGGTTTTTTTCTAGAAAGGTGACTAACTTATTCGCGCCGTGTTTGGTGCGGCTAAAGACGAGTACTTGTCCCCATTTGTGTTTGTTGATGAGCTCTACCAATAAGCTAGGCTTTTGTTTTTTATCCACTGGGTGTATCCACTGCTTAACCGATGTTGCGGTGCTGTTTTTCGGAGACACTGAGATTTCTACGGGGTTGCTCACAATACCTTTGGCTAATTCTCGAATATCATCCGAAAAGGTCGCGGAAAACATTAAGTTTTGGCGTTGTGCGGGTAAGGCTTTCATTATTTTACGAATGTCGTGGATAAAGCCCATGTCTAGCATACGGTCAGCTTCGTCTAAAATAAGTACTTCTAGCTGGGAAAATTGCATCGCATTTTGTTGATATAAATCTAATAAGCGTCCAGGGGTGGCTACCAATACATCGATGCCGCCACGTAATTTCATCATTTGCGGATTAATTTTTACACCGCCGAAAACGACAGTTGAACGTAAAGGTAAATATCGACCATAGGTGTGCACGCTCTCGGCCACTTGTGCGGCTAATTCTCTCGTTGGTGTGAGCACTAAGGCACGGACCTGATTGTTTTTGGCTAACTTACCTTTGGATAATAGTTCTAATAACGGCAGAGTAAATCCTGCGGTTTTACCCGTTCCCGTTTGTGCAGCGGCCATCACGTCTCGGCCTTCAAGAACGGCAGGTATGGCTTTCGCTTGTATGGGGGAGGGTGTGTCATAACCTTTTTCGGCAACGGCTTTTAATATTGGGTCAGATAAACCCAAAGTGGTAAAACTCATAGTGTGATCTCTGCAGGTACGGGGATAATAATAGGTGCTATGACACTGCTGGCACCGTTAATCATTGCTATAGCGGCGACGGGCCGGCTCTAGGTTCTGGGCGTGTCTTTAACGGCCGTGCAGCTTACAGTATCTCTAGTGTAATCGCTACTTTTAGTCCTCTCAATATGATATGAGACTAAAGTCGCTCATGGTCACGGGATGAAAACGAAGATGAAGCTATACGTTAGCGGCTAGTCTACGTTGTCAGCTGAAACGACACGTCCATTTACTTATAAATTAGAGGGTATATTAGCCCTATTGGTCACAATAAAGCAGAGGCTTTAATTTATGATGTTCACGGGTCGGTGCTGATAGCTTCATTCATTTGCTACCGTATTGATGTAATGATAGTGCCTATGTTAATAAGAAAAACACGTTTATTTTTGGGTTAAAGAGGCAACCATGCTTTAATCATAATGGCATACCATCGTTAGCCCAATAGATACGTGGATATGTTATTCCTGGTAGTTGATACGCTAAAGGGAGTTTTTATCTATGGTGACTACCAAATTATTTCTGTATAAACTCAATGTCAGCGCCCGCCAATCCCAGCAATAGGCCACGTTCTTGCCAGAGCTGAATGCTAGCGCCATCAACAAATGTTTTTATTAGCTGCTTGGATTTTTTGATTTTATTGGGTAATAATGATTGGTAGAACGAATACACTTGATTGTTTTCCAAGTTTTTTACTTTTAGCAGAGCCGCGAGCTGCCCGTTAATCGAACAATATCGACCGCCTAATATTTTCCATTTTTCTGAAGGTAAATATTGGGAATTTATCAACGAAAAATCTAATTTATCGAGAAAGCCACTAATATCTAATAAAGATGTTGCGTTAATCTCTAGTGACATTTGCTTGTTGTGGTTATAGGCAACCTCGTTAGCAATACGGGATTCAATTGTCATCTCATTATTGAAAAATGAAGGCCAAATTAAGACTGCTATGAATAGGCAGGCAGCAGTACTCAATGAAAAAAACAAGAGGTTTTTGTTTGCTGAGCGTTGTTCTATACTTTCTGTTTTTATACTTTTCTGCAGTTGATGTAGTTGATCAGGGGTTAAATTTTTTTCCTGATAAAAAGTAGTAATACTTGGCTTTAATGCTTTCTTTTGATGTTGGCTCATGATGTTTATCTACGCAATGTTTGATTTTTTTCAACGTCAGATTTCAATCTTTTTTTCAGTCGGCTTATTCTTGAAAGCAGTGTACCTCTAGGGGTATCTTGCATGGCTGCTATTTCATCAATCGTATATTCTTCTACCGCCCAAAGGTATAATAATTCGCTTTCTAGTGGGTTTAACCTGTCTATAATCCATTCAACATCTTGCTCGTCAATCAATATACTTTCTAAGTCTGGTGTGACTTCATAACTTTGAGTAAATAAACTCTCATCTATCGATAAGGTTTCAAACTTACGACTTCGTCTGGTGTGATCTATAAATTCATTGCGGATGCCACTCATAATATAATTAACAGGATTGTCAATTTTTATAGTATTGCGGCGTAAAACTTTTTCGATATTACTCTGCACTAAGTCAAAAGCAAGCGTATCATCTTTGGCGAGTGACCAAGCATAGCGGTATAATCGGTTTAAATCTTGTTTATCTAGCATGATTTATTCGAATAGCGGCCGCTGTAAAAAGAGGCCGCTATTGATGTTCATCCATGTTGTTGGTCGTGTTTAGTTAGTCAGTAGCTAATGGGGTATTATTTGTGGTAGATATCTTCGCGGGGCGAAAATATCCTAAGCACCGTTGTAAGCAATCGGCTCCAGTGAATAACTGCCCACCACCTAGCAGAAATAAGGTGCCGCCCGCTGCTAAAAATGCGAACTCACGCTTAAATCCATTAAGATTTGCAATAATACCTTTATCGAGATTTAATTTATAGGCTATATACCACAGCATGATCAATATCGTTGCCACACTGGCAGCTTTCACCGCTTTGTTATTACCAAATATCATACATAGTCCCACAATGGTCAGAACCCACTGATAGGTCGCAAAATTAGGGACTTGCGGAAATCCACCAAACAGCCCGCCGATAACCAGCATTGCACCCACAGAAAAACGGAGTAATAGCCCTAAATACTCCCAGCTGATAGTAGCTTTATGCACGGCAAAACGATTATCCAATGCATACTTATCTGTACTTAAATTAAACAGTACAAACATCATGCCCGATGCTGCAATATCACGAATTTGCACAAAAATTGCGGGCGACGTATAGGTTTTAACGTCAATAATTAAGCCTGGTACTGTCATTACAGGTAAAGCGATCACAAACGTCCACAACAGAAACGCATAAAGAAGTGACAAGGGGCGAACCAAAAAGCCGACTACTAAAGCAATACCTGATATTAACTCAAAGGTAGAAAGCGCTGTTAAGAAACCGGCGGGGGATAAAAACTCTCCCGCTGTACCAGAAAACAAATATTGTTGAAATACATTGTTGATATAGCCACTGGAACCCATGTAATTTGCAACCATTGCATCATGAGTACTACTGTTTAACAATAAGCTGAGCTTGGATAAGCCACCGATAATAAATAGAGTGCCTAGTCCTAAACGCAGATATAACGTAGCTAAATCATAATTGTGTGTGGTTTTTGTCATTAATTATTCCTCATTAGATGCGCCGCCTGTTTTTTACTTTATAAAAAGAGACTGTTTAATGGCGTAGATTATATTGAATAATGTGTCAATTTTCTGTGTTGAGCAGCCCAGCGTATTTGTGACGCGCAGACTGAAAAATTTAAAAAATCATTATTCAAGAAGTATATACACTGAATGCAGATAAGCTCTTCTACAAGATGTGCACCACCTAGACGAATATCCATGGCATTTGATTGCATGAATTAATATAAAAACATGAAAGTCCAACTATAAAGCCTGTGCGAGAACTCAACAAATCGTTCGTAGTATCAGCTTCGTAGGGTAGAATGGGTAATCTTGAGCGCTTACACTCTTTGGGTGATGGTCTATCTTGTCACTAACCATTATGCCGCCAGGACTTGCTGCGTTTTGAGGTTTTCAACCTGGCGATTGGAGCGCTTGTTCAGAGCTTCCTTAAGCGGCTCGTCGGCTAAAAAAGCCTTTCGTTTTACAGATCATGGGGTAGCTCATGGCTTTTTTTCAATATAGTAGAGAATACCCATTGTAGGCGCTGTTGAGCTTGTATTGGGCGTCTCATCTAAAAATAGTAATTTTTTTAATGAGAGCACAGAGCTGACGCCGCTATCGCGGAAAAAGTGCATTTCTAGATATGTGCTATTGACTGAGTATAGGATATTTAGCATAGGCGGTTAATATAGATTACAATGCGTTCATATCGTTGGTAATCAAATATTTAATACAATAAAGTGCCCAAACACTATGTTTTTTGAAGTTCATATCCTTATTCTTTTAGCGTTTATTGCTTTGTTTACGGGTTTTGTTAAAGCGGGTTTACCCGCGCTGGGCGGGTTAGTGTCGGTTTGCTTGGTGCTATTATTTCCCGCTAAAGACGCTCTAGGTTTGGCGGTACTCTATTTGTTGGCGGGTGATGTAATTGCGTCATTAATGCATTGGCGTAAAGCGCATTGGTTAGTATTGCGCAAGTTGTTGCCCGCTATATTTATTGGTATGGGGGCTGCTGCGTTAAGCTTAAATCATGTTTCTAACGATTTTCTGGCGTTAGCGATTGGGATTATGATTGTGTTAATGGTGGCTATGGAGCCATTTCGTCCTCGGCTCGCCGAATGGGCTACGCGTAATGCACGCTTTGTGAGAACCGGTTCAGGTGTTTTGGCCGGGTTTACGACGACTATCGGTAATGCCGCAGGACCTATATTATCATTGTATTTTTTATTATTGAAAATAGATAAGCATGGTTTTGTGGGTACGGCGGCTTTATTTTTCCTTATTGTTAATGTGACTAAGCTCCCTTTATATGGAGCGATAGGGATATTTAAGAGCTATTATTTGTGGAGTTATTTAGTGACCGTTCCCTTAGTCTTTGTTGGGGCGTTATTAGGCCAACGTTTTTTGGAGTGGATCCCACAGAAATATTTTAATCAAACGATTTTGGTGGTGACGGCTTTGGCTGGTGTTTGGTTGGTACTGAGTTATTTTTTGTAATCTAAAAAAGAGAGTGTGGTTATGGTTTGTCGTGTTGGTGTGATGATAGCTTGTTTGATGATGTGGTCATCAATATCTATGGCTGAAAAGTTGTTGCTAACCATAGAATCTGCCGAAGGTAAGACAAGAGGTGTGATTACCATCGTTCTTCAGTCTACGCAGGCGCCTAATCATGTGGCTCGTATTAAACAGTTGGTAGAAGAGGGGCTCTATAATGGCGTTGCTTTTCACCGAGTCATCAAAGGTTTTATGGCGCAAACCGGTGACGTTGAATTTGGTAACATAAAAAACTTTCAGGGTGATAAAGCGGGAACGGGGTCTTCATCTTACGATGATTTGAAGGCTGAGTTTTCAGAAATTCCTTTTACTCCCGGCGTGGTTGGTATGGCGCGTAGTCGCTATATTCACTCGGCCAATAGCCAGTTTTTTATTATGGCTGAAACTCAATCAGGCTTAAATGGTCAATACACGGTGATTGGCATGGTGTCTGAAGGGCTAGATATCGTTCGTTCTATAAAAAATGGATCGAAAGCGCAAAATGGCAAGGTCTCTAGGCCTGATATTATTAAGACAGCGGTTATTGTTCAGTAGACCAGCGATATGCCAATGACATCCATTGCTCAGTTACACCCTAGCTGGGCAAGTCATCTACAATCTGAATTTAGTAAACCCTATATTCAACAGCTTAAACAATTTTTAGTGGAAGAAAAGGCAGCGGGTAACGTCATTTATCCTCAAGCGGGTGATGTTTTTAATGCCTTTAATAGCACCGCATTTGAGGATGTTAGGATGGTGATTTTAGGACAAGATCCTTATCACGGCGAAAATCAAGCCCATGGCCTTTGTTTTTCTGTGCAAAAGGGGGTGCGCTTACCGCCTTCCTTGCTCAATGTCTTTAAAGAAATTGAGAGAGATTTAGGTTTTCCAGTGCCCCCTCATGGCTGTTTACAATCATGGGCCGCTCAGGGGGTATTATTGCTCAATGCCACCTTAACCGTTGAGGAGGCTAATGCGGGTTCACATCAAGGGCAAGGCTGGGAGCTGTTTACAGATAAGGTTGTCGACGTTCTCAATGAGCAGTGTGAGCACCTCGTGTTTTTATTGTGGGGTGGCTATGCGCAGAAAAAAGGGCGTATCATCGATCGGAATAAACATTTGGTATTGTGTTCTGCACACCCATCACCGTTGTCGGCTTATAGGGGTTTTGTCGATAATGGGCACTTTTCTACAACCAATGCGTATCTTGAAAAACACGGAAAGAGCCCAGTTGACTGGCGTTTAGGTTAACAGGATCTACAACCCCCTCCCTCGCTAATATTGCTTCATTTGCTCCGCACGATCATCCATCAGTTTTTGTATGTTATCCGCATCTTCTATTAACTTGGATACCTTGTCGGGTGATACGGTCATGGGTATCGGGCCAGCTGTAGAGGTGGTCGTAACGTCGTTCTCTATTGTGGGTTCTGTTGGTGGTTCATAGGTGGCGACTAAGTCTTTATTCAGATTACCGCTAACATTCATTGCTTCTGCTGTTTGGTTTGCTGGCGGCGTGTCGGAAAATTGCCACTGCCCATTGCTATCTTTCCAGCGATAAATGCTTGGCTGGGTTTGAGCTGTTGCTTTAGCGTTACTTTCAGTATCGTCGCCAACAGATGACGCAGCCTCTTTAGCATCGCTAATTAACCTTTTGGCATCAGTTACGATAGAGGTGATGTCGGGAAGAAAGTCATTGGCTGATAATATCGGTGTGCCATCAGGTTTTTTTAAAACAAAAAGGCCTGCGCAGCCTAAAATTAATACAGTGCTAAATACTTTTATCGGTAAACTCATGCTGTCTTCCTTGCTATTCTCTTGTTAGCCGCTTTTGTTAGAAATGTTGCGGGTATTACTCAGGGGAAAATAATTTTCGTAGTGCTAGTAAGTTACTCGTTGCAGCGGGTGTTCATAATGTGTGTCTGCAAATATGGCATCTTTTTCTGCGTGTTCCACGATTGTGGATGCTAGTAGATAGGTTTGTTGATTGTAATGGCTCACCATTGCAATATCACCGACACTCTTGGTTTTGTCTTTTATATACAAAGAGTCTCCAGCAGAGAGTCCACTGGGTATAAATGCTTTGCTAGTAAATGCATATAGCTGGCGTTTAAGTTGACCTAAATATTGCATTCGGGCGACAACCTCTTGGCCGGTATAACAGCCCTTACTAAAACTTACTGCATTGCCTATGTTGTGATAGTTCATCGCATGAGGAGTGAATATGCCACTGGTATCTGCATGTATGTCTGCGATACCCGCTTTCACTTTTATTTCGTTCCAGTGTTCTTCGTCTACCACGGTTTTATTTGTGACCTTCGCAGTAAAGCGTTGCGCCTGTTCTGTATTTAACCACAATTCGTAACATTCCTTGGCAATACAAATGATAGTGCCGGCTGATGTATGTATGGCAGTGTTGGTTTCAGTCGGAATTATGTTAAACGCTATATCTTGGTCTTCTGCTAACATTTGTAACGCAATGTTGGCGTCTTTGCCATTCACACCAAATAGTTGGTAAGTATCGTCATCAATACTGATGTCAGCTTTTGAAAATACGCTATATTTTTTGAGGGAGGAGATGGCGATATCGCTTATATCACTAGGGATCGATAAGGCAACTTCTTGGCTTTCAGTGTCAGATGGTAACTGTACGGCTCTAAAGCTAAAGACGATACGTCCTTTGTGGGTACAGTGCGCACCAAGAGGTGCAGATACCGATGCATTACCCTGATTGTCTAGAGCATTGATGTCGCAGGTGACTTGCCCTTGTAAAAACTTTTTGGCATCGGGGCCGTTAACCAGTAGCAATTGGTGTTGTTTGAGATGACAAAGAGTGATTGCTGTATCCATTTTATCCTGACTATTTGATGTGTAGTATGAATGTAAATAAGGCATTAAATGACC
>JAWUXW010000213.1:0-8645 GCA_034111125.1 Paraglaciecola sp.
ACCCTATCCATTAATGAAGGCGACAGTGGGGAACGACCAAAAAGTGCGCTGAATTTACGCTTATCTAAAATTCATGACTCGGACATCACCGTAAGTTACCAAACCGAAGATAATACAGCCGTTGCAGGACAGCGCTACCAAGCAGCTTCCGGTACCGTCACGTTTGCTGCTGGAGAGCGTGAAAAATCGGTAGACTTAACCGTCATAGGCAACGATACCAAGGATGAAGATCAGAGCTTTAATATCTTGTTCGCCCTGGATAGCGGAAACAACGCCAAACTCATTAGCGAAAAAGCCACTGTGAATGTTAAAGACGACGATCCGGAACCCTTAGTGTCTCTGTAAATCAATCGCATAGACGTAAGAGAAGGTGTCGGGGTAGTTGATATTTACGCCACCCTAGACAGAGGCTCATTTAAAAATGTCACAGCCTCTTTGAGCTTTGAAGGGCTCGCCTCTAAGAGCAATGACTACACGATTGACAGCGCGACAATCGAATTTGAACCTTACTCAGAACGGGCCAGCACCTATATTTCAATTTTCGAAGATGACATTATCGAGGGCACAGAAACCATCGATATTGCCATTGAGTCTATCCGTAATGGCTCACCAAGCACACTAGACAATATGCGTGTCCTTGTCTTAGGCGATCTGAAACTAAAATGACAGTGGCGTGGTGAGTTATTTTAATAATGACAGTTTTGATGCACTTGTCCCAGACGGTGAGCATCCCAACCAAGACGCTGAATACGGTTTGGATACTGTCGCTAACTACCAAGACAGAAATGGCGTATACGGTCTGTTTTACAACAAAATTGATAGTGCAGGTAATGCGCTCCCACAAGAAGAAACGAACCATCAATGCACTTTTGACGCGCATACCGGCTTAACCTGGGAAATTAAAGGCGAATTCTTAGAAGATCCCACCACTGATGAGCTGGAAGCTGAGCTGGCAATTACAGCTACACATTTCAACAATCGCAACGGCCGTTATCGCTGGTACAACATCAACGACAACGAAAATGGTGGCAGTAGAGGCAGTATAAACGCACAGGAACTCACCAGTCTGGTTCTAGCTTCAAGTGCCTGTATGTTCCCACACAGAGATCACCCACTGCACATCAGTAGCGTCACTCAAAAAGGGTGTACGACTGACAAGTATGAAGAACTCATCAACTCTTCAGCACGCTGCGGGTATGTCGATTGGCGCCTACCGTCTATCAACGAACTACAAACTCTAATGGTGTATGAAGATCAGCATAGGGGGTTTGATCAGGATTATTTCCCAGACACTGACCCATCACAAGCCAGTCAAACCAATAGTGACTATGTATTTTTATCCTCCACCCCTTCGGTTGATAACGATGCCAGTGTCTGGTGCATGGATGTCGCCAGCCGGCGCATTAAGTTGTGCAACAAAAACACACCTCACCACGTGCGCTTAGTGCGCGGCAATAATTTCTAGGAGCAACACATGAAAAAATTTAGCGTTACCTTAATAGCATTATGCCTTTCTGCGAATACGATGGCGTATGAGTGCTCTTACGACAATATATTATCAACATCTCCGGTTGAAAAATTTCTTGATAATGGTGATGGAACAATCACCGACCTGCGCTTTGGACTTATGTGGTCCATTTGCACTCATGGCCAGATCTATAAAGCCCAGGACAATAACTGCCAAGGAGATGGGAAAGCGATAAACACATGGTCGCTTGCCTTACAATCTCAAGAAACTGTAAACGATGAAAATACGCTGGGGTATAACGATTGGCGACTCCCAAACATTAAGGAGCTACACAGTATTGTTGAACGGGCCTGCAGAAATCCCGCCATTCGGTTCGATTTGTTTCCAGATAGTTTGAACGTGGTTTACTGGACGAACACTCCAGATGACGAAGTAAACCCCGGTTTGTTAGGCCGAATAGTTGATTTCTCTGATGGTAGTGAATTCTTTAGAGACACAAGCGACAACCTATATGTTCGCCATGTGAGAAGTATCAACCGGCAATAAAGCCAACCATAACGAGAGCGTATGTATGAACAAAAATGACCTAATAAATCGAATTGCAGTTGTTGCAGAGTTATCGCAAACCCAAGCAAGTGATGCGTTAAATGCCTTTTTGGACATCACCACACAATCTCTGCAATCTGGCGGAAGTGTTTCTCTAGTCGGTTTTGGTGCATTCAAAGTCAGTCACCGGTCACAAAGAGAAGGTCGAAACCCTCAAAACGGTTTGCCGATCACTATTAAACCACTCAATGTCGTCAGTTTTAAAGTTGGTAGCAAGCTGAAAAAAGCATGCAATCCATAACATTCACCCCCAACGTAGCTGGAACTGGAGAGTAGCCCGAACCTTAGGGCTACTTTTAATAAAACGCTCAGGGATACGTAATTTGTGGCCTCTGTCTCACAACCTTTGAATTTAATCACATAGAATGATTTTCAGACTAAAAAGGAAGGACACATGCATCTTATATATCGGTCATTCTCACAGGATGAAGATACACAGCTATCTGATTTCTTCAACAACCGCATTCACACTGACACGGGAGACATGTCCATTAAAAGCCTGAGCTTACTGTTAAAGCGTCCCAGCCACGTATTGACACAACGCGCCTTTCAACTGGGTCTCATAATGTACAGTGATTTCTCACACCTACTGTTATCACATCGACAAGACGGCTGGCGAAGCGACGAAATAGACATGCTGGTGGATAACTGCACCCTCAGTCGTAAATTGATCGCGCAAGCTCTCGGAAGGACCCCTCTGTCAGTGAATAAGCAAATCATGGCATTTCGCCTGACAAACGGTGGCGGCGATTACGCTTGGTCTGCTGAGGAGTTGGCGTTCCTGGAGCGAAGTATTAATAAAATAACCTTAAAGAAAATATGTCAAACACTTTTCAGAAACGCAATTGATGTGAAACACATGAGCATCCGATTAGGGGTATCAAAAAAAGATGCCTTCAAACAATTCACCGGTAGAACAGCAAAGGCAACGCAAACGTTTCGCAGCGTTTCATTATGCTTAGAAGGAGAATCCCATTTTCGAACTTAACGTATCATCAAAAGAATTGATTGAAAAACCCTTCACCCAAAGCACACTAAATATGTATAGTATTACGTGTGCTCAATGGCGTGAAAAATCGAGTTTATATAGAAAGTTAGCGATCTTCATCTTAATCATTCCTTTGGTCTTAAGCGCTGTATATCTATCATGGTTTGAATTGGTGGCAGGGCTATTTGTATCCTTTGGGGCCTATTTAATGTGCTGCTGGAAAATAGACCTTTTTCTGCTGAAGAATCATAAAGTAGATCTGCTCATTGATGATGAACAATTCGCACGCCACTATGATTCCAATTTTCTGGAACCAGTCACCATTGCACAAGCAAACCTCGTGAAATCAAAACCCGCTGCAGAATACGTTAAAAACACACTCCAGTTAGGCCGTAAACTTACTCAATTGGACTTAGAAATCGTACTTTTCCTTAATACCCAAAAGGCGATATAAAATGACTAGCGGGTACGCGTTTTTCGTTATTATGCTGGCGTTTCCAGCAATACTTATCGTCATTATCGATAAATTGTTTCTGGCTAATGTCAGACAAGAGCGGGTTAAATGCGCCGTTGAAAACGGTGCAGATGTCGAAAAAATAGTGTTATTGGCAAAGCGTCCTGAATTAGTTGAGTGGGCTCGCACTCTTGCACCGTGGCTATTAGTTATATTTGCAGTACGTGCTTTTGTCATCGAGCCATTTAGTATCCCATCAACCTCCATGCTGCCCAAACTTCGTATTGGTGATGAAATTATTGTTAATAAATTCGCTTACGGACTGCGTGAACCATTGTTTCAAAGGTCACTCGTAGGAACTGGCTTGCCACAACGAGGAGATGTGGTCGTATTTAAAAACCCCGAATCCCCCTGCCTTGATTTCATCAAGCGGGTGATCGGGTTGCCCGGTGACCGAATTGTCTATCGAGACAAGCGGATATGGCTTGACGCACAATGCCAAACTGAAACAGATGTATGCCAAGAGCTAGTGGAAGTAAAGCAGGTTAAAATCCATAAAAGCATTGTCGATAGCGACGGGGCAGACATTCAATTATATGAAGAAACCTTGGGCGGTATTACCTATCACATTGGCACAACAGAAAGTAAGTCAGATAACCTTGAAGATTATTTCAATCAAAGGGATACCTACACGCAAGAATTCATTGTACCTAAGAAACACTACTTTATGTTGGGCGACAACAGGGATAACAGCCGCGACAGTCGGTTTTTTGGCTTTGTTAGTGAAGAGGCCCTGGTGGGCAAACCCAGTGCAATTTGGCTGAGCATAACGCCGCGTGATGAAGATAGCTGGTTACCCTCATGGATCCCCGGCGGTCTTCATTTTAACAATGTCGGGTTTATTGAGTGACAGTCACACACTGGACATACAATTCAATAAATTCGGTCTTACTACAGATAAGAAGTGGATAACCTATGCGCAGCCCTATTAAATACTTAGGCGGTAAATCATTTCATGCAAAGTTACTTGAACGGGTTGTTAAAGAAATACAGCCCAAGACGGTGTCTGAACCTTTTTGTGGTGGGCTTTCTTTCTCTTTGCACTTCCAATTTGAGCACGTGTTAGCAAATGATGCCAATGCTCTACTCATAAACTTCCATAAACTTCCATAAACACCTGCAAACTGGCCTATCGTATGACGCTGACCTTTACCAACACAACAAGGAATGCTATTACAACATCCGAGCATCATTGAATGAAATGATCCTAGCCGGCAACATAACTAACGCATTGGCCGCTCAATATTTTTTCTACCTGACGTCTCAAAGCTTCAATGGGATCCTCAGGATGAACGCTAACGGTACACTCAATATGCCAATCGGTAGCTATAACAAAGTTAAGCCGGCAACGAGATTTGAGGAATTTAAGGCTGTCACTAAAGGATGGGAGTTTTCCCAAGGCTGCTTTTAAAATGTGGTGGACAGAAAATCTGACTTAGATTTTGTCGATCCCCCTTACGCAGATTCGTTTACCAACTACTCTAGCGGTGGTTTTAACCGAGAGCTTCAGCTTGATTTGCTCAACCGGCTGGAAGCTAAAGACAATCCCATTATTTATTGCAACAATCATGTTCCTGGCCTTGCCAAAGAATGCAGAGACAGAGGCTTTCAAGTATACAAAATCCTGATCCCTCGCAGTATTAGTTGCAAAGCCTCTGGAAGAAAGAAAAAGGAAGAAATACTCGCTTTCAAGGGCTTTGGGAAGAGTCGGAAGTTTGCATCTCTCATCCACGGTATATCACGAGTACCAAATAGCTAAGAGGCCGTAAACCTGCCAACTAACGCACGTTATTTCTAACGTGTATCACAAAATACATTCCAAATTCAGCGATCACGACATATACTGTTTTTTTATACAGCTAATGTCGTGACCATGAAAGTTGTGCCTATTTACATCGAAGCGGGGATAACCGGCTTTGAAAGCCCCGCAGCAGAATACCAAGAAATGGGCCTGTCATTAGACGAATTGTTAGTACAAAACCCCAACGCGACATTCATAGGTGTCGCGAAAGGCGAGTCTATGACTGAATCTGGAATATTTGATGGCGATGTCTTGATTGTTGACCGATCACTACAGGCAAAACACATGGACGTTATCGTGTGTAATTTTAATGGCGCCTTCGTATGTAAAATACTCGATAAGCATAACAAGCTGCTCCTATCATCCTCTGAACATTATAAACCGGTACCCATTACAACGGATGATGAATTCCAAGTTGAAGGTGTCGTGCCCTTTTCGATACGGGTGCATCGTGCCTCACCCTTGCTTTTGCCGTGATCGCACTCGTCGACGCAGTTGGCTGCTACGCACACATGGAAAAAGCGT
Organism: Paraglaciecola sp.; assembly: GCA_034111125.1. Taxonomy (GTDB): domain Bacteria; phylum Pseudomonadota; class Gammaproteobacteria; order Enterobacterales; family Alteromonadaceae; genus Paraglaciecola. Next base: position 5,903 of record JAWUXW010000213.1, read on the forward strand.
ATGATCCCAGTATAAGGAAACGGCCCGTTTGCGTTGTTAGCAACAATGATGGCGCGATTGTAGCAATGTGCCCCATTGCAAAAAGACTTGGAATACCTAAGTTTTCTCCTTTGTTTAAAGTGCGTGACCTACTGCATAAGCACAACGTTGTTGTTAGAAGCAGTAATTACGAACTTTATGCCGATATCAGCGCCAAAATGATGAATGTCATAGGCCAATTCAGTGACACTCAGTACATATATAGCATCGATGAATGCTTCCTCAGTTTTGATAACCACAGCAGCCTCATAAAGAGCTGGTATGACTACGGGCACAAAATCCGACGTGCTGTGTACAAGCAAACCAAAATGCCTGTCGGGGTCGGCTTTGGCCCCAATCTTACGCTTAGTAAAGCAGCCAACCATGCTGCAAAGAAACTATCAGGCTACGATGGGGTCGCGGTAATGGACAATGACGCTCACAGACTAAGCATATTAAAACGCATGGCCACTACTGATGTATGGGGTATTGGCTCCCGCTTGGGAAAGCGGCTAGACATTATGGATATCCATACGGGGTACCAACTAGGCATTCAGGATCCAAAAAGAATGCGAAAGTGCTTCAGTGTAGTGGTGGAAAGGACAGTTAATGAACTTAAAGGCATTAGGTGCCTTTCATGGGATCTCACTCCACCAGCAAAAAAAGAAATTTTCTCTACTAGAAGTTTTGGTAAACGCATTACCGAACCGGCCCCGTTAATTGCTGCATTAGCCTCCCATGGAAATACCATCACCAGGAAAGCTCGTAAACAAGGATCATTGATAAAGCGGATCATGGTTTTTGCATCATCCTCACCTCATGACAATACTCCCTACTCGAAATCCATAAGGATTGAGTTTCCAATGGCCACAGACAACACTCTGGTCATCGTACAGGCCATATCAGCGAGCGTAGCTAATCTTTATGTACCAGGTGTGCAGTTCTATCGATGTGGAGTGGGTGCCATTGAACTGGAGTCAGCCAAACACCGGCAAAGCGATCTGTTTTCAGTTTCCGCAGACAATCCGGCCTTAATGAATTGTTTCGATAGTATCAATACCCGATTTGGCTCCGGGAGTATGAAGTTGGCCATCGAATCCCATAATAAAAAATGGAATATGCGACGCGAGTTTCTTTCTCCGTGTTACACCAGTAGATGGGCTGATATCCCAACTATTATTTGCTAGTGAGAATTCACCAATGTAGTCATTGGCTAGAATGATATTCTATTTGACGATCCCCCGCTTTATAAGGTCTTCTGATAACTTCATATGTTCATGTAGCGGGTAAAAATCTGTAACCTGACCGTGTGTGTCTAAAGCCCATGCAATATCTGTGATTTGCGATACAGGTAATCTTCGAACAAACACATATTCATGCTCTGAAAAGTGAAGATGAATAGGTGAGAAATATTCATTACAACTTAATGCTTTACCAGGTGCGATTCGATAGACCCAATTACCCGCCTCTCCTTGACAAGCAAATTCACATGCAATGTTAAGCTCCGTGGTAGCACTGATAAAAATGCTTTTTTGCGTGGATGATTGATGCTCATATAAGATTCGCTGCCCATTATTACGAGTGTAACCGTCACGCTCAATCAACACTTGAGGATTAGCATTGCAACCACGATATAACGTTTGAATCTCTGAATTCTTGTTTTCACTCGGAAAAACGGTTATATGGGAGATAACATCCCTTAGTACCATCTCATCATTTCTAACGTTCTGATCACCGGTACCATTAATGACATCTAATGTACTCAAAGGAACAAAACCCTCGAAGTAGCTCTTAAAGAGCACTAACTCGCCATAGCCACCTGCATTGATATAGTTAACTATCTGCTTAGCGATTTGTTGACACTTTGAACTCCCATATTGAAGCGTTCGTGCCTTCAAGACTAGATTTGCAAGATTACTTCTTTTTTTTTCAAATGTAGGCCCTATTTGTAATAATGTTAGTTATGCGTTTTCACCCTTCGCTAAAGCCTCTGAAGAAGCCTGTTCACTGTGATCCTTTTCTTCTTGCTCTAAGTAGGCTTGGGATTTTTGCAGGGCCCTATCAAAGGGCGATACGCCGACGTTCTCGCCACCGTATTCTGACTGAATCTCAGAGAGTGACTTAATACCCGGTTCAAATAAGGAATTAGCGTATGTTTGCTCTTCTTCAATACAAGGTACAGGAACAGGCATGGATACTTCAACCACTTGCTGCTCATTTTTTTTAAATGAGACTTCGTCAAGTGACCATAGGTTTGGGACACAATCCACCAGCAATTTGCGGATCATGGAATGATTGTATTTACGCGCAGCCTTAATCTCGATTAGTGGCACTTTCGCCAGTCGCATTACTTCCCTTACGAATTTATCCCTTTCTATGCGGTCTTGTCTGTCGTGAGAACTATCATTGAGTTCGATGGCACATAGCACTTTCATTGAATCATCAACGAGGACAAAATCAAAATGCTTTTGTGCAATCTTAGCTAACTGTATTTTCCTTTTTTTTCCTGTTATCGATGGTTTTATATCAACGACATCGGCAATCCTTACCATGGAAAATATTAGGGCGCTGTCTTTAACTATGTTTCGTAACTGCCGGTAAAAATTGGATTCAGCCTTGGTTAATAGTGTATCTCTTGCCGTGTAGGGGTTAGATTTGACCTTTATCCGTAAGAAAATAAATAGCAATACCATGGTAAATGCGATGCCAAATGCTATTAGAGGTG
>JAWUXW010000214.1:0-10174 GCA_034111125.1 Paraglaciecola sp.
TGCGAGGCTGCCATCGCACCGATTATTTACACCCTTCCCTTACAGTTATTGTCCTATTATGTGGCCATTATTAAGGGCACGGATGTAGATCAACCACGTAATTTGGCTAAGAGCGTCACGGTGGAATAGACGGGAAGGAGCAAAAGCTCCTTTTTGTCGGTGAACAATAAAGTTGTTTCCTAGACAATAAAGTTGTTACTAAAACAATATAGTTGTTACCTTTTACGATCTAAGCTACTTTTAAATTAAAGTAGCTTAGATGGAAATTATTCATGGGCAAGAAGCAATACTGGAACTCAGAGGCTAAAAACCGGCGCTGGCTCAAAGAAGGGCGCGGACAAGGCACGGGTTCAGACTATCAACCATGGCTTACCGTTCGAGATGTAGCATCAGAAGGACGTTCTCATCGTATTTTTGGCCACCTAACTCAACGTACTCACCACTTATTATCTGATCTTGAGCTTGCAACATTCCTACTGCTTCAATGGCGTCCAACTACGATTGATATACGTGAACAATTCCCACTCGACCGCGAAATGACGCTGGAAATAAGTGAGGGGTTGGGAATAAAACATCCAAATCATCACGGGGTTGATCAATACATGAGCAGTGACTTCGTTGTTGACGCCCGTGAGAAAGACCAGCCACGATTCGTTTTACAGGTCAAAACAGCGGAAGCGTTTAGCGATTCGAGAACTGCAGAAAAGCTTGAGATTGAGCGCAGCTACTGGCGCAGAAAAGAAACTTCTTTTTTCTGGATTACGAAAAACCAAGTGCCCACTATCGTGTTTGAGAATATTGACCTACTTTATAATCATATTGAAGATGACGCCGATCAAGGTGACCTATTCATCCAGTTTGAAATTTTCAGTAAATATATACGAACGAGTGAACGCCTTAAGATCAAGGAATTATGCATGAAACTTGACGCTTCATACGACCACGAACCTGGTGAGGCTTTATTTCAAGTTAAGCGATTGCTTGCAAAACGCTATTTCCATTTTGACATTAGTAAACCGTTCACAGAATTACGGTGTTCTGACGTAACAGCTGAACCTGTTGAAGTACTACAGGAGGGCTGGCGTGTTTCAAGTTAACGTTGTAGTTCAGCTAGAAGATAAGCTTTATAGGGTGCTTTTGACGACAAACCGTCATGCTGTATGGATTGATATTGAAGATCAAAAAGCCTTTCCAGATACTATTGAGCTCTCACAACTTGAATCTCTGCTACTTCAAGAAAAGGCAACGCGAGTTGATGACCCATATGGATATGTCACCAATCTTCTTCCTGAACCAGCTTCTAAAGACGCGATAATTCGAGATAGAAACTATCAAATCATTAAGTCTCTTGTAGATGACACTAATTTTTACGTAAAAAAGATTCGAGCAAAACATATTGCAGGCATTCTCGAAATTGGTGAAGTTTCGAGGCCCTATCTATATAAGTTGATTCGTCGTTATTGGCAAAGAGGACAGGTGCCAAATGCTTTGTTGCCAGACTACAAGAATTCAGGAGGAAAAGGACAGAAACGAATAGCGAAAAACAAAAAGCTTGGTCGACCTAGAGTTATTATGGCAGGGATAGGCGCGCTGATTGACGAGCCTACAGAAAAGCTGTTTCGAATAATCATTGATAAATATATTTTCAAGAAACAGTTCTCTATTGCACGAGCACACCGAAAATTTAAGGGACTTTATGACAACATATTCCCAAATGTATCGGAATCAGAAAAGCCGACGAAGCGGCAATTAAGTTATTTTTTCGACAGAGAATACACTAATGTAGAGAAAATAAAGGCGGGAGTACCGGATATCATTTACCGGAAAGATGTTCGCCCATTGCTAAGTACCGCCACTGTCCAAGCTTTAGGGCCAGGTTCGCGTTATGAGATTGATGCAACCATTGCCGATGTAATATTAGTATCAGATCATGACAGAAATCAGCCTGTCGGGCGGCCTACAGTCTATATAGTAATTGACGTTTTTTCGAGACTAATTGTTGGCTGGTATATCGGCTTTGAAAACCCTTCTTACGTTGCCGCTATACAAGCCCTTCATGTAGTATTAACTGACAAGAGTGACTTCTTCAAAGGCCTTGGAATAGAAACAGACAATTTTTTATGGCCGACTCCCGGTTTACCAGACGCAATTCTTGCTGATAGAGGAGAGCTTATCGGCCACCAGATTGAAGGCCTAGAATCAAGTTATAAAGTTCGGATCGAAAATACGCCACCATATCGAGGCGATGCGAAAGGGATCGTCGAACAAAGGTTTCGGACTCTCCAAGCAGAGTTCAAGAAATTTACTCCAGGCGAAGTGATTGGCCCAACCGTAAAAAAGAGAGGCGGAAAAAACTATTGGCTGGATGGCAAATTAAATGTCTCAGAGTTTACCGAAATAATAATCTCCTCTATTGTTATGAGAAATTTTGTTGACCCAATGACGAAATATGACAGGGCAAAGGATATGCCAGCAGATTTGCCATCGATACCTATCCACCTTTGGAACTGGGGCCTTCAAAATCGAACGGGGCGGCTACGGAAAGCTAATGCAGACTATGTTCGTATTGCCTTACTACCAAGAGCGAAGGCGACCACATCTTTACAAGGTATATGTCTATTTGGTGTTTACTACTCTGCCCCGGAAATAATTGAGATTGGCTGGATGCACCGTTCTGACCGTTCCGACAGACCTGAAAAAGTAGAAGTTGCCTATGACCCAAACTTTGCCGATGAGATTTATTTATTCCATACCCCAGGAAATCAAGACCATTGGGTATGCCGGATAACTGATTTATCGCGAGAATTTAGGGGGGTAGCGTTTTGGGAAGTTTGGCGCAAACAAAAACAGATCAAAATTCAAGGTTCGAAAGACCAGTTGCAAGCTGACAACCTCCGGATGCATCATGAGAATCGTGTTGAAGACATCATTTCGTCGGCAATTAAACAAACACCTAAGTCAACCGCGACTAATGCTGAGCGAATGAAAGGAGTCAGTCATTCTAGGTCTGAGCAGCTAGAAAAAGAACGGGCACAGCGTCGACCAAAAATAAATATGCGACAGGAGGCTGCAAAGGTAGTTCATATCACTCCCTCTGAAGATAGTGATGACTACCCTGATTTTGAAGACGAGTTGTTTAATAATGAGGACAATTGATGGAACAGCCTAATCATTTTGTTACAGCTTCGTACCAGCCAACGGGTATAAGACGATACGATGACAACCCTTTCATTGAAGCGCTACCTCCCATTCTATCTGTTTCTCAAGTAGGCAATAGCATTAAGGGAAACGTAGAGTTTCATCTCTCTGATCGGCTAGCAGATCCTAAATCTAGAATGCACATGGTTGTCTCGCTTCTTTACGATTATTTTCAGCCATTGTCTCAACATGTGCAGTTGCAAGAGAAAATAGACATGATGCTTCGTATGGGTTATGTCGGTAGAAACATCAATGACGGTTCACTAAACAAGAAGTTGCAGGAAGGGTATGAGCTGATCAAGTCTGGTGGGGAAAGTGCAGTAAACTTTGCCGTTGAAAAAACTACAGCCAGAAGTATGTCCTTAGTGGGCATATCAGGGAGTGGAAAAACAAGCTCTTTGGAGCGAGTTCTCGAAACTTACCCTCAAGTGATCTACCACGAGCAACAGAACTTTTTTCAAGTGACCTATCTGAAAATACAGTGCCCCAGTAATGGCGATCTAGAAAGCCTTTGTCTGAACTTTTTCAGTGCGGTTGATAATGTACTGGGTACAGATTACGAACGTCGTTATGCAAAACAACGCTTGTCTGTTCCAAAAATGCTGGCTTTGATGAGGCAAACAGCTAATAACCGTGCGATTGGCATCTTAGTCATAGATGAAATCCAACGGTTAAGCCAGGTTCGCTCCGGTGGTAAGGAGCAAATGTTGGAGTTTTTTGTTGAACTAGTAAATACCGTGGGTATCCCAATCGTATTAGTTGGTACGCCTAAAGCTCGCCCCATTTTCGAACTGGAGTTGCAATCTGGGAGGCGAAGCGCTGGCCTTGGCTCAATTTATTGGGAGACTATCCCACAATATATATCTAAAGGTAGTGGAAAGGCGCCAAGCCCTAATTGGATTAGATTTTCAGACAATCTATGGAAGTACCAATGGTTGAAACACGGAGATGATCTACTTACGGATGAGATTAGAGATTGCTGGTATGACCTATCTCAAGGGGTTCTAGATATTGTTTTAAAACTCTTTGTGTTAGCCCAGCTTCGCGCCATCGCAAATAAGAAAGAACGAATTACCGTCAGCATTTTGCAGTCGGTATACAACCAAGAACTTAAACCCGTTCACCCGATGCTGAGTGCATTGAGATCCGGTGACGCTGACAAAATTGTAAAGTACTCGGATATGCGTGTTGTAGATCTCGATAAACGAATCATCCAACTTGGCGCTGAAATCTTGAATGTCGTTCAGAAGCAAGAGGAAAGGCTATTTGGTGGCAACCAGGATGCGCTACGACTATATAATGTGATTTTGCAGATTGAAGAAACCTTTGATAATCAGAGTGTTGCAAAACTGGTAAAGCGGGTTTTTAAAGAACACTCAGACTATAGCCTCCATGAAATGAACCCAGTTTTGGTGAACTGGTATAAATCGGATGAAAGGTTAATACAGCAAGAAAAATCAAAAACTAAAGTTAAGGAAAAAGACTGGCTTGATTTAAACGTTAATGATCTTCGGTATCAATACGCTTATTGTAAAGAAGAGGGACTATCACTGGTTGAACGACTTGAGAAAAACGGTGATATGTTCGACTTAGATGGTTGGGCTGCTGACTACTAATGCTTGGATTTCCGCCCCCCTATTCGGAGGAACTGCTGTATAGCACGATAGCAAGAGCAGGTGTACATGATGGCGAAACATCACCTAAGCAACTGTTAGATCGGGTATTTTATAATCGTAGTGTGATTGCCACTGTAGATCTTCCAAGTCATGTCGGAAAGTTAGCAAGTCAGTACAACAAATCGCTTGGTTTAGATTTACAAACTCTTGTCTCTCGCCATACATTATGGCCTATCTATGCACCTTTTTTGCCTCGAGAGAGAAATATCAAGTTAAGGAGTTGGATGGGCGGAAGCTCGCAAGGCGCTGCTCACTTGGCAAGTGGCATTGTCGCATCTAGAGTAAAATCAAAGTCAAGACTCTATGTTTGTGCTAAGTGTTTAAAAGAGCAAAGGATAAAATTCGGTGAGTGTTTTTTGAGTCGTATCTGGCAAGCTCCTGTAGTAAAAATATGCCCACAACATGGGCCTTTAAGTTTGACAACAATCTTAATCGACGGCGAGCATCGACATACGTATACAGCAATAGATGAGACTTCAGTATTAGGCTCCTTAAACACTAGCTATAATGACGAGTTATTTTCTCGGCAAGTCTCTCAATTGATACTGGTTGAAAGTGAAGGGATCAGCAATGCTCAATGGACTGCATTTTATAAACATTTTACGTCAAGTCAGGGGTATTTAAATGACCTAAGGGTTGACCATGCAAGTATTCACAACAAAGTAATCAATTTTTGGGGAAAAGCTTGGCTTGAGGACGCAAGTATTCTTCCCTCTTGTACTGAAACATCTTGGCTTAAGGCACTGTTTCGTAAACATAGAAAAAGCTTTAGTTTTGCTGAGCATATTGTGGTTATCACAGCCCTTTCAAATGGGAAATTGAATATATGTGATGCAATTGATAAAGTTTCAAGCATGGAAATTAGCATTAAAGAACACACCCAAGAAACAAGGCTAGAGTTAATTGCTGCAAATAAATTAAACCAAGACCAAATCAAATGGAAACAGCTACTTGAACACAATCCACCAAAGGCTTCTCGTAAGAAAAACCCTGCTCTCTATACACGCCTTTATCGAAATCACTACAACTGGTTGATGTACATCAATAGCTTATTTCTTGCCAAGAAAATAGTGGTTAATAAGCGCGTAGATTGGCAACAACGAGATAGCAAGACTGCTCAAGAATTGCGCCGTGTTTTTGAGGAGTTAACTGAAAACTTAAACGCGCCACACTTAAGCAAAACGTTCCTGATCCATCAGCTTGAAAAAAGGGCAACTGTCGAAAAAAACGTTCAGCGCTTGCCCCGCTGTTCTCGATTGCTATCCATTTATGCTGAGACCACTACAGAGTATCAGGCTAGAAGACTAGCCCGAGCCTTCATCTCGATGTTAGAACGTCGGCAGAAAATTAAGCGTTGGTCTTTGCTTCGGCAAGCTGGTTTAAGTGATGAGCGAATGACAGACATTATTGCGAAGCTTTTAAAGGAGATATTGAGTGAGCATACGTGAGGCAAGGTTTAAAAAGCTGAAAAATGATTCCAAAGTACTTGGTATCGGATCTCTATTCCGTGGAAAGGATAGAAAAACATGGGCGGTCAACGTAGGTTTTAATGGTGGCTCTTCTCAAAGCATGCAATTTAGCAACATACCGATACTTGCCAGAAAGCGTGTTCTAAACCCTACAAAACCATACGAATTAGCTGGCTTGCCCGTAAGTTTTACAATTGAAAATGCACAGAATTGGGAAGTGGCCAAAGCATCTGATTGCCCTGCGTTTCAAGCTCATAGGCATGGTACAGACGGTAACCAATTGTGCTTTATTGCTCAAGTTGGAAGCACTCGGATATTTATCCCTCAACTAGAAATGGCGCGTGTGCTTTTTTATCACGATCCGTTTCTAGCTCGACTAAGTCTTCAGCATAATGCTCTTGCTGAAGACTTCATGCTGGATAAAAGAGATGACGGTCAGCCCATGATTGTCGTTCGTGAAGGGGCTGAATATCCAGTGTCATACTTTAATCGAGATGATAACCGGCGTTTTCTGAGTTGGGTGCTACTTGATCGCGCGGCCAGAGACTCCTTTCAAAGTATCAGTTTTCACCTAATTAAAAATCAGTACCAGCAAAACAACTATCTGCATTGGAGCTTCCAGTTCAAACCATCGCCCCTGGTTGGCTTGGAACTTGGAGCTAGTGGATGGGAAGACAGAAACTCGAACAGCTTTTTTGTTTGGGAAGTAACTAAACTCAAAAATTTACCTTCAGACATAGAAGGCGAAGTTGACTTCTATCATCCAGCATATGAACGAATGGTTGGCGGAAAACCAACCAAAGGCGATGGTAAACAAGGAGAAGCGCCAGATCAGTATGAACTGGATGATGACGAGCTTTCAGATGCAGACAAAGCTACTATGGCAATTATGTCAGATCGAGTGGCTGTATCTTTTAGAACACCTCACATCACAAATCGAATTGCTCGAAAAAGTAAGGCTGTAAACAATTTTTTTGGTGATGGCGACAAAGAAATTTTAGACAAAGAGCTTAGTCCTAATGAAAGAGAGGAGTCAGGCGATTTACCGGGAGGAGCTTGGAATAATCTGGATGATCAAACTGATGATGCCCACCTTTACATTGGGAAGTTACAATCCTTCATCAAAATGGTTGACTGTTTACTGATCAAACATGGTTTTAAGTTAACCAACAGGGAGATAGCAAAACTTCCTAAGTTAGGAAAGGGAAATAAACATTGGTTGGCCGATTCGCAAAATCCTCGCTGTATCGCCTCGGTCGTGCTTGAGTTCAGCAGCCAGTCTTATACCTTGTTAGAAATAGACACTTCAGATGGGGCTGCGAGTCTATCAACCATGTTGCTCAAGTCTGAGCCAAGATGGATCAATGAAAATGAGAAACAGCTGTTTCATAGTATTATGAAGAAATCATTGGGCTGGCCAACGAAATACTTTAAAGAACAATTAGGGGAAAATGCGTATACGGGCATCCCCCATCCTCAGTCGAAACACTCCGGTTCCCTGCCACCTGAGGTAATCGAGCCTTGGGCACACAGGATTACTAATTGGATTGAACGTAGTTAGAAACAACATTAACTTGACAAAACTTGACACGAATTGGGAAATCCATATACTTCACGCCATGAAAAAAAGACTCCATATTAAAAATACCACTAAAGCAATGGAAGCTGCTGGTTTAACACAAACTGCGGTCGCTGAGCAGTTGAGTGTATCTAAGGAAGCTGTGTCACAGTGGTTGCTGGAGAAAACATTTCCACGGCCGAACAAACTTCTACAGTTTGCGAAACTATTAAAGTTAAGTTTTAGTGAGCTAGTTATCAATGATGAACCAAATGTTCCAATTATCGCTTTTAGAAAAAAAGGTAATGCAAAAACAAAAGATCATCATGTTGAAAAAGCTCAACAAATGGGGCGGTTTTTACGTCATCTAGTTCCTTATTTACCATTTGATACGCTTGAAATGCCACCAGTTTTAAAGTCACCTACTCGTGATTATGAATACTTACGCAAAGTAACTTCGAAAGTTCGGAAAGATATAAATTTAGATGAAGTTGAAACAGTTGATTTTGACCATTTAATTCGCAAATTTAGTGAACTTCAAGCTGTAGTAGTGCCTGTTCTATGGGGAACTAAGCAGCGTCATGAAAATGCTATTCATATCTATTTACCTGATTCACAGACGACTTGGGTATACCTTAATTTAGACACGAACATTCACGATTTTAAATTTTGGATGGCTCACGAATTAGGTCACTGCTTGTCTCCGTCATTATCTGGTGATGAAGCCGAAGACTTTGCTGATGACTTTGCTGGTGCTTTACTGTTTCCAAGCACACTATCAGAAGAAGCATACAAAGAAATAAATAGCCAAAGAACAAGTGCAACCAAAATAAATAAGGTAATTGAACTAGCTGACAAGCACACGATCTCGCCTTACACAGTTATAGGCCAAACCAACAAGTTTGCTGCGTTTTCAGGTCTGCCCGAAATTGCATTAAGTAAAACTTTTTTTGGTGCGATAACTAACTTTAATAAACGTTTTTATAATTTAAGTACTGCGTTGCTAGGGGGTATTGAAGACCTTGATGCTAGAGATTATATAAATAAAACCGAAAAAGCGTTTGAAACACCTTTCTTTGAGTTGTTAAGAAAGTATCTTAAAGAGCAGAGCAAAGGTGCTGGTTACGTGCAAGCTGTAACCGATATGCCGTTATTAGATGCTCGGAGCCTTCACTCTGAGCTAATTTAATGCCCCAATCAAAAATTTTACTCGATACCAATTCTTATTTAAGGTTGGCGCAAACAGTCCGTCCTCTACTTTTTGTACCCTTTGGGGAGGGCCAATATTGCCTTTACATTTTGTCTGAACTAAATGACGAATTATCGAATAGGCGACTCAACTCCAAGTTTCCTTGGGTTGATGATGAAGAGTATGCTGAAAACCGTAAGTATTTTCCAACAGTAGGGCCAAAGCAAAAAAGAATAATAAAGACCAACTTTGAATTTATCTGGGACCATGTTCAAACAGCGTTGCCAGGTCCATCACAAGTCGATGCTTTATATATTGCCTATGCATTGGAATTAGGAGTTCCTGTCGTTACCGACGACCAGGATATGACTGAGCTAGCAATAGAGTTCGAAGTGCAAGTAATGCCCACTCTAGAGTTACTTAAAATAATGCATGACAACAACCATGCAGATTTGAAAAAGGTAAAAGCAATCGTCGCTTACTGGCGAGCAATTGGTGATTGTCCTGCTAACCTGCATCGAGACTTAAAGCGATTCTTCCCCAATTTGTGACGATCTTGCAGAGCTCCCCGCTCTTCATTGACCTCGTAAAGTAAAAGAGTAAACTGAACTTAATTGTACTTTTTCGACATTGGTAACATTAACCGTCATGAGCGAATCTATTCTTACCATCAAAGACGTTGCGGGCTATCTAAAGGTCAACGAACGCACTATCTATAGACTCGCTGCTAGTGGTGAACTACCCGGGTTCAAGGTTGGCAATTCATGGCGATTTAAACAGAGTGAGCTGGAGCAGTACATTACGTCACAACATAACCGTGGCAACTTTAGCCAACATAAGAATAATTTAAAGGAATAGTGGCTACATGGCACAACTAGAAAATATTGAAGCAATTGAAAAACGCCTATGGAAATCGGCTGATACTTTGCGTGCAAACTCAGAGCTCATAGGTAGGATCTTAAGAAGCAACTATTTGAAAAATAAGCTTTAAGTTGTGCTCAAAGCGTGATCAAATAGCTCTGTGAAAAACAAACGGTCAACGACAATGAGCACAATCACCACTATACCTCAGCTGCGCCAGCAA
>JAWUXW010000215.1:0-8073 GCA_034111125.1 Paraglaciecola sp.
TTGAATAAGGAAGGGCCCTTTGTGAATACAAAGCCAGCGTTGAATAACCTCATCAAAGCTCCAGTTTTCACTGGTTGCCGCATCAATTTTTAAGACGATGTGGTAGTGGTTACTCATTACCGCATAACTACAAATTTCAATTGCGAATACCGTTGAGAGCAACCGAATGCGGTCTTCGATCCATTGTCTGCGGTGCTCGTAGCATTGCCCCGTCTGTTTATCGGTGCCGCATAAATAAGAGCGGCGCACACATCGAGACATAATATGGTAGTAGGGTGTATCGGCAAGAGATATTTGTTGGGCGCGCGCTGTAGTCATAAGAAACTCCTTTTATGTATGAATGCACAGTGGTTATCGTAAGGGTAGGTGGTCTTTATGTCAATATCGAGTGCGTGTCCTAGGTCGCCTCTTTCGTATTCTAAAGTGATTCCCTGTCCGTTAGTGGCCTGAGCATAGGTGGTCTGCGCTTGGTGCTCCATAGCGATTGAGTGGTTTTGTCATGTATTAACTCGTTGAAACGGTTAAGAATCCATTGTGTTGCTATAAATATTATAATCCCCTATTATCCCCTAATAATCTTAAAAATTAATTTACGCGAAAAAGTTCAGTAAACATAAGGCTCTCCCTAAGTATTTCAAAATGAAATCTAAAAATAAGCTTGCGATAAGTATCGGGGGATGGCACATTCAGATCAATAAAATGCTGAAATAGGTGTATTTTACATTTAACAAAAATAATTATATAAGATTTTATTCTAAGTATTTACATCCTGCATATTACCGAATCTACTGTTTTCGGCATTATTATGCTTGTTTTTCTTCATTTTTTTATTGCTTCGGCTTATTCGAACGTAGTGTTTTGCGCTAATGTAACCAGTATTCTCTCCGGAATATCGGCTTTTTCGCATTTAGATGGCTTGGCTTTGGGCACATGACATCGCGTTTTTTGGTGTTTACGATAAATAAAGTCCTCTGAATTCGATGGTTTGAATTATGTCGATGGTCAGGAGGTTTATTTGTGGGTGTTCAAGTGAAAAATAAAAAGTAGTTTTTTATTTTAGAACGTTACTTATAATAATTAAAAAAGGTGGCTTTGTTATGAATAGATGGTTAAGTGGTTTTATAGGGTGTTTTAGAAATTTATCAGTTAGCCAGTACAACACTAAAAAAATGTTGTTCTTTTTTTTAGTGTTGAATGTTTTTTATTCTAACGTTGTTTTAGCCGATGTTGAAGTTAATCCTGATAACTACAAAAATAATGAATGGTTTTTGGCAGATGTATATTTTTCTACTGATGGATATGATCTGGCACAAGTAGAAAGTGAATGTTCGGAATACATAGGTAGTAGTTTGGGGCCGCATTTTATTCCATCGAGTTTATCTCAAGAAATACAAGATCAGATTTACGATTATTATGCTGACCATACTTTTATTTATTACACCGTCACATACCATGCCGCCGCTCACCCAGTTTTAGGTGTTGTCGCAAGTTTTAATTGCCATGTTTATCTCGGAGCTACTGCTGATGAAGATCCATGTACTGAAGGCAGTTCTTGGGATTCTAGTGCACATCTTTGTGTTTCTAATTCGGATGAGGAAGATCTAGAGGATGATGTTGAAGCTCCCAGTAATGATGGTGCTGATGAAAATAATACGTGCCATCCTATTAATATAGCTACGGGAAATAAATTCTTTAGGCAATATTTTTATACGGGTCAAGGGAGTGATCCACTTACGTTTGATCTTTTTTATAACTCTAGAGCTGAGAATCAACATTGGAGTAGCGATTACAGACAATCATTACTTGTTGAGGGTGAAACCGTTAAGGCGAAGCGTCCTGATGGAAAAGCGTTATCTTTTTCTATAATCAATAATGTGATTACGGCAGAGTCTCAACGAGTAGAGCGCTTAGCTTTGAATGTTGATGTTTATGAATTACGCTTAGTGGATAATACAGTCGAGCGCTACAATACCAATGGTCGATTATTGTCAATCACTTATCCAGCAGGTATTGTCCACACGCTCAGTTATTCTAATAACGATAATACCATCACGGTCACTCGTAATAACGAATCGTTACAGCTGGATTTGGTCGATGGTAATTTGACACGTGTCGTATTGCCAAATAATGACGAAATCCATTACGCTTGGGATACGACTGACCGCTTAACACAAGTCATTTATACGGATAATTCTATTCGTATTTATGCTTATGAAAATAGTGGTTTCCCTGATTATATTACGGGCATTTTAAATGAGAATAATCATCGTATTTCTTCGGTTGCATATGATGACCAAGGTAGGGCGATTAGTAGCAAAGTAGGGGGCTTAGCGTCTAGCATCAAACGCACTCAAATAACGTACCACGAAGACGGCACTCGCACAGTCACCAACAGCTTAGGCAAAAAAAATAAATACCACTTCACCCAATTTAACGGTGAATACAAAATGACCCAAGTCGAAGGCCTGCCTTCACAAAACTGCGTCTCAGCCAACCAAACCTACACCTACGATGCTAATGGTTTTATGGCTTCAAAAACCGACTGGAAAGGTAACGTGACGACTTACGTTCACAACGCTCGTGGCCTAGAAACCTCACGCACCGAGGCCAGTGGCACCCCTCAGGCCAGAACCGTTACCACCGAATGGCATCCTACGTTCAACTTACGCACCAAAATTATCGAACCCGAACGGGAAACGGTATTGACGTACGATGATAGCGGGCGTTTGACTGCTCAGGAGGCGACGTCATTATGAATATTTTTACCTGCTATAGCGCCAAAGCCGCGCTACAATCCTTTATTGCTATTACATGTGTTTACACAACGTCCTTTGTCTACGCCGCCGCGCCCCAAATCAATAATGCGCCGATACTCACCGCCACCGTGGGTAGTATCTATACCTATGATTTGGGTGCCACCGATACCGATAATGACCCCTTAAGTTATTCCGTGGCAACCTGGCCAACGGGTTTGGATATTTCCATCTCTGATCAAGGGCTCGTGAGTTGGGTCTTGGACGATCATAATGATGCCGGTCAATACGTGATCATGGCCTATGCGTACGATGATCAGTCTGAACAAGACTTGGTGAGTTATAACCTCACCGTTACCGATCCGGCTAATCATATTCCGGTGATTAATAATGACCCAATGGGTTCAGCCCTTGTGGGTAGTACCTATACCTATGACCTCAATGCGGCCGATGCCGATAACGACACTTTACGCTATTCCGTCGCCACATGGCCCAGCGGTATAGAGATGAGCATCTCAGAGCAGGGCTTGCTCAGTTGGGTTCTAGATGATCGTGATGATGTGGGTGACTATGTCATTACTGTCCGTGTGGATGATGGCAATCTAGGGGTTAGTACGCGACGCTATAGCCTCACGGTCAGCGATCTGAGCAATCGTCCGCCGGTGATCAATAGTCAGCCCATTCCAACGGCCACCGTAGGCAACACTTATACCTATGCTGTAAATGCCAGCGATGCCGATAATGACGCGCTCAGCTATGAAGTGTCCACATGGCCGCGGGGCTTGAATGTCACCATGTCGGATACGGGAGTGATTCAATGGGTCTTAGAGGATCGTGATGAGGCTGGTGAATATTTGATTACTGCTAAAGTAAAAGATGGCCATTTAGGCACCGATGTACAAACCTATCGCTTAACTGTCGTTGACCCCACCAATCATGTGCCCGTCATTAATAATGCGCCGGTACTGACCGCCACGGTAGGGACTCCCTACGTCTATGATTTAAGCGCCACCGATGGTGATAACGATACCCTACAGTATTCACTATCAACCTGGCCCTACGGTTTGGATGTCTCTATTTCCCAGCAGGGTGTGATCAGCTGGGATCTAGATGAACATAACGATGCAGGTAAGTACACGATTATTGCTCACGTAAATGATGGCAACCAAGGAAAACAAGCGGTACGTTATCAGCTGACCGTCATTGATCCGAATAACCAAGCGCCAGTGATTAATGGCTCTCCCATTGTCGAGGCTCAGCTAGGTACAACCTATACTTATGGCGTTAACGCCACCGATGCAGACAATGATCCCCTACGTTACTCTGTGTCAACATGGCCCTATGGGCTTAATGTCACTATCTCAGAACAGGGGACAGTGAGTTGGGTGCTGGATGATAGTGTCATAGAAGGTCGATATCTGATTGATGTCCGTGTTTACGATGACAATCTGGGTAAAGATAGTCTTCGATATGACCTCACTGTATCCGGTCATGCCAACCCCGATAGCGACGGTGATGGCATTGCTGATGCCGATGATGCCTTCCCTAATGATCCGCTTCAAAGCCAAGACAGCGATGGTAATGGTGTGGGTGATAATAAGGTCACCTCTCAAGCAGTTACCTACACCTATAACGATAACAGTCAAATTCTCACTATCAATGGTCCCCGTACCGATGTGGATGACATAACCACCTATACCTATGATAGCGATGGCTATCGTAACAGCATCACCAATGCTCTAGGCCATGTCATCACCTTAAGCAATTTCAACGGTCGTGGTGAGCCCCAGCAGATCACCGATGCCAATGGCACGGTTACCACGCTTACTTACCATGTGCGCGGTTGGTTGCTCAGTAGCTCAATACAGCACTCTAGTAATGACCCCACATTAGCCAGTACCACCACTTATGGCTATGACAATGCGGGTAATGTCACCCAAGTGACTCTGCCCAATGGCAACGAGCTTAACTACCACTACGACACCAGCGATCGTCTAATCGCGGTGAGTAATAATGCCGGTGAACGTATAGATTACGTCTTAGATAATGCCGATAATCGCACGGCTCAAACCATTAGTGATACGGGCAGTACCATCACCTACCGCATGACCCAAGCCTATGATGAGCTCAGTCGTGTGATGGAGGTTGTGGGTGCCGATAGTCAAACTACCCAAATTGATTACGATGTGAATGACAACCCCGTACAGACCACCAACCCCAGAAGCCATGCGAGCCAAAACCAATACGACCCACTGGATCGCCTGACCCAAACCACCGATGCCAACAATGGCATCACCCAATTTACCTACGATACCCAAGACCGCTTGACGAGTGTGACCGATGCCAATGGCAATGCCACCACGTATCAATACAACGCCTTCGATCACCTCATACAGCAAACCAGCCCCGATACGGGCATCACCCGTTACGTCTACGATAACGGTGGCAACCGCGTCGCCAGTGTTGATAGCCGTGGCATCGTCAGCCAATACAGCTACGATGCCTTAAACCGTTTAACTCAAGTGAGCTACCCCTTATCGCCGGAAGAAAACATCACTTACACCTATGATGTCAGCATCTACACCACACCGGATAATCAAGTACTCACCATCAACGGCAAAGGACGTTTGTTTAGCGTTCAAGATCAAAGTGGACAACAGCTCTATGCTTATGATCACAGAGGTAATGTGAGCAGTCATGCAAGAATCATAGGCGATGAAGCTAACAGTCCCGTGTACTGGACAGATTATGTTTATGACGCAGGCAATCAGCTCATAGAAAAGCAGGTGTTCTTACCTTCTGGTGAACTAAGCTATGCCATTAATTATAGCTATGACACTCTAGGCCGAGTGAGCGATCTAAGTTACCAAACCACTAGTGGCGGCAACAGTAATGCCCTAGTGAGTAACCTACAATACTTGCCCTTTGGCGGTGTGACGGCACTGACTTATGGTAACGGTAACACCACCCAGCTCGCCTACGACCAAGACTATCGCTTAAGCACATGGCAAACTCAAACCGATAGCGTGACACTCATCGATAGAAGCTACAACTATGATGAGAACAGCAATATCATTCAGATAGACCATTTAGAGGAGCTGAACAATACACAGGATTTTGGCTATGATTTATTGGATCGCTTAGATAGCCATTTGGGTCAAGCTAGCAACACTGGATGGACATACGATTTGGTGGGTAATCGTCTTACAGAAAATACCGACGATTATGGTTATGACCTCAGCAGTAATCTATTGTTAGATATTCAGCACATTAACAATGTTACAAATTACACGCTGGATGATCGAGGCAATACAACGCAAATAACGCAGGGGTCAAGTATTGCAACATTCACTTATAATGCGGCGAATAGACCAGTCAGTGTAGTTAAAGACGGTATTACGACGAATTATCGATACAACACTTTGGGGCAACGTATCAGTAAAACCCAAGGCGTTAATACCGTTCATTATACTTATAATCTTCAAGGACAGCTCACAGCTGAATACGCAACCAATGGCCAACCGCTAGTAGAATATATCTACCTTGCTAACCAGCCTTTGGCTCAGTTGCGAGGCGGTGATGTGTACTATTACCACAACGATCACTTAGGTACGCCGATTGCGATGACCGACCAAAATCAGCAAATGGTATGGCACGCCGCTTATACCGCGTTTGGGGAAGCGACATTGACTACACAAGTGGTGGAAAATAACCTTCGGTTTCCGGGACAGTATTTTGATCAAGAAACAGAGCTACATTATAATTATTTTCGGTATTATGATCCAAGTACAGGGCGATATACACAATCCGATCCTATAGGCTTATTAGCGGGTTCAAATACTTACGCTTATGCTTTAAATAGCCCTTTTAAGTATAGTGATTACTATGGATTAGCGAGCGTATTGGTTACCTATGGCGGTGAATCAGCATCCCCTAGAGGTGGTGCTAACGCACAGGCGGGAGTGTTCGTTACAACTGGAGGTGCTACAGGGCCTGCAGATGCGGGTGTTGTTGTTTCTGGGGGAGTGTCTGTGGGTTATCGCAATGATGCAGGTTTTAATTTAACCCTCTTAAAGGGAGGTAGAGAGAATATTGATGGGAGAACATTAACGGTTACTCTTGATTTTGGAGTTATTAGTGTTGCTAGTCATACTAATTTAGATACTGGAAAATGGTCAGGTGTAAGTGTTGGTGCTAATTCTGCTTCTCCGGGTATTTCAGTTTCTGTTAGTGTTGCAACTAGTGTATCGATAAGAGATTTATTTCGTTCCAATCATGGACAAGACTATCGCTCTTCTGATGGTAGAACAAAGGCAAAAAGATCAAGGCGGAGACCTAAGAATAAAGAGAGGAATGTTTGCGATTGATAAAAATACAGTAGTACTTATCTGATTGTAGTTGGTAGTGTTCTTCAAGGAAGCATGAGGGTCAGTTTTTGTCTTTTTAGCATAAAGCCCAACTTTCAGAGGTCGGGCTTTATTATTTTTACTGTCCCTGTGTTTTCTATACCCACAGTATTAAAGCATTGTTAGCTGCTTACTTTTAGTGTAAAAATAATTATTTAGTATCCGCAGTATTCAATAATCAACGGCGAGTGATCCGAAAAGCGTTCATCTTTATAAATGACCTCAGGTTCAGTAATTATTTTATCTTTTAAACCTTGAGTCACTATTTGGTAATCAATACGCCAGCCTGTATTATTTGCCCATGCCTGCTTTCGGTTAGACCACTAGGTATACTCTTCTTCTTTTTGATTAACAATTCTAAAGGCATCGACGAGTTGTAAAGATTTTGCCCGCTGATTATCTTCGTCATTCAATAGTCAATCCATCCAAGCGCGCTCCTCAGGTAAGAAGCCTGAATTTGTTTGATAGCCTCTCCAGTGTTAACAGTCACAAGGGGCAGGCACTTAACAATATAGTTAAATAGGGTGCTGTAAGGTTAGTGATTGCTTATCTTGGTTGTGCCTGTCCCTTTCCCCTTGCATTGCCCCGTCTGTTTATCGGTGCCGCATAAATAAGAGCGGCGCACACATCGAGACATAATATGGTAGTAGGGTGTATCGGCAAGAGATATTTGTTGGGCGCGCGTTGTAGTCATAAGAAACTCCTTTTATGTATGAATGTACAGTATCTATCGTAAGGGTGGGTGGCCTTTATGTAAAAAAATTTGGACAGGCACTATAAAAATCTACATAAAATAATTTATCTAAACTATTTTATTTATAATAAAAGAGTAAGAAAAAACGATACTTAAGCGGTGGTAATTGAAAAGTGTAGTAAATGCTGTTTTTTGCTTGTTTTAGACAATAGCTAGCCGC
>JAWUXW010000216.1:0-8967 GCA_034111125.1 Paraglaciecola sp.
GCTATCACTGGTTGACGATGCGACCGAACGAGGTGCCATGGTAATCACTGCGATGGCGTTTAGTGTATTCGAACCCTGGATAGGCTTACTTACTGGCTTAGCCGTTATTATTGCACTTTGTGGTTTTAAGGTGTTTTCACCAAAAACATCAAGCTGAAGAATTATGGCCTAAAGGAAGAGCGCATCTAGTTGGGGAATTAATAAGCCATCCATGTGCTTGCCTCTGCGGGTGTCGAACGCAGTGCATCAAAAAGACCAGTTGTGAAACACAACTGGTCTTTATAAAACCGTCAACTTATTCCAAGACGATACGCTTTCTTAGCGGCGGTATGGGCAAACCTTTTACAATTCACATCATTTTAAAGCGCTGTGTTCATAAGCCCTCACAAAAACAAGTTCAACATTTCTTAGCAATATAAATCTATTTTCGCTAAGCGAACACAATTGGCGCTATAAAGTACGCCAAAATGGTTATGGTGATAATGGCAATTATGTTAATTCTTACGCCAACACTTGCCATTTGCATAATGCTGACTTTATTCGTGGCAAAAACGACCGCGTTGGGGCCAGTTGCCATTGGTAGCATAAATGCGCAACCAGCTGCTAATGCGACTGGCACCGCAATCAGTTCGATAGGAATGCCTGAAGATAGCGCCATTGCACCGATGATCGGCATGACTGCAGACGCGGTAGCAATATTACTAGTGATCTCTGTTAGCAAGATTACGAAGGTGGTTACGATCAAAATAAGCGCCAGCACAGGCAGTTCAGCCAACACTGAAAGATTTTGCCCTAGGTAGGTGCTCAGTCCGGTTTGCGAAATAGACTGGGCGAGCGACATCCCGCCGCCAAATAGCAGCACCACGCCCCAAGGGATCTGCTCTGCCACTTTCCAGTCTAACAAGCGTTGTCCTGGACGATTCTTTTCACCTGAGGGTATTACAAAGCACAATAACACCGCGATAATGGCAGTAACGTGATCTGTTAACCCCGCTAACGGGATGTAACCACCAATGTTAAATTCAGATAATGGACCACGAAACGCCCAAAGAGAGGCAATGATACAAAATACCATCAACGTTCGTGCTTGCGGTGTAGTCATTGCCCCAAGAGCTTTGTACTGTGCTTCAACTTTATTCTGGGCGGTGTTCACCGCTATGTTCGGGATACGAAAAATCAATTTTGTGAGTGCCAGCCAAGTCAGTGGAAGTAGCAAAATTATTAAAGGTATGCCAAACATCATCCACTGGGAGAAATCAATTTGGGTGTCGTGATGGTCGTTTAAATAACCAATAACAATAAGGTTGGTTGGTGTACCAATAGGCGTACCTAGCCCCCCTATCGAGCAGGCATAAGTGATCCCTAGCAGTAAAGCCATAGTGAATGCCTGTTGTTTGTCTTTTAAACTATCCCCCAATGCAGCAGCGACAGACAAGGCGATGGGCACCATCATAATAGATGTCGCCGTATTTGATATCCACATCGACAGCAAGGCAGAGGCTATCATAAAGCCGCCAATCAACTTCGCGGGACTGCTCGCAGTTCTACAAACAACAAACAAAGCGATGCGTTCATGTAAGCGCCATTGCTCTATCGCTTTGGCAAAAATGAAGCCACCCATTAACATTACGACAATGGGGTGCATATAAGGTGCAGATGCCTCTTTTATGGATGCTACTCCGAACATGGGGAGCACAACCAAGGGCAGCAGTGCCGTGACGGGGATGGGTATGGCTTCCGTTACCCACCATATAGCCATCAATATAAGAAGGGCAAAGGTTACCCACGCCCCCTTAAAATCCCCTTCAACCGCTTGCATTTCAGCTGGCGCGCCTAGCAATAAAAGTGTAATAGCGACAACAGGTCCCAGAAACAATCCTATAACTTGAGCCGATAAAAATGGGCTTTTATTATTTGACTCTATTTTGCTAGCAAGCGGTGCACTCATACTTTTCCTTACGACAGAACAACGGTTCAATTCAACATTTACATGGTGGTGCCAGAGGCGTAATTACCATACGCAGAGTATTAAAAACTCGGCTCTACTCTATTGGCTAAAAGCTTTGCTTAAATGATGCATAGATTTGTCTTCCTCGAGGGTCGTGGGCTTCGGTATCAAAGAAGGGGCGAGCATTGATGCGAGGTGCTAGTTCATCAAAAAGATTCACCGCGCCAATGCTTAGTTGTGTGTCATTTCCTCCTAGAAACTCTGCCAAACTGAGGTCATAACGCACATCAATCGTTGTTTGCGAATCTATGCCATTATTGGTCTGATCATCCTGATAGGAGCCTACAAAGCGAGCAGTGATATTTACCCCATGGTCACCGAAGCGATAAGTAGAGCCTAAATTCATACGCAAATCCGGGGTAGAACCAAAGCCATTCGCGAAGTTCCTATTGCCCTTTATGTCGCCAAATTCAGAAGATTCAAACTTCGTAATGAGGGTCGTTTTAAAATCAAATTGCAATTTTCCTTCACCAGCATCCATTGTATAGCTTGTAACCAAATCGAAGCCGGTTACTTCTGAGGAGCCTCCATTGACAAAGTTAGCGATAGCGGTAGCAACTTGTCCATCAGGGCTTCGCTGTGCTCTATCGGCTGGTAGGTTGCCAGCAAATACTTGATCAAAGATAAACTGAGGATCTGCACCCGGTAAGATCAAATCTTGATAGTCATAGAAGAAATAGTCGACTGAAGCACTTAATCCCCAATCTGAATTATATAAAAGACCTAAATTCAGGTTTTCTGCAGATTGTGGCACCAGGTCTTCAGACCCTTGCGTAATAACAGTTATGATAAACGCGCCGGCACTTGGGTCAGCTGGATCAGTTACCGTTCCAACACCCACTATACCCGCCACCTGACGAATTGAAGGCGCTTGAAATGATGTACCATATGAGCTGCGAAAGGCAAATTCGTCACTTAAGTCTATTTTGGCTGATATTTTAGGGTCTAAAGTATCGCCACCTTGATCACCATAGTCTTCGTATCGAAGGGCGACTTGAACTTGCAGCCAATCATAAAATGGTAAATCTAATTCACCAAAAACAGCATAAACCTCTTGTTCGCCAAATACTGCCGGTATGGTTTCATTAAGACGATTCTGTCCATTTTGATATCGGCCATCGGGCACGTCACGCAAAGTGACCTCACGATATTGAGCACCTACCGCTAAGGCAACTTCACCACCATCCAATTCTAAGTCCGTTACTCCGCTCAGCGATACTTCAGAAACCGCTTGTCTTACCAATGCGACATCATTTCTAAATAAACTAAATGAATTAAAAATCTCTTCACTATTCCCAGCCAACGAAGTGCCATCTTTAGGTGAAACTAAATCTTGCGAAACAATTCGTGTACCGAATGGGTTCCAATTACCCGCAGCAATTTGCGCCCCATAGGCTGGTATGTCCCACTCTCGCGGAGCGCTTCGGCTATAATCTGAATTTGACCAAGTGTACGATGCGTACAGTGACCAGTCGTCGTTGATGAAATAATCAAATCCACCCACGAAACGTGTATTGGTGAAGATAGTAGAAATATCGGCTTGATTGGGGCCATCAGCATCGCTGCCTAATGGCCTGCCTCGATATATCAGGTCAACGGCTTGCAAGCTTGGGTCAGCAGCAAACGCATCGGCGCCTGCATAGCTAATACCACTGGCGGAGCTATCGTCAGCTACGAAAAAGTTAAACGGGTGGTCTCCAGGTACAAGAAATCCGCCAGAGTTGGTAGTCTGTCTGGTTAGCATTCCACCATTACCATCTCTGATATCATTTCTAGAAAATCCAAACTCAGCAAATACATTCAGCTTATCGGAGATGTCATAGTTGGCGGCACCAAACACTTGAATACGGTATTCCTCTGGGAATATACGGCGTTGGTCCAGGAAGTGGTAACGACAATTTCCAGCCGCGGTATCTAACAAACCACCCGCTGCTGTACAGTCTGGATCTGGAGCAGAAGCACCTCCTGCTCTTGCAAAGCCGCCAGTTACAGTACTATCGGGGATAGCTAAGTTGAATCTTCCCGGAGACCCAGTTCCTGAATCAAATGCACCTGACAAACCATCAGACAAAAGATTGCCTTCGGCAAAATTTGGGAAGTCAGAGCGGGTAGCACTAGTTTGCGTATAATAATTTGCAAAAACAGTTATCCCACCTTTATCACCTTGTACTCCAAATCCTGTACCCAATTGATACGAGCGATTTGTTGTGTCTCTAAATTCACCCGTCACTTCGAAACCATCAAAATCATTTCGAGTAAAGATGTTTACTACCCCAGCAACCGCTTCAGAGCCATAAGTTGATGAAGCACCATCGGTTAAAACTTCAACACGCTTGATCATGTTAACTGGATACTGGTTGGCATCCGTAAATAATTGTCCTGAACCGTCAACTACGGGTGCAAGACCAGCACGACGACCATTAATAAGGGTTAGGGTTGAACCCACTCCCAAACCTCTTAGTGAAAATTGAGAAGTCCCTTGTAACGTTGTGGCATCTTGCAACAACTGCGACCCGGAATTAGCGGTTATGCCCTTAAATATATCTTGTACTTGAATAGCCCCAGTGTCTGCTATTTCCTGCTCACCTACTATTTGCACAGGGGACGGCGTACTAAAGTCGGCCCCTCTTCTGCGAATATTAGATCCGGTAATGGTAACCCTTTCAACATCTTTGTCAGTCTTCTCTTCGACGCTCTCAGTTGATTGCGCCAAGACTGGTTGTACTGCGCAAAGATAAGCTGACATAACAGCACAGGATATTGATGTAACTGAGCCCAGTGCTCTCTTTTTTTTAAATAGTTTCATGTGACATTTCTCCTCACTTCAGTTAACACATCACTTAGGAAGAGGCTATGAAGTGCAGTTTGGTTAGCCTGTATCCTAAGCATCAATTAAACACTCTTACTTGATGTTAAAAATTTGTGCGATTAATTTATCAAAAAAAAATCAAAATAAATGCAATGTTATGAAATTAAATTAAATTATTGATATACATAGATTATTTCATACCAATAAACTTTTTTACGCGATTTATGTGCGAAATTCCACACAAAATATTTTACATTTGTGCTACATTCGGGACGAATTAATTAAATTTATAAGAAAATGATTAAACGAAATTATTTAGTAGGACTCGGGATCGGGCTGGTATTAGTTATCGTTTTGACAATTCTAATGGGCCGATATGCACGAGAAAACACCCTACTGGAGCATCGAGAAAAAACCACGAATCTTGCACATAGAGAAGCAATGGCTCTAGAAAGTGAACTACAGAAGTTCTCATTGCTACCTTTTGTGTTGGCCGAAACTCAGTATGTGCATAGCGCATTAAACGAACCAGCGGAAGCAGATGTTAAAACGCTCAACGAAAAGTTGTCCTCATTGGTATCCATGACCGGCGTGGATTACATTTATGTTATCGATCTTCTTGGAAATACTATTGCATCGTCGAATTATTTAGGTGAAAAGAGCTTTATTGGTAGGAGTTTTGAATACCGGCCGTATTTCAAACAAGCAATGGAAAGTGGTTCAGCTGTGCACTTTGCAAAAGGAGAGTTAACCGGCAAGGGAGGACTCTTTCTTTCCCGCAGGATTGAGATGGGCAGCCATGTTTTAGGCGTTATCGTGGTTAAGGTTGAATTTGGCAAAATCACCCAACGTTGGCAACAAGACAATGTCATTACCCTTATTGCAAACCAAGACGGCATTATTTTATTCGCCAGTGATGGCAGTATGGACTTTTCTCTGCTTAAACCCTTGGGTGACAACAGACAGCAGCAAATAATGCGTTCCAACCAATTTGGCACCGAACCATTGATAGCCTCTTGGTTAGCATTTGATGAACAGTATCGTGGATTTGATCAGTCTGGAAATATGCTGCAAGCCGGGGTGTGGCCGATTGCTGATTTGGACTGGCAACTGCTAAGAGTAGAACATGTTGGTCCTGCGCTAAGAAACGCTCAAATTAGAACCTTAACAATTATTTTGAGCGGCGGTATGTTGCTGGCCATTTTCGGTATTTATTTAAGCTGGAGAATCACTCGAGATAGAGAGCGAGTACTCGCTACTGAATTCCTCAAAAATGAAGTGGCCAAACGCACCAAAGCATTGGTAATTAGCAACGAACAGCTGCGCACCGAAAGCACCAAACGGGAAGAAATTAATGTTCGCTTTCGGCGAGCCAGAGAAGAGTTAGCGCAAGCAAATAGGCTGGGGTCTATTGGTGCGATCACCGCCAGCGTAGCACATGAAATCAATCAGCCTGTTGCTGCTATCAAGACATTTGCCCAAAATGCCAAAAAGTTGGTGGATAGAAAGGACGAGATCAGAACCCTGCAAAATCTTAATTCCATCGTTGAGCTCACGGGAAAAATTAGCGCGATAACCACTGAACTGCGCCGATATGCCCGGCGCGATAACCAAGTAATAGAAAAGATATCTCTGCACAAAGTCTTGGAGGGTGTGGAGTTATTGGTCGGAGACCGAATCCGCTGTGCATGTGTCGACTTTCAGATCATTGGCAATCGCATTGATGAGCTAACTCTCCAGGCAGACCGAGTTCGTGTTGAACAGATACTGGTAAATCTTATACAGAATTCCCTCGAAGCCTTGGACGGGCAGGACGCCCCAAAACTCCAGTTGAGGGTTGAGGAGCAAGATAAGTTCCTCGCGATCACACTGGATGACAACGGAATAGGAATAGATGAAGAAACCCTTGCTGAAATTTTTACGCCGTTCTTTACCAACAAATCAACCGGCTTGGGTATTGGTTTGGGCATAGCCCGTGATATATCTATAGAATTCGGTGGAAGTCTGGAGAACTTGCCATCACAGCTCGGAGGAGCCGCTTTTCAATTGAGGATGCCAAAACTATGAAAAGCTCGGAGCTGAAAATACGTGTTTACGTTGTAGATGATGATGCGGTTTTGTTGAGCGCAATCGTGCAAGCATTTGAATTGGAAAATTTTGATGTTACCCCCATTTCTGAGGCGAAGAGGCTGCTAGCTGAGATCGATGAACACTTTGCTGCTGTCATCGTTACCGATGTGCGAATGCCCAAAATGGACGGCATTACATTTTTTAAAGCGATTAAAAAAATTGACCCTGAGATCCCTGTAATTTTTTTAACCGGTCATGCAGATGCGCCGATGGTACTGTCCACATTACATGAAGGGGCCTTTGATTTTTTTTCGAAACCGGTGGACACAGAGCATTTGTTGGCGACCACTCGCCGAGCTATAGATACCAGAAGACTGGTTTTAGAAAATCGAGAATTAAAAGCCCGGGCTAAAAAAGTGCTTGCAGGATCGGAGTTAATTGGTGATTCACCGATTATGGAGCAATTGCGTTCGACGATTCATCAAATTGCCAAATCAGAAGTAGATGTATTGCTGGAAGGAGAAACCAGCACCGGAAAAAACTTAGTCGCCCACATGCTTCATCAATTGAGTGAGCGGGCCTCAAACAATTTTGTGGCAGTCAATTGCTCCGCTCTCCCTGAAAGAATGGCTGAGTCTGAGTTATTTGGTGCAATTCAAAACCTTAAGTCTAATGACAGAAGTGGTGGGGTGGGCAAGATTGAACAGTCACACAAAGGCACTTTGTTTCTTGATGAAATTGATAGCCTGCCACTTAATATTCAAGGTCAATTAGTCCCGGTGCTGGAATCCCGAAAAATGCTTGGCATGAGTGTGACCGGAGGCAAGAAACTTAGCTTGCGAGTCATCGCGTCTACTTCAAAAGACCTGCTTATGGCTGTGGAACAGGGCGAATTTCGTGCAGATCTATATTATTTGCTAAGTACCGTCAGGCTGCGATTACCGCCATTACGCAATCGACGGGACGATATTCCCTTGCTGTTTGCTCATTTTGTATCCTTAGCTACGCAAAAATTTTCGAAAAAGATACCTAAAATGAATTTGGTCACACAACAACGTTTAATCGAGTACGAATGGCCTGGAAATGTTCGCGAGCTTAAAAATTATGCCGATTCCATTGTGTTAGGCATTGAAGATCAAAACGTTATCAATATTGTTGAGCAGTTAACATTGCCTGATAGGGTAGAAAAGTTTGAAGCAAATACAATTCGATCGGCCTTAGAGCAATCCAGCGGCGATGTTCGCTCCACAATCAAACAACTAGGCATACCGAGAAAAACCTTTTACGATAAAGTCACCCGCCACAAGATCAATATCAATAAATATCGAAAACAAGTCGATTAATCAAGAGCACAAAACTCAATCGATATGCTCTGGTTCAATCAGGGAGAATGAGTACAGTATTGTTTTTTGTTCCACCCACTGTATTTTGGCTAGCTCTCTGGCCTTAATACTGCTCGTGAGTGACCGTCAGCAAAACTAGAAGTAATTCGAGTGTTAGCCAATATACCCGGTACGTTCAAGCTTATCAGCTTAATAGGATATCCATGTATACAGATCAAAATCCCCAAGCGACCATTAACAATCAGGCCGGCTTGGGCAAGAGTGCACCTTCGTCGTCTTCAATATTGGCGTCATCCGTCAGTAAGCTTGAATAAACGCCGTCCATCGCCAATAGCTCTTGGTGGCTGCCCCGCTCCACAATCTTGCCTTGGTGAAGCACCAGGATTTGATCCGAGTGGCGAATGGTACTCAGGCGGTGCGCAATGGCGATAACGGTCTTTTCTTCAAACAAACGGCCAATGGCCTTCTGGATCAGATTTTCGGTAATGGAATCCACCGAACTGGTAGCCTCATCCAACATCATCACCTGCCCGCCCTGGGCCACGGCCCGAGCAAAGGAGATCAACTGAGCTTGGCCTGCTGACATATTACTGCCACTATTTTTCAGCTCAAATTGATACTGGCTCGGCAGCCCCAAAATAAAGTCGTGGGCATAAACGTATTCCGCGGCGTCTACCACGGCGTCGTCGCTGATTTCGTCGTCTCCAAGGGAAATATTAAAATGGATATTCTGCTCA
>JAWUXW010000217.1:0-9909 GCA_034111125.1 Paraglaciecola sp.
AGTAGAAACAGTTGATTAATCGACGAAAAATAACCGACTTTCACTCCCTTAAGAATATGAAATAGATGTCAATATGGAAAATATAAGGGATCATGTATTTTGATTTTAGGAAAAATGACGTTTTATTTTACCTATACTCAACGTACCTTTGTACAACGTATGCCACAGAACCAACACTTGTTTTTCACTCCACCCCAAGGCCTTGTAAACATCCACATGCAACACTAGATGCACGTGATTACTCATCACAGAATAAGCACAAATATCAATGGCAAACACAGAAGACAAATACAACAACCTGTCCTCTACCCAATCTCGTCTGTGCTCATAACTTTGAAGCTGGGGTCTAAAATCTTGTCAAATTATCGTGAGTGTCTGTGTAAAGGTCGGTGAAATCTCACCCGACAGCGTCAATGTTGCGTCATTGCACAAGCGCAGCTCAATTTTAGAATTTCATTACACCTCAAAACATGCTAGTTGGCTGAATATGGTGGAAATAGAGATTGGCAATATGAACCAACAATGTCTGGACCGAAGGATCCCGAGTTGGGATAAGCTTCAGTCAGAGCTGGCGGCTTGGGAAAAGCGTAAAAATGATGAGGGTGCCACCATCAAATGGATGTTCGATGTAGATAAGGCGCGCAAAAAATTAACGCGCGCCTATGAACAGCTCAATCAATCATATTTAATGAGTCGAGGTACTAGTAAGTTAGAGCTTAAATTGGTTTAGTTAGCGCTTTTCCACTCAATAAACATTTTCTCTGTGATGCCTAACCCAATAATTGAGCCTTCATGCAATTGTGCAAGATCACTGAGTGTCATGCTGATGAATTTATCCTCTGATGGAATGTTGTTATCTCGGCTGTATTGCTCAAGATATTGATTAACAGCAGCATCATCAAGCTTTTGGCGAATGATATGGCCCATCGCAATTTTTCTATCTGATCTATGTTGTATACGGTAAGTATCTATTTCACCCAGTGATTCAGTAACAACATCATACTGCTCACATGAGCGTAAATAAGCCCATTTAAAAAGCTCAAGTACTGGCTCTATTTGATTTGTCTCATAGAAATACAACAAAGACTTAAAGTAATCTTCTTGGGGTACATCAATAAAGCTTAGTGGGCACAAATTATGCTGAATAAATGGAATATTACACGACAGTCGAGCAGTGCGTTTATTTACGTCTTCAAAGGCTTGTAAGTACGAAAGGTGTATCAATAAAAAGAAACTCTTTTCAAATGGATCTTCAATTTTATCCGCTTTACGCAGGATAAGTGATAAATATTCTTCTAATTGGTGAGGGTTACTCATAGGAGTATAGGCTGACTGGCTAATACCTACTTCCACTTCTCTAATCTTCCCGCAAGCCTTTGGATTTGCCAGCAAGTCTTGTGATAACAATGAGTGGACATTTCTTATTGTAATTGGGATAAGTACAATTTCTACTGCACTTTCAATTAAGAACTCTATCGCTTCCTTGTGATTCATGATCATCACAGTTTCTTTGTGAACCTTACCTTCAGCAGTTAAGCCTTGCTCTATCAGCTTTTGCGTATCAAGCTTTGAATAGGTATTTCCTTCTAATCGACTGGAATTATAAGACAGGTCGATTAACAGTCGTTGACTAATTTTTTTAGCGTATGTGCCTGCGGCTAACTGCTCATTAAACCGCTTGCCAGCTTCATACAATCGAACTTTCATTGTCTCAGGCACATACTGAGTTTGATTAGGAATATAGTTATCGACTAAAGCAAATTGGTAACTCGATCTTTTTCGAGCATAAGAAGGTGTATCTAAATAACCTAATAAGGACATCGCATTACTCGAAAAAATAGGATGTTTGTCCTTATCTTCGCTTTTTGTCCTTACATTTTGCCTAGAAGTGTCTTCAGACTGATCCATAGGGACATTTTTAAGTCCATTTCTGTCCTTATCAACATAGTATTTAGTATTGTTTTTCTCTCCATCTGTATGAACTGCCCCTTCCTCAACCAGAGATTTCATGCGTCTTTGCAAGGTTTTCTTATTAATAGAAAAGGTTAGCAACCTTTCTATTTCGCCAAGGCCCATAGGCTCACCGACCTCAGCAATTAGTGCTAAAATTGATGACTTTTCTTGTTGTATAAGCGCTTTTTTATTCATATGATAAGGACAAAATTAATGAAACTGTCCTTAGATTACCCTAGTAAGGACAAAAATCAAGCTCGTAAGGGCAAAATCTGATATAGTGAGGACACTTTCATGCACTTTTGTCCTTATGAAGTAAAAAACAACTTAAGATATAGGGGAAATAATCCACTAAGTCTTAGTTTAATCACTAGGCGGATTTCTAATAGTGCTACTCCCCAAAATCCTATCATTAACTCAGGCTCTTTCCATCCACTTTATTATCAATAGAGCCAAATTAATGATAACGTTAATTTGGCAAAGTAAATTTAATGCCATCTCTGAATTAATTTTTCTTGAACCTCAACATCATTATTTTGCATGATAAAAGAATGAAACGATTCTTTTCCTCAGTCCGACAGACTGCTAAAGCTAAGTTATAAGGAAGAGGTAGAACTTAAAGGTTGTCATCAGATACGTCATATCATAAAAAAGGCACCTGAATCTACCTCGTAGCTAGCTTTTCGTAACTTTATTGGTTAGGATGCCTTCACACACTAGAAGCTATTGCTTGGATTGTTGAGTCCAAAAATAAACTTCTTAATATTAATAACAACACCATGGGAAAAAATTATGGCTATTGTAGCAAAATCAACTGATTCATCCAGCCTAGCTGAAGTTGTTGACCGCATACTGGATAAAGGCATAGTGATTGATGCGTGGGTGAAAGTCTCTTTGGTAGGTATTGAATTACTTGCTATTGAAGCTCGTATCGTCATTGCTTCTGTGGAGACCTATCTGAAGTATGCTGAAGCCATCGGCTTAACTGCACCAGTTGCTGCTCCTCCAGCACAGCTGAATGATATGAGTTAATAGCGATCCTATGTAAAAAATACAAATAGCACCTGAGCAATGCGTAGGGAACCTGCATTAACTCAGGCGCTGTTTTTTTGATGCTATGTTCTTGCTATCGACAAAAAATCTAACCCATCAACTGTAGC
Source organism: Paraglaciecola sp. (assembly GCA_034111125.1). Lineage (GTDB taxonomy): Bacteria > Pseudomonadota > Gammaproteobacteria > Enterobacterales > Alteromonadaceae > Paraglaciecola. The sequence goes on from JAWUXW010000217.1 coordinate 3,114, forward strand.
ATACGGCTTGTTCCTACCTGAAAACCGCTATAGCTCTCACCACCTGCTAGAGGTATTTATGACCAGTTCAGACGTCTTGGGTTCACAAGACAAGCCGGCTACCTTCGAGCGGAAAAAGCCGCACGTTAATGCTACTACCCATGTAAGCCCTGAAGCTAGCGATTCTTTTGTATGTACACCATATGTTCAAGAACTCACTACTCGTGCCTTGGCTTATATATCTGCTGGTTATCACATCCATCTGGCTGGTCCCGCAGGTACTGGGAAAACAACACTAGCCTTGCATGTGGCCTCTCAACTTAACAGGGCAGTTAATATTATTCACGGCAATGAAGAAGCGAAAGCCTCCGACTGGGCTGGTAATAATAGCGGTTATAGTCGGCGAACCGTGGTTGATAACTATGTGCGTTCGGTGGTGCGTTCTGAAGAAGAGTTGCGCAAGGTATGGATTGATAACCGTCTGACCACCTGTTGTGTCAATGGTGAGGTACTGATTTACGATGAGTTCAATCGCTCGCGTCCAGAGGTTAATAATATTTTTCTGAGCGTGCTGAGCGAACGCGTTTTGGATTTACCAAAACGCCACCTGTCTGGTGATAATGGTTATGTGCGGGTACACTCAGACTTTCGTGCCATATTCACCTCAAACCCTGAAGAGTACGTGGGCACACATCAGGCTCAAGATGCACTCATGGATAGGTTGATTACCATTAATGTAGGACACTTTGATCATGCCACCGAGGTACATATTCTCCAGGCTAAATCGGGCATTAGCGCCGCTCGCGCAGAGCGTATTGTGGAAATCATGCGCAGGCTCAGAGAATATAGTATCAATAAATATCGTCCGACCATCCGGGCAGGCATTGCCATTGCCAAGGTGGTTATGCAAAGCAATACTAGACTCAATGCTAAAGATCGTTTTTTCAGACAGATATGTTACGACCTCTTATCAGTCGATGTTGCCAAAGTTCATCACAATGGGGTAGCCCAAATAGATAAAGAGCGTGAATTGATTGATGAAGTATTATATGCTGTCTGCAAGCGTAGCGGCTAATCTCACTGGGGATCACTCATGTCATTTCGTCGTCCTATAAGCTTAACTAACAAACAAAAGACAGATACGCAGTACCTGTTCACGCAATTATCTGTGCTGGAAATGAAGAAAAAAATTACCGCACAAGAGCGCAAGAATGTGGTGGAGCGCGTTGTAAAAATCGATGAAAAAATTAAGGAAATTGACAGTACCATTACCGAGCTGCTAGCCTTTTTAGATTTGTGTATGCATTCTGAGCAGGCCGTTGAGGGTGAACCTAATCACCAGCATGCCTCTCCTCCAGCACTAACTAGCAATAATACCCCCGCACCCGCATCTGTCGGCCATCGGCGATTTGTTATGAGGTATTGAGTGATGATTCCTGTTCGACATACTCCCCATCGCACCACATCAGATAATGTTCGTGGCTTTAGAAATATCAAGCATTCTACCTACTCAAAACAACTATTTACGGGTTTTGGTGGTGATAAGAAACTGGTTATACGCCAACCGCTCAAGCCAAAATTTGACGGTTTTAATTTTGGTGGACTAAAGCTCAAGGGCGGACACTTGGAAACCAGATGGTTGGGGCAAGGCTTGGATCATTATGCTGCTGAATTGTTTGAAAAATTGCAGGGTGGTGGTGTACTCATGGGCTTTATCGGTAATTTGCTGGCATCAGCCTATCGCCCCATGCGGTTCGGTATTATCAATAAACTGATTGCGATGCTTTATCAAATTCTTATCGAAGTGCTAACGACGATACATAATACCATCTGGCGTATTTTTTTCGTGCCTTTGCTCATTATCGCCGTAGTGCTCATACTACTACCATTGGTTGATGTTACGATTATAGCGCAAGCGGCTTGGCGGTTGTCTGATTCGATAGCGGGGGTTTTTGGTAGTATGTCCTCATATTTCACCCAATAGCGATTGTTAGTAAACTCGTCTATGAAAATATTATTAACAATAACGCTAGTGTTATCGTTACTGGTCTTCGAGCTCTACTTGCTGATGCACAGCAGTGCTTACTTCGGTGTTAACCAGACGCTGTTATTTGTTGTTGTGAGTGCTCTTTGTGGTATCCTTGTGATTCGTGTGCAAGGACTTGCTAATATCAAAAAGATGCGCGCCACCTTATCTCAAGGTGGGCTGCCCACGGGCGCATTGTTTGAGTCGATCTTTATTCTTGCGGGTGGGATCGCGCTGTTATTACCTGGGTTTATTACCGATGTGGCCGGTATGATGTTGCTTATCCCGCTGTTACGACGTTATTTACTTCTCACACTTTTCAAGAGCTTAATATGACCAGTGACTCTGCTTTGTATCTGTATGCGATAGTGCCCAGTGCTATTGATCTCGATGATTTACACGGAATGAATGGTGCGCCTGTTGGACTGGTCGATGATGGCGATATTGCCGCCGTTGTCAGCAGCATAGGCAACGAAAAAATTCGGCCTCAGAGAAAAAATCTGGCCAGTCATCAGCACATACTCAAGTCTTTAGTCTCAATAACAACACCTCTGCCTATTAAATTTGGCGTTATCGCTGAGAATAAAGTAGCGTTGAAAAAAATGTTGGAAGGTTACCACGACTCTCTTGCAGAACAGTTGGAATATTTACACGGCACGGTGGAAATGGGTTTGCATCTGAATTGGAATGCCCCTAATATTTTTGAATACATTGTTAATAGCCATTCTGAATTGAAGGCCATGCGCGAAAAAGTCTTAAGCAGTAACAGCTTGGCCAGTCGTGACGACATGATTGAGATTGGTTATCGTTTCAGTCAAACACTGGAAGGTGAGCGTCAGCGTCACGCTAGCACCATCCAGACAACCCTAACAGATTGCTGCTTGGATACTAAAACCAATAGCTTGCGCAAAGAAAGTGAAGTGGTCAGCTTGTCCTGCCTGGTGTCAAAAGACAAGCTTCCCGAGTTTGAAAAGGCCATTTATGATATGGCCAACCTCTTTAATGATGACTTTGGATTGAATTATAACGGCCCTTGGGCGCCACATAATTTTGTCGATATTCATATAGACAGTCTCGATACTGAAGGATAAAAACCCATGTTTCTCATTGATAATATTGTTACTGCACCACTGCGCGGCGTTGTGTGGCTGGCAGAAAAAGTGCACACTGCTGCCGTCGACGAAAACGAACAGGAAGCCGAGGTCGTGATCCAACAACTCACGGAACTCTATCGCCTGCTGGAAACGGAACAAATTAGTGAAGCCGAGTTTGACCAGCAGGAACAGCAGTTGCTGGATCAGCTAGAACAATATGAAGACAGCAGTGTATAAACAGCAGCCACTTTTCAATATAGGAGGGAGTGACTATGTCCGACACATCGATTGAGATTCCCGACAATGTCACCTTGTGTGAAGCCTTGGATCGCGTGCTCCAAAAAGGTGCTGTGGTACTCGGGGAAGTGACCATCTCAGTCGCAGATATCGACTTGATTTATATCAATCTACGGCTCATGATAAGCTCAATAAGCAAAATGCAAGAAGACCATAACGACGATACGAGTGTAACCTAGGAGCTAACACAATGACCGATGCCGATATACTTCCCGATAGTCTCAAACAATTTGAGCGTTTGACCGCAGGCAGCCTACCTCAGCGTATTAATATTGACGGCGATAAAGCGGCTAAAGGCTTATCACAGTTAGTACTGACGGTAATCAAACTACTACACGAACTGCTTGAGCGACAGGCTATTCGGCGTATGGAAACTGACCAACTCAGTGACGCAGAGATAGAGTGCTTGGGGACTACCCTAATGCTACAAGCGCAAGAAATAGAGCGCCTGCGCGAGATCTTTGGTTTGCGAGAAGAAGACTTAACTCTAGATCTTGGCCCTCTTGGCAAGCTGGTTTAGATCAGACGATATAACGGTAACTATAGATGGTAAATAATCAACAACCCATACAACAATCAATTAACAGCACCAATCTTGCTGATTTGCTGGAGCGTATTCTGGACAAGGGTATTGTGATTACCGGTGATATTAAAGTGAATTTGGTTGAAGTCGAATTACTGACCATACATATTCAACTGGTTATCTGTTCGGTAGATAAAGCCAAAGAAATTGGCATTGACTGGTGGAATAACGACCGACAACTGCCGTCTCACCAGCAGCAAACTGCAAAAGATGTCGCCTTGCTTGACAGCGTCAAGCAATTAAATCATCGCATTGCAGCCTTGGAAAAGCAGCTAAAAGATAGCTCTGCCAGTGCAACTAAAAGCTCAAGCGGCTTAGTAGACTGATTCTGGATCGTAAAGAGCCAGAACAAGCCATAATGCGGTAAGCGAAGTTCGGTAAAGACTGTACTAGTGGCGCAGTCGCTATGCTCAGTAACGACAAGTACCCCGAGTAAACTTATAGTGAGACAGTTCCAACAGCTCATTTTAATTAACAAAATTATACGCTGCCCAAGGTCCCGTTAATACCAACTGCGATAATTGCAGTGCTGCGATACAGCGTTTAAACTCGTTAACTTCAGTATGTTTCACCAAAAAATGAAGGTGTAATACGGCACTTACAGGCCGGTGATCCACTTTCTTTTTAATATAACGTCCAGCCGCTGCGGCAGTTATCCGTTCGAATGTGGCACGAGGTTTGGCAGCCTGCTGTTGCTTCACTTGGAGATATTCTTGGCCGGTAAGTGGTGTTGGTACGGGGTTTGCTGTAGGCGCTATTGGTATACGTACAGACATTTCCACACAGCCAGCGATTTCTGCTAACTGTTGGGTAAAATACTCACTATTGCGCGCCAAGGCTTGATAAAGTAAAGCTTCGTCATCAAATACAGAGCCGTAACGCATAGGGATGATATCGACGATGTGCCGCGTTGATTCTATCAATTGACTGTAGCTGAGTAAATGCTCACGACTCGCCGTTTTAATCGCGGCGGGTTCATAGGCCGTCGTCAAGCCGTTGATACCTGAGCAACAGTAGCCACATACCCCCAGAGCCGCCAACTGTTTGTTTTGATTCGGCGTTAATGATGCCGCACTGATAGCGTGTAATAACAGACCCATTAATTTTCAATAGCCACATGCTGGCTGAAGCTGTAGAGTGCCCAAGGCCCCGTACAACCAAAGCGTAGGCCGCAGACAGACTCTTTCGAATTCAGGTTATTGAGCACCTGCGCGAACGCATCTATGTGCTCATCGGCTAATAAAAAAGCCCAGCTACCAAAACACTCTTCACCTTCACCAGTCTGCGCAGAGGCAGGTAAAGGCCGCTTGATAACCTCAGCAGCCCATTGGCTAAGGTGATCCATAGCAGATTCGGCGCGATCTTGTAGCCATTGTGTGAGCTGGTTATCAATTTTCAATGCCAGTTGTCTTTGTTTTACATAATTTTGCCCCGCTGAGTTTACTGAGTTCGACTGCTGTCTCAATGCTTCGGCGAGTAGATGGTCACGCGCCTGCTGCCGTGTGATGTAGCCTTTAATAGCCCACTCGCGATGCCCTGCGGATGATCGTAAAAACGCTGCGATTGTTTGATGATTGGCGGCCATAAATTCCCGTAGTGTTGCTTTATTGGAATAAAATGTGGCAAAACCTGTGGGGAAGAATGGGCTGACGGCTATCGCTTTCTGAGTGATCGCGTCGTGCAGGCTGATTTTTTCCAATAATTGACGACTTATCCCTTGCTGATCAGACTCAGCTTCAAAACTTGTTAATTCGTTACGAGGGTATTGGCGATACACGGCAGCCAAATCAGCGTATTTTAACAGCTTGATATTAGCATCTAACGCCTCAAGCGCATCATGATACGCCCAAGGCACCAAGCCATAGAGGTAAAGAGCCATTGTCATCAAGAACAATCAATCTTTATCTGCCCACTAGCATTATCCAGACTCACAGCATCAATACGAAACCCAGATCTCAGCTCTACATCTTTATAGTCAACCTGTTGGCCTCTTGCAATCTTAATTAACAAAAGATTATCTTGTGCGGTTACACCCATCTTAGCCTTGGACAGATCGCTGGTTTGCAGCTGCAACGTCCAACCTGATTCGGTTTTTTCTGTTTCAATTGCCAACGGTTGCAACACGTCGCCTTCAGGGGGAGATGAGTCTTCCCCTGCGTGTACTTCTCGCTTGAGTTGCCTGCCCTTTTCGGCCAAGTCGCCTAATGAGTCCAGTACGTTCGACATACTGCCCAAGATGCTATTATTTTTTTCTTTAGTCATAATTTTCTCCGCTACTGGCAGGTTTATAGTGTACATCATTTTATGTGGGGTATTGTAGTGCAATCACAGGGCAATCACATTAAAGTCCGCCAGCACCTAAGACCTTACGCAGGAAGCCACTATCCTAGCCCGCTTTTCGCCCTTTAGCTTTAATGCTGATTCTTGATCCCTCTTGTCTGAGTAAGTTAATGGCAATAGGGTGTAGATCCTCTGGTTCGACGAAATATGCTTAAAAAACCTATAAACTTCAGAGAGTTAAATAAATTGGGGAGTGAAAGAAAGGCCAATCTGTGGTATTTATCAAGATGCAAAACACAATAAACAAGCAAAAAGGCCTCTCTAATGAACATAGCTTACATAAAACCTTCTGCTCTTTCATTCTTTTCTGATGCCAAAGTGCAACTTGAACAAATAATCACTCAGTTGGAGTCGATACATTATGCGAGTTGCGAACATGGTGAAATTGAGCAGTTCATCAAAAAGGAAGGGGTTGAAGTGTTAATATGTCTGTTCCAGGGGTATCTGGCTCAAAAGGCTGATGATGAGTTACGCCAG
>JAWUXW010000218.1:0-10672 GCA_034111125.1 Paraglaciecola sp.
GTGTATAGGTAAAATAAAACGTCATTTCCCTAAAATCAAAATACATGATGCCTTATATTTTCCATATTGACATCTATTTCATATTCTTAAGGGAGTGAAAGTCGGTTATTTTTCGTCGATTAATCAACTGTTTCTACTAAATCAATGAACTTTTGTGGTGCTTTTAGTTGAGCATGGGCTGTATTTACTGTATTTTTAAGTTTGAACTCTCAAAGGGTTAGTCGCATGAGCCTTCATTGTGTCGTAAAAGTATCGCGTTGTATTAGCGATAAAAGTAAGTAGGGGGGAAAAAAATTGTGGAACCAATATATGGTGTTTTGATAGGAATTGTACTTTCATTTGTCTTTCTTTGGGTTATGGCTGGAGTTATTGCACAGCTTTGTTATATGCAAAGAATACATACAGTTGAAAATGGGGAGAAGAAATTTAACCCTAGCTTTTGTCCTTTTTTAAAAAAGGGGCCCTTAATTATTTGGGCGCTTACAACGACTGCTTCATTGCCTGAAATTAATTAGGGGAAAAATGATGGATAAGCAATCAAAAGCAATCAAAAGCAATGAAAGATCACTATATTCCTAACCCTGACTGGTCAATTTTCAGTCAGCATACAGAAAGATATTTACCCGATGACACTCAAAGACGGGGCTGTATAATTACAGAACTCTCATATTTTACTTGTTTGTCGGATAATATGAGAACTGAGTTCCTTTATAAAACGGTATTTCCTTCCGTTGATCATGTCCCTTCCTGCATAAAATATATTTCTCCCAAAACAGTTAATTTTGTTAATGCAAACCCTGTTTTTTGTGGGAGCATAATGACCTCAATTAATGTAAATATACAAGCGCTCATTAATATCGATCACGAGCATTTTTTGAATCTACACCCTGTACGTTATGATAAAGTAAAGGAAGCAATTGTCTTGGGGGAAATTAATATGCCTTTGGTGTCGATATGTAAAAGTGAGGGCTTCCCAAGAGTAGAGGATGGACGGCATAGAATTATTTCTATGTTTAAATACGGCTTTGAAAATGCAGACATACTTGTGCCAAAAAATGAAGCAGAAGAGATTATCAAACAGTTGGAGGAAGGGGTTGTTCGGAAGCCAACCGTCATCGATTTTTCAATTGGCAAAAAGGATTTTAAACTTGAGTGCTTCTTATGTTAGTCATATCGCAAAGATAAAGATGGTCACTACGTCGCGTATATTGAACAGGGGAAAAATTATGACTACAGGCACACCTGAACAGGTAAAAGTTGATGCATGGAAAGCTGAAGCTGCGCTTCGCTTTATTAAGCAATGCCATGTTTCTTTGGATGATGGAATTAGTTTCGCTCATGCTTCATATGAGAATATCAATGGCGATATTGAACATGAATCGCCACAGGATTGTGTTGATGCCGAAATCGACGCAATGAGATCATGTTGAATATATTTATATTATTATCAATATTGCCATTGTTCTTTATAGCTTCGACCACAAGCGCGTCAAGTAAGAGAGAGTTGTGGCTTGATTCAATGATTAAGGATAAGGCAGCGTCAGGCGATAAGGGCGCAATAGTTATGCTAGAGTCATATACGTATAACCTTAAAGATTTATCCGTAGAAGATGATGCTGTCTCAATTCAATTCTAGTTTACAGTGGGAATATTTAACGTTAGCTTTTTTACCGGTGGGCTTTTCTTAAGCTTCAATGCGCGATTAATCACATTTCTATACAGCGACTTAACACCTTCTTCAGTCATTATTTGCTTGATTTCGCTATCTAGCTCTTCTTGATTGTACTTTAGATTAAGTAAGTTATTTACGATGTACTCTACGCTAACATCACTCGCTATCCAGAGATACAGATTCTCTTTTTTAAGCTCAGTCGGAGTAAAGGCAACGGCACGTATAAAATCTGCTACGTAAGCCAGATTTTCCGGTAATTCATTTCTTATCATTTCGTTCATTTTTTTGTACTCTTGATTTAAAGAGTCATCTACTCTAGTCATGCCGCTGACGATTAGTACACGTTATTGTCGCTAAGTCGGGTTTTTTGACAGAGTGTAATCTTTTCGATGACCAATTAACTATGCCACTCCATTTGTAGATCTGGGAAGAGCTGGTACGCTCTATCTATCGAACAGATATTTATAAACCAAACTCAAAATAGGAATAAATCATGGGAATGCCATCTACAGAACTTTCATATCTCGTCGGCAGAATAGTTAGTGAGCGTGGTTTAGCGCAAGCACGCGAAGAGTTGCTAAACGAACTTGAGTTTATGTGCCTACCTGAAGGCATAGACCGAGTGGAGCTGAAAACACAAACGGCTGTCATTGTCGTCTCTCGAAAAGATTTTCATAGATAATGCGGGTAGGCATCACAAAATACCACCACTATGCCTGGGCGATGGTTCCATTAGGGCTAAGGTTATACCCATTTTAGGGGAGGGGGGAAGACGAAGTCCTAACCCTGGCTATTTTTGTATGTTTAACAACAAAACGTGTTATCTCTCAGTCTCAACGATAAATGTTTGACCAGCTACCGTTGTCCCTATAGACGCCACATTGGCAATCTGACCTGCACTCACTCGCTCTAAACATTGCACCGCACTTTCAAATACTGTTACCCACTTTTGATTAGCCATATCTCTATGGCGCTAGCAAGGCTGCACCCAAAGATGCAGGACCTAATACCTATCAATAATAATAATAAGGCCTATGCGACATACACCATGTAACCGTCAGCACCTGGCGCAGGCATAACCCCATAATCTCTGATCACAACGTTATTAATCGCGTGATAGGTATTGTTAAGAATGGCCTGATAGGCTTTCGATTTCATGGCCAGAGCTTCGCTTTTAAAGGCTTTCCCGCTGGTGGACACATATACCTCGGCTACTTTCGTATTGGGATTCTCTAGGTTATGAACTTCCTTTCTAAGCCATTCGCTGGCCACAGCCTTGGGATATACATACCCACTGCCAACAATGCTTTTTGGCCGTATTTCACCGGAAAGTAACTGCTTCAGGCTTGTTAGGTGCTCGTTAATTTTATCAACCATGATTTTTTTCTCTTTTCGTTTCAGTGATCAAAACGTATCAATATCATTCGACATGGCAATTGAAGCCGTACTAGCTAATTGCTATCGCAATACTAGCCAGATGCTCAGTGTTAGTTATGAAGCGAAGCCTCCCAAGCCTTCTACTGCAAGCGGTATTCATTTTTGCAAAGGGGCCGGGCGGGGATGCAGCCTCAGTTGAACAAACCCTTGTATGTGAAACATTGAAATCACTTAAACGAACAAAGGGTACGCATCAATGATTTCAATTATTAAAGACTTAAATCCCACTAAAGAATATAGCTTTCGCACCTCGCCAAGCGGCTGGACTTCACCTATGACCGTAAAACAACTTCTCATGAGTAGCCGTGAACAAGAAATCATTATAATGATTTCAGAGGGTACTGGCCTTGGGGCAAAAAATGTATGGTCCTTGTGTGACGGCTGGTACGCGAACTTATTTTCAGAACTAGTTTCTGGCTTCGTCACACTTATTGATCGGGAGCAAACCGTAAATCCTGAGTTTATCGATAGCGCGTTAAACGACGACTTGAGTGTTAGTGCCGCTGTTGCAAGCTGGTTTGAAGGCTCTGAAATATCAGTAGAGGTTGAGCATCACGCTCAAGGCCATACAGGACTGATGGATATTGACATCAAGGGGATAGGCTCTTCGCGTCGAGCAGTCCTTAATATGAACAGAATGAAAAAAGGTGAAATGTTCAATGTTTACTACGGAGAAAGCTCTAAAGGGGGGGCGTTTTGGGATAAAGATCTTGTTACAACGCTTAAGGGATTCTTTGGAGCAAAAGATGCTCCATTTGTAACTTCCTAAATGCATAGTCGGGCCATAGCAGTTCAGTAACACGCCACAAATATACGTCAATCAAACATTTGGAGATATCATGAACGCCAACGAAATACTGAAAAGGCTAAAGGCCATAGCACAAACAAAAGCATTTAATAATATCGGCATAGCGGGAACAAAGAAACGCATTGAATTCGTAACGCATGTAGTCGAAGGAAAACTTTGGCGAGACATGGTTGCCTACGTCTACTATGACAGCCACGGGGTAGGCGAGAGAACCCTAGACACTTGCTTTGAGATGTTTGACTCTGAGCATGTAGTCGCAGCTTTAATAGAGAAGGCTAATAAATGCGAGGGCTTTAAAAACCTACTAATAGAAGCAATAGGCAAAGAATCGTTTAATTCTTGGACTATTGCAAATATGGCCAATCAAGATCCAGATTCGTTTGTCTTGTTTTGAAAACCTGCAATAAAGACCAGAGGAGCCTATGCACCCCCAATTGCACCTTTACCCGCATGTGTAACATTGGTGTCAGTTAAACAACAAAGGCAACTTACAATGTTACAACCCAAAGATATTTCCAAACTAATCGATGCACCAAACAAGTTCCTTAGCGACTTTCACGCCAGGGTTATGATCAAAGACGCTCCTGAATCAATTTGCCAGTTCTTCGAAGACAACCAAGACTCTATCAAGAGCGATGTAATGGTGGTTCGTAGCAAGGAAGATGAAGCAAAGGCCGCGCAGCTTCGAAATACATCAGCCAAACACTTTCCTTACTAACTGAATAATGGAAACCAGTATATGAATGCAAAAAACATTCGTTCTATAGGATGGCTCAACGGCGAAGATGGCAGTGTAAATCTAACCCCTTGCTTTGATAGCAATAGCTTCCCTAATTTCGTAAACATATCTCGGTCTGAGTTTGAAAAACTCGGTGGAGATAAAGAGCTAATGAAGCAAAAAGCTGTTGACGTTTTAAATCAAAAATAGAGTAAGGAAGCCAGAGTATGAAAGAATATATAACCAAAGCTGATTTTGTTGAAGTGAGCGCTGAAACATTTAGGGCTATAGTAAAGAAAAGTAAACTAACAGGGAAAACTAATCATGACTGCCAGGATATGCAAGACGATTACGTAAACACAGAAGGGGTTATTTTAGCTACCCATGAAATGATAGCATGCGCTGATATTTACCAAGTTCGTAGGGAGTTGTTTGATAACTATATTCTTACTGCTAGCCTCAAACATGCAGGTTAAATGACCGCATGACACACATAAGGCCTGCTAATCAGGCCTTAACATTCACATCTACGGACAAGAGATCATTTCCATGACAGCAAAGACGGACTACATTAAAAAAGGTGGGAATAGCTGCTTTAAATGCGAATCAGATGATATTGAAGGCGGTAGTTTTTCTACTGAGTCAGGTGTCGCCACACAATCGATTAGCTGCAATAACTGCGATCACGAATGGACTGATATTTATACGCTTACGGGGGTGATAGATGATATCCCTGAAGTAGACAGCACTGAAAAAGAGGCCATTGCAGCTGCATTCGTTGAAAGCACTAATGATAGTTTCGAGTTCACACTGTTTGATGAAGAAATTGGCGATGAAATTACTGGCACTGTCGATGCAAAGGCAAATCTAGGTATTGCACTGTCATTTAAAGGATATGGCGACTGCACAAGCGCTGATGATTCAGGTACACCGGTATATATTGAAAAATATGATGGACGGCTGGTGGTTCGAATATACGGAAACATTAACAGCGAAGACCCCACGCACAATATTTCGCTAGAAGATGCCAGGTTGCATTTGCGTTCGCCGGAAGTAGAGCAATCCTAGCTCACACCCCATCAACTAAAGCCGTTCGCCGCCTTTTTCTTTTTTGACAACAAGTTTGCAGGGGCGGGGTTCATTCTCATGCAGGCTTGCTTGACGCCTCTTGTGCAGTTGGTACGTTAAACCCATCGAATTAAAACTTAATAGGAACCAATATGAGTATGAATTTAATTAAAGAGGATAGAGTTATGCAAAGCCCAATTTCAATTTCTAAATTTTTGGGGCTAATTGAGGTGCTGGATTTGTATATTATGCGCGAAACCGTTGTTAAATCTGGTAAAGATCTAGATTTTATGGACAACGCAGAAAATCTTGAAAAAATCATCACGACTTGCAAACAATTATCACATGCTTGTCATGAACGTTTGAACTCCATTCATTCAAAGTAATTGAAAAGCCTTTAGAGTCTTTTTTTATTCGCCCTTCTTGCGCACTATACCGACTGAACAAGTTGATATATTCTTAGGCATTCTCAACGATGATGATGACTTTGAGGCTAGTTTAGTGAATGTATCTGTTTTTATGTTTTCGTCAGGTGATACTGTCAGAATAGAAAAGCATGATGGTTTCTATGAATTCAATGGATGGTGTTTTAACGCTATTTAGGGAACTACATTGAGGGCAAGAGCGAGCGGGTTGTTAAATGAGAGCCGACAACTTAACGCAGCTAGAAGCCTGCCTGTCCATTTCTGTTCACAATATTCGCATTCATGACGACGAAGGGGCTTTGCAATCATTAAGTCGGGCGCAAAGGTTAATCCCCTTCCATGCCACTCAATAAAGATTAACAGTTGATGGCGCTTTGCCAGGCAACATAATTGCGATCTCGGCCCTATCACTGTGCAGCGCCCCTAAATGTTAATTTACATGGGCGTGCTTGGTTTATCCGCTATTTGATGGGTATTTTTCTAAAGAACTACATTTTTTGGGACTAATTGCCCGAACTACGCTCACAGGTCTTATGTATTGCGCTATCGCGCACACGGTACGAAACGGATGTAAAATACTCAGCAGAAAAGATTTTTCTTGTTTGATAAAGAGCCCTTGGGTAAGGCTTACCACCTCGCTAGACCTTTACTTATAGTGGGTTACGTTAAGTTATCTTCACCGCTTAACGAGTCGCACCATGAACCACATTGAATCACTTAGCTTAAAAATTACCGCCAAAGGCAAGCGGATCTTCCTGAATAACAAATCGCTAAGTGAGCGACAGTTTACGTGTGGCGCACGTTATGATGTTGACTATGGTTTTGAAGAAGTCAAAGTTATTCTTAACCCAGTCGGCACTCGTGTTGTAGCGGATACGTTTAAAGGCGAGATAATCGATATCCAAAATAAGCGCATGTCTGAATCGTTCCCTAAAAACGAACGGGTTACAGTGACCTATCAAGATGGCCTTATTATCCTTCGTGCTTACCACCATGACGCTAAAGTTGCCAAACGTGAACAAGCATTGCTTGACCGCGTTTCTAACAACCTATCGCTTCGCATGGGGGGCATATTCGCCGGTATGGGTTTGCTTTGCCGTCAGATACACCGTGGACTTCACAATGCAGGCCTGAAAACCAAAATGCGCTTTGCTAACGAGTATGATCGCCATGCCGCTGATGTGAACATCAACAGCTGTGAAATCTGGAACAGTGCGACCAAGGACGCTGTACTTGTCCAAGACGATATACACACAATGGATATGAGCCTTGTGCCTGAGCTAGATGTACTTGTTATTGGCTACCCCTGCGTAGGTTTCTCACTTCAACAGAGCGTTAATCGCAAGCGTGACATTGAGCATGATATTGCAGGCTTGTTGTTTGTTCCGGTACTTGAGTTCATCAACCGCGCCAACCCCGCTATCATCATTTTGGAAAATTCATACAACATGAAGGGCTCTACCACTGAATTTATCATGGACGGTATTTTAGCTAAAACAGCCTACAACACTGCAGAGACAGCCCTTACAGGCCAAGAGTTTGGCGGCTTTGAAAAGCGCAAGCGCCTTGCCAGAGTATGGTATTCCAAAAACCTTAACCCGCTTATCTTCGATAACCTACTTGGCGGCATCGAAAATGCCCGTACCGTTAGCGATGTACTAGATCCTATGAGCGACAATGACAGCGCATGGAAGGATATGTCTTATATCCGTTGTAAAACTTCTGAGACGCACCACAGCCACAAATTCATCGAAGTTAAAGGCACTGACACCAAGCTTCCCGCCTTTAGCGCGACCTATGCCAAGGTGCAAGCTGATAGCCCGATTGTTGGACACCCAACCAACCCAGAGCTACACAGAATTTTCACCCCAAGCGAGCATTGCAATGTCAGATCCATCGACGGTGATATGAAGGCCGCGATTGTTTCTATCGGAGACAGTACGAATCATTTACAAAATGGCCGAACAAATGTTACCAAGGCTCATAGCTTACTTGGCAACGCAATCTCACCAGAGCCATGGGAAGCATTCGGAAAGCACCTTGGACAGTGGATTGTTGGCCACGCCAAAAAGCAAAGCAGAAAGCTTGCCACCGTATCCGTCCAAGCCTGCCTATTCGGTCTCGCAAGCTAGGGCCGTCGAAAGGCGGCTTTTTCAATGAGCGTCAAGTGAAGGGACAAAAATTTTTTATTTAACACAACGCTACCGCTCCTTCGTGTTTATTAAAGGGCATTCAAGTTTGCAGTAAGGCCCCTCGGGGCAAAAAGCACCCTCAATAGTCATTCTCCCCCTTACTGGTACGTTGGACCCATCCACCGGGGATGTTCTTTAGGCCACAGGCCGCCATCTTTTTTTTACTTTTTGTTGAGGTCGTTATGCAATCTATCCAAGTCGATGTTAAGCCCTATAAAAAAACCAATAGCGATTCTGCTGCCATTGCTGCTTTTTCTAACAAGACCATCACTAAGCGTCTTAAAGTTATGCGCGTAAGCAAAGGCTCTGACAAGAAGAAGATTGTTTTATCTACACTTGATGTTGCCCCATGTGGTTTTGAAGTGGGAACTCAATTTATCAACAAAGCCGACGAAAAAGGCATGACCCTTATCCCTGCAACACAAGACACCCTAAGCACCGAAAAGACTAATACTGTTAGCTCTCGCACGTACAAATCCCGAGGGGATTACGTTGAGCCGGTCATTGATATTCGCCATCAAGAAAAAATCGACACTGCGTTAGGTGGCGCCGAATACGTTCACGTTATCATCAGCAAGAACAGCATTCGCATTGTGCCTGACGTTGAACACATGGAAGAAGCAAAAGCCTCAGAAAAGGGATTACTGTTCGCTATGGGTAACAAAAACAAGCGGGGAGTTTATGATGGCCTTTTAACCTTGCTGACCCTTATCAAGAAAAACAAATACGCCCGTCTATCGGTATCCACTGAAGACGATTTTGAAGATACGCATGAATTTAGCCTTCTACAACTTCAGTTAAAGCGCTTGGGTTATGATGTTTCAGTCCAGGCCCGAGGCACTATCTTAGCCAGCCTATCTGACTCACTCCCTATCAAGCACATTGCCCACATCAAGCACACGCGCCCAGCTCACAGTGAGATATTAAAACACCGCGACCGCATCAACAGAGGGTTCGATGCCAAAAACCCGCTTTCCACATTTACGATTTGCAGCTCTGGTGTCGATATGATGTTACTCGAAAAAGAAGGATTCACCCCCACACATTTGCTTGAGTACCGCCCCCATGAGAGCCGCGACATAGTAAAGGCAATCGACCCCGTTACCGGCAAGCCAGTCAGAGACGAATTCAACAAAACCGTTAACGCAACCTGCGAGCTGGGCGGGGAAGTGGTTTTAAAGGGATGGGACAAAAGTATGTCAGGCGCACTAGCTGCCGCCACCAATGTTAATTCACTTACTACCATTTTCAATGAAGATATATATAAGTTCAAAGCCGCGTATAACGCCTCGCTCTTAACTCAATTCGGACATACCCACATAAGTTGTCAGTGTGATGAGTTCTCGGCACTGAAAAACAAGAAAGAGCGCGAAATTGCACTACAAAACCTATCCTCTACAGCGGATATGTTTATCAATATTCTGGATGTTATTACCGATATTCCCTCCCCAACCATATCGGTTGAAAACGTAACAGGCTTCAGTGATTCAACAGAGTGCGCATTGCTAGAAACCGGACTGGAGTGGCTTGGGTATAGCATTCACAAAGAGGTTCTTTTTGCACCAGATTTTGGCGGCCTCACTGGACGCAAGCGCACATACCTTTTTGCCACAACACTCCCGACAGCTTTTGCCTTCCCCGCAGTAGATAGCTATAAAACCAACGCTTGGGATGCTGTTATTGCTGACAACCTGCACCATATGAAGAAAGTGGGCAGCGAGGCAACTATTAACGAGGGCATTAAGAAAGGCCGCGACCGCTTTTACTTTGCTGGTGGCTTGACGTTCCCAACCATTACCAAAAGCAATTTTAGATATACCAAGGACACCTCTTATTTTTCTAGTGAAGATGGATATTTCATCCCGGACGCAGAACTGAGTAAGAAGCTAATGGGCATTGAAGATTTCGACCTATCCACACTGGGCAACGAAGGCTTGGCCGTTGAAGTCATTGGGCAGTCAATAGATGGACCCATGCACACGAAACTAGCCACCAAAATCAAAGAGCACATCTTGTCTTATGCGAACCAAATGAAACCAGTGAAGACGGCCAAGGTTAAAGCGCCATATGAGCACAGCCAATTAAGCATGGCCTTTTAATAAGGCCTTTAAATTCAATTGCCACTGCAACCAGTGGCATATCGTTTATTTAAAGAGGTCACCATGTCATTACAAGTAAACGCAGCAGCCAAATCAAACCCCCAGACAGAGACTATGGAATTTACCGAGCATGTTTTCGAGGATTCCGTGTTCAATACCTTATCAGGGCAAGAGCTGAAGGACGCCAGAACTATTGAAGCCAACACCATTTTTGCCGATTGCAACTTTCCTGAACTCGGTCTTGAACCAGATA
>JAWUXW010000219.1:0-9566 GCA_034111125.1 Paraglaciecola sp.
TGTCTGACGACCATAGAGCTGTGGAACCACCTGATCCCATCCCGAACTCAGTAGTGAAACGCAGTATCGCCGATGGTAGTGTGGGGTTTCCCCATGTGAGAGTAGGTCATCGTCAGGCTCTTAAATTAAAAAGGCTCATCCGTTGGATGGGCCTTTTTTATTTGGGATACGATGAGATAATTTTAACGACAGGCTGCATGTGATAGCGCCTTTGGCGCTAGACACCCATAGGGCGGTCCGAAGGATGATTGCCAGAGGCAGTCACAGAGTAGGTCACACCCATAAAAGTGGCCTGAAATTTAAATATGGATTTACTAGGCTAAGGTTGGTTAACTTTCCAGTCCTGCCTTTTTAACTTAAGATATCTCTTCTGTTCCGCGTATCACAGTGTATAAATTGCGGTGTAAAAGTCGACCCGTTAAAAAGGAAATTTGAATTAAATGGCAAATGAAGATAAAGCTTGGTTAGAATATCAAAAAAACTTTTCTAGCAATTATGATGATTTGAATTATGCACAAGGTTTGCAAGCCTATGTGATGAAAGCTGGTCATAAATTATCTGAGAAAAGATTTACTGAAAAACAACATTTTTCCAAAGTTTTAGAAGTAGGCGCAGGCACCGGCGCGCACCTTGATTTTGTACGCCATAGTTTTGACCAATATATCCTAACCGATCATGATAAAGGCGCTTTAGATATTGCTAAAGAGAAAGCCGATCAGGGCATTATAGCTAAGCTTGTTTTTGAAACCCAAAATGGCTCTAGCTTAAATTTTAAAGATGATACCTTTGATAGAGTATTTGCGGGACATGTACTTGAACATATATATCAGCCCCATCTTGCTTTAAAAGAATGGGCTAGAGTTTTAAAGGATGGAGGTATGCTCTCTATTCTTATCCCAACTGACCCTGGTGTGGCTTGGCGTTTGGGTCGTAGTATGGGTTCAAGGCAGAATGCGATCGCACAGGGTATGGCTTATGATTATGTGATGGCGAGAGAGCATGTCAACCCTTGTAATAATTTAATCGCATTCTTAAAGCATTATTTTCCAGACTACACTGAGAACTGGTGGCCTTTTCCTGTCGCGTCGATTGACCTGAATTTATTTTATATATTTAATGCTGTGATAAGGAAATAAAGGTGGTTTAGTGATGACGGAAGTAATTGCTATAGCATGCGTGTTGAGCTTTGTTGTAGGTCAAATGCTTTTTAAATACAGTGCTATCCCCCTTGGAGAAACGGGTAGTTTTTTTCAGCTAAAGCGATGTCGTGGTTATTTGTAATGGTTACTGTTTATGGTGTTACCACTTTGGTATGGATATGGATTCTTCAACAATCATCATTATGGGAAGTGTAGCCCTTTATCGCGCCGGCTTTTGCGCTTATCCCTTTGGCGAGCTATTTTTTGTTTGGTGAGAAATTCCAGACTTAATATTTTCTTGATGTGGCATTGATAATTGCTGGAATTATAGTGACGCTTAGTTCAGGGTTCGAGTAGGCTGAGATTGTTGCCCTAAAGTTGCTTTTCGATGTGCATTTGCCTTATGTGCGACGTGCTCTCGGACGATCTCCCAAAAGCCGCAGTGCAATTGCCAGTGCGCTGGTCGCCAAAGCTGTGTATAACATGGCCACCATAGATGCGTTATTGGATCAACTGGAATCTAGTATCAAACTACGCAGATTATGTGAATGGAAGAGAAAAGTGACGTACCCAGCACATCAATATTCTCAAGATAGTTTGCAGTATTTGCAGATAGCCAACTGCCTGATCGCATTCATGCTGCTGTGATCGAAAGGTATTTAGGCGATCAATTGATTGGACATGTTTCACGGGATTCAACCGTCGCTATGAGAATGGATTAATACCGAACACAACTTTGCAAAGCGGTTTAGCCTATTTAAAATAAATCACTTGAAACAAAAAATCGCCTTTTTGGGCTCGAGAATCTACGATAGCTTTACCTTGATTATAAAGATCAGTGGAGGTCGACAACCAGGTTATAGCATTTCCTTCTTTAGCGGTTGTTGAGGTAAGGCGAATTAAATAGCGCTCATCGCTTATTGTATTCAAACCACCGGTATATATTGTATGCCAGCTATTGTCATTGACTTCACTAACGTCGATCACATATGTGAACAGTGCGTGTTCGCTGGAGTCCAAAAGCTCGAAAGTTACGCTCCCAGTGTTTTCTCTGATAAAGGTGGCGAGAGCTAGACTAACCTTATAAAGACTACCTTTCTCAGCTGTAAATTCTTGTTCAAAAGATCGCCCTTCTGTCAGTTGCCCAAAGTGTATGTCGGCGGCGCCCATGTAACCATTAATTGAAACTTCCTCAAGAGCCGAAGATGTGTAATACCTAGACAGCAAGAGCTGATTTGTTTTATAGGAAGAAAATAGCACTAGAAAAACAAGAACCAATGTTGCGCAGGCGCGTTGCCAACCAACAGTAGTAGATTCGCTCGCCGTAAACCCAAGACCATAGGCTAAAAGGATTACAGGGATCAAAAAGTAACGGCCTTGCACTCCACTAATAATCGTGGCGGGATACGGTGTCCACGTAACAAGTAATGCGAGGAATATCAATAATAAGGAACTAATGCTCGTAACCAATAGAAGCCCAGTTATCTTTGCGTTATAGACGGTCGCCTTAATCGATATTGAGAAAGCTAGTATGATTAATATGAGAGCGCTTAACATTGCATAGGTTTGATCAGAGAACCATCCATCAAGCCAGCCTAAGGCGCCAAAAAACGTTTTAAAGTAAAAGCTTTGCCACATTTCACTTGACCAAGTGTTAAATAAAACTTGAGCGAGTGACGATGGGTTAGTGAGGTAGTGAGACAAAATTGTTGAGGTAGATACTTCCTGTACTACCCGTAGATCGACAGTTGTCTTAAGTGCGATTAGAGTCCAAGAAATTAATAGAAGAGTTATTCCGCCCCCCCAGACAAATGCCTTTTTATCACGAGTAAAGATATAGGTACCAAAAATCAATAGAACCATCGGCGTTAAGTTTACGCGACAGGAAGCGATTACAAACACAACTAAAGAGAGAAGTGGCAGTAAATATCGAGCAGAATGCTCCTTATCTATACATATTCGAATAAACGCAGATACCGCGAGTATCGACAAAGCTGTCGCCATGCCATCTAGGCTAGCAGTAGATATTTGAAACAAGCTCATAGGAATAATGAGCAATGCCATAACGATGACTGGCGGCGCATATAATTTAAACGCTGCTAATAGCAATAAACAAACGCTGATTAGAGTAAAGAGCCGAGCCAAACGATAAGAGTCGTCAACGGTAAGATCAAGAATCTCTCCCGCGGCGAGACCAATAGCTTGCGGGATATAAACTATCGGGAAATAATATCCCGTGCCAGGCGCTGAGCTATAACTCATCGTCCCTGCCCATTTGATATGTGTAGCATGGTCGGTTACTTCAGCAGAAATTTTCCTGTTGGCGTGATGTCTATACTTAAAGTATGTGTCGCCATATACGTTAAGCCCAGAATCAATAAGCCCGCCGGATGATTCGCCTGCAGGTGCATCTAAGATAATCGTGCCTTTGGTTAGCAAATAGGCGCGCTTAATATGATCAAATTCATCGGGTGACTGCAGGGGGGGTATGTTTACTGAAGTCATGAGCGACAACAAAAAGAGGCACACAACAAAAGCAGTTCCATTACTAATGTTCTTGTTTATCTTTATCATCTTATTCTCTTCGCCTTAATTAAGTGCGCGGTGGCTACGGGGTTACGCTGACTCCTGATTCTTGAGACATACTATACGGGAGCGTTGTAGTCTCTTTTAACAGTTTTCGACAGTTGGACCGCGAGTAAGTTGGATAGCTGTTTCGGCAGCATGCCTAGAGGCAGTCGTTTTCTAATACAAGTTGCTAAGCGGTTAGTTACGACGATATATCGAGTACATAATATCCTTTGGTAAAAGCCTAAGGACCGGTATAATCAGTGCGACCATGAAATAGATTATATAACTAGAGAATTTACCACGAGTGTCGCCATAAGTAATCCGAGAGAATAGCCCTTTATATTTTATACTCGGAAGCGCGTCGTTATATAGATGTACGAAGTCGTGTCGAGCTAACAGTTGGTTAAGGTTTTTGTTTTGAAAATAGTGAACGTGCGGCGAAGGCATACCTTTTTGCCACAGACGCTCAAATGGACCAGGTATGCCGATCCGATCGAGAAATTTTGCGGCACGATAAAATATACCTTTGCTGCTGGGGAGATTAAGCAGCAGCAAGCCATCAGTTTTAAGTCGATCACGGCACGCGTCTAGTATTTGGTGTAAATCGGGAATGTGCTCAATTACATCATTAAATACAATGATGTCAAAATTGTCGTCTTCGGTAAGAGCTGTAGGGAAATAACCAAGACGGATGTTGTGCCCTTTTGCTTTTGCCAATTTGAAGATGTGCTCATCAGGCTCTACCCCGAGCACATCAAAGTGTTTAGAAGCGACGTCTAAAAACCAACCATGAGCCGAACCAACATCGAGTAAGTGAGCATGTGTAGTAGATTTAAAACATTTTAACTTTTCAACTATTTCCTCAAAATTTTCCTGCCGCAGTGACTTCAGTCCGCTTTCTCTAGCTTCTTCGTTAATGTTCTCGTGGGAATCTTTGCTATTGATTGACGGGACTAAAGTAGATTGTTCGTGACTACACTTGGGACAGATAAGGTGCCAGCTCTGCTGGCCTGATGCTAAAATGCTTTCACATACGCTACAATGTATTTCGCTCATTGAAACCCTTTTTAGTGCAGAATAGAAACCCAGACGCCAATGCAAATAATAGCAGCCCCCAAAAACACATTCCAGTTTAAATTTTCGCCGAGTAAATAGTGCGATAAGATTGGAACCACAACGAATGACAGCCCGAAAAATGGATATGCGAGTCGCAAGGGAGTGTCCTTTAAGACCATAAGCCACATCCCAGTAGCAAGGGAATATATAGTTACCGCTGAAATCAACCTAACGCTGAAAAGGCTTGGCAGAATGCCTGAAATTGTAAAGCTAATATGCTCCGCTGCCATTTTGAATAGAATCTGCCCTGCTGCCAATAGCACTACCGTTGAGAGAATTAGAATAATTTGCAAAAATGACACTAGATTTTTCCTATAAGTGATCGCACTAGCTTCTAAGCAAATGACTGTTTTTTAAGTTGCGATGGATAGATTGAGTTGGCACTGAGGAAATATCACTGCCAATGAAGGCGAGGATCAGTTGTGTTCCCGTTAGTATAGGTAATGAGGATAACATTACTGTCCCCGCTGAGGCAGTGATCCCCGCGCTGCTAGATAGATACCAGTGATATGCACCAAAAACAGTCCCAAATGTAAACAAGAGTAGGCCGATAGGCAGTTCTAGCGAAGCCAAAGAAAGGTCTCTGAGGTAGTAGTTGTAAAACAGTCGTTTAAAAAAATTTCTAACGTGCTTTAACATAAATTCGGTAAGAATTTTAGATATCTTAAGATTGCTAGTCTCATTGGCATAGATCGCCTCCATGGGAATATCTACGACCACAGCTCTAATTGTATTGAGCCGAAATAACATGTCCGTTTCAAAGAAGTATCGTTTGCTAATCTTATTAAAGGGAAGACGTTTGGCAACATCGGCATGAATCGCAGTATAGCCGTTGGTAGGGTCGAAGAGATTCCAATATCCAGAAGATAGTTTTGTCATAAATGAAAGAATAGCATTTCCGAATATGCGTAATCCAGGCATGGACTTTACTGCTTCTAAATCAAAGAAACGGTTTCCTTTGGTATAGTCAGACCAACCTTCAATAATGGGGGTCACAAAGTTAGGAATAAGGGACGGATCCATTTGGCCGTCACCATCTATTTTTACAATAATATCCATGGCATCATCTATTGCTGCTTGATAGCCTGACATGACCGCACCGCCGACCCCGAGATTCGAAGTATGGTAGATAACAACAACCCTGTCGTCGGTGACATTATGTGCAACGTGATCCCCAGAGCGCTGCGGGCAAGAGTCGTCCACAACGTAGATGCGATAAACCTCAGTGCCGCACCCTGCAATAGTCTCTAATATTTGATCTTTCACCATGAAGCAAGGCATTACCACGGCAATCTTAGGATTTTCGATGTCGACGTCTCACTTTTATCATTTACTATAAATTTTATAACATACTATTTATTTTTGATAGTGTAACTATGTTTTGGAGCACTTACATGCCCCTCATGGCGTCTTGCAAAAGCTATATTCTTTGTTGAAAAATGATGGTCAACTGCTGGCATGCAGTCTTAATGTTCAGCACTACTCAATTATTAAAGGGCTGCTGCGTGGTGCGTTTCAGTATCAGTCAACTGGCCTTTTTGAGAGCACTCATATCAAGTTTTTCACACGATCGGGAATACAGAAGCTATTTTTGGATTCAGGCTATTTGCCAAATATTTTTTGAAGACTGGAGCGGAGGATGAGCAATTTAATAAGGAAATATTGCCGTTATTTAAAAAATACAACTATAACGCAGTATCGCCAATGGTAGTGTGGGGTTTCCCGATGTGAGAGTGGGGCATCGTCAGACTCTTATTAAAAAGTCCCTGTAGATTGCTCTGCAGGGGCATTTTTTTATGCAGGAGCATAACGTTGAAATATTTACGGTTTTAGCCTTATTTATTGTGTTAAGTCCTTATCTGCTCGTGAAATTAGATATAAAAATAAATCGAAATCTTCCCTTATACGCGTTGTTATCTGCCTGCGATTATTTGAGAGTTACTTTGAGTATCACGCTCTGCAGAGTGAAAAAGTGTTGTTTGTGAGATTTTTAGCGTTGGTTAGTGCTCGGTATTTGGCGACAGGTCCATACCAGTGAAGTAATTTGTTGTGCCGTTTAAAATAGTGCGAAGGTCGTCTATAATTTTACGGCGTTAGGATGCGATTTACTTTGTTGATCTAATGGATAAAAGGCTAGGGCTAAATATGTCTGTTCTTTATTTAGTCTATAATATTTTCATCAGTTGTTGGATGTCTAAAACTCGGTGAATTGGGAAATACAGCCTGTATACTACGTCTGAAAAACATCGGAGCTTAAATGCCAATAGTTCGTATTAACGATAAAATTTTATACTTTTGCCATATCCCAAAGTGTGGTGGATCTTCAGTTGAGCTATATCTAGACATTGTGTCAAATGGTAATATAGGGTTTATTGATCCTAACCATATTACACATGCTAAAGATTCAGTGTGGTCTTCATCTTCACCTCAACATATAGATGGTATATCCCTTGGGCGCCTATTCCCTAAAGGTATTATTGATGAGTATTTTGTGGTTACGAGAAATCCCTTTGATAGGTTTATTAGTGCTTATAGATATCAAAAACATAAATTAAAAAGCTCGAATTTTGATGATGTAAATAGCTTTGCAGATAGTTTGAGTTTCGAAAAAATAAATAAGTTAGGGTGGGCTGATAACCATTTTTTGCCGCAGTTTAAATTCTTAGTTCCGGGGGCTAAAACGACACCTTTTAAACTTGAAGAAGGATTAGATAGGGTGAAAATATTTTTGGATAGGGCTTTTTTTGGAAATGACTTGTTACTTCAAATACCCCATGAAAATAAGTCAGAAGCACTGTTGTTTGATCCGTCAGAGTTTATCCTTACTGATAAAACTAAGGGGCTAATACGAGAGTGGTATTCGCGAGATTTTGAGTTATTTAATTATTAAAGTGCTTTTTCGGTTGCAATCTAATTATTTTCTTAAGTGAAAATCATTTAGAAAAGCCAGTGCGCTGGACGGTAAAACTGGGCGGGTTATTTGGCATGCTCAGTGTTCTGGCCGGCGAGTATGACTAAGATGTTTAGATGTTCTAGAGTTGGGCTAGGACGAATTAGGTTTGATTTAACTGGAATTGTCAGGTGGTGGCTCTAGCTCTAAATAAGGCTTATGAAGGCGATATTCTTGAAGGATGAATTGAAGGCAGCACAGTATCCCAATCGTATTATTCACAAAAAGTCTGACTACACTAATGGGCTACTTGATGGCGAAACCGATTTTTCAAAAAGCTAGCGCCTCGCCAGAAGAGTTCAGGAAAATTTCCACTCTCACACAGATCACCGGCAATACTCCAAGCTAGCTTAGTTTTTTTGAGAGACGGCTCTGCTATTAGCCTTAGTTATAGATAATAGGGTAGATATTTAAAGATGAATGTTAATACAGGCAGGTGCGTTGATTCGTGTAGGCATTGTTTTACAAGGTAGAAATTTTGTGTCAAAGCGGCTTAATAAAGCCCATGACTTTAATGTGGAGTCTACCGATGCTCAAATTAAGCAGGATACTTTACTTGAAATCATTACATTTAAAAGATTGAAATGAAGGCTATTACATTTATCGACCTAATTTGAGGTAAGTAAAGACCCTGCACTAGCAGATAAGACCACTGTCCCTTAAACCAGTTTGTCTGACGACCATAGAGCTGGGGAACCATCTGATCCGGTCGCGAACTCAGTAGTGAAACGCAGTATCGCCGATGGTAGTGCGGGGTTTCCCCATGTGAGAGTGGGGCACACCCATAAAGAGGGGTGGGCTCTCGTCAGACTCTTATTAAAAAGCCCAGATCAATTTGATCTGGGCTTTTTAATAAGAGTCTGAATATAACTGAAATACCACCGACTATAGCTAACTCCGTAGTGTTTCGTTAGCTATACTAATGGCTAGTTTTGTTAGTTACCGTGAGATATAGACAATGTATGAATTGATAAAAATTCTGTCCGACGGCGATTTTCATTCCGGCGAGGTGATTGGAAGCTCGTTGGGTGTCTCGAGAGCGGCCGTCTGGAAAAAAATTGCCGGGCTTTAAATATACGGGTTGGAGGTAGAGTCTATTAAGGGTAAGGGGTATCGTTTGGTTGATGGTAATCCTTTGAGTTTGCTAGACGGATCGGCGATTCAGGCATCCCTTTGTGATACCGCGATCACGAGTCTTGCAGGTTTAGAAATTCACCAAATTATAGAGTCGACAAATACTCAGTTAATGCAGCAGATGGCAGGCGGGTTAGTAAGCGGCCGAATTTGCCTAGCTGAAAAGCAAACCGGCGGACGTGGCAGGCGTGGGCGAGCGTGGGTGAGCCCCTATGCCGGCAGTGTGTACATGTCTGTAACCCAAGTGTTCCAACGCGGGGCGGTATCGACAGAAGGGTTGAGCTTAGCAGTAGGAGTGCTTGTTGCTGATGCATTGGCTAAGTTAGGTGTTACAGATATAAAGCTGAAGTGGCCAAACGATATCTACTGGCAAGGGAAAAAATTAGCAGGGATATTACTTGAGCTCGTCGGCGATGCTGCGGGAGAATGCGTGGTGGTTGTAGGGCTTGGGCTGAATGTGAATTTGCCAAGTTCAGCTAGTGATGAAATAGACCAGGCATGGATTGATTTACAGTCTATAGTAAATACCAAGGTTTCACGAAACGAGCTTGTCGCCCAATTACTTAGTAGTTTACTGCCGGGGCTGTCTAACTATGAAACCAAGGGATTTGAGTCATATTTACAGCGCTGGGCCGAGTGAGATTTTTTGAAGGGTC
>JAWUXW010000220.1:0-11488 GCA_034111125.1 Paraglaciecola sp.
TACAGGTAGTGCATGCCTTGTTTGAGGGTGTCTTCTATCATGGGTTGATGAGAAAACAACCCATCACCACATATTATTAATCCTAATTTGGGATGACGTTGACGCAGTTTACTTAAAAAACGCTTGGTGGCGTTGAGCTCATAAAGTGGTGATAGGGCTTGTTCCAGTTAACCTGTCGCTCAAGCATCGCCAACAGGCCCTTAACAACATGGGTTTTTGAGGTCTAATTTTTCGCGCTGTATGGCGCTCTACAAGGATAGAATTTGTCGAAGTCTATGGGGTATTACTGACAGGTTTGTTTATCGGCTTCAAGCAACTACTGTTGAATACAACAACAAATAACGCGTCGATATGAAGACAATAAAAAAGAGTAAAAAACAAGTAAAGCGGCGTCAAGTATTAAGCGTCAGTTGAATTCATGTCATGCCGCCACTTTATGAGCAGTTACGTGTTTTCATGTTAAGTCATTGTTTTAAAAATTAAAAACTTAACTTCATCTCATGTAATAACGTGTAATATTTTAATTTATAAAAAGCGCTATTATAGATCCTTGTTAAATAAGAAGCTTAAATCTGATGGGTGAGTGACCAAAATTAATAAGCGCTATGAAAGTTACATTGAGCAACGCAGGTTAAACTTAGTGGTTAGGATTTCTTCATATTCGAACACCGCTTGGCTAATTGCTAATACCATCGATTTTAAAAAATCAGATGATTTTATATAACTTGGTAAACAAATCGCTTCCTCGCGAATACACAGTAGCCACTTTAATGCTGCTGTTCAGGTGAAATTATGATTAATAGTGTCTTTGAGTTTTTGCGCAACGATCTGAATGAGAAATTACCGCGGGATTTTGCTGACGGTGCAATGAAAGAGTTATTTGTATACGCGAATACCAGCAAGGATGATTCGCTTAGTTTTGATGCTGACTCAGTTTCGATGATGCTTATAAGGATGGAAGAGGAGGCTACGACGCGGCAACCTGATCCCTATACCAGAGTTTCCGCCATGGGTTTACACCAAAGAGTTGCACCTGAAATCAGAATGAATTTATGGGTATTGTTAGTGGCTCGATTTCCAAACGATTATGCTCGAGCCCTGAAGCATATATCGGACGTTATTTCTTATTTCCAGAAACACAGGGTGTTTAATAACGAAAATTCACCGGGTTTAAGTGATGAAATATCTAAACTGGTCATGGAGTTAGTCACTCCCACTTTCTCAGAAGCAAATGAGATCTGGGGTTTATTGCGCGCGGCCTATCAACCTAGTGTCTTGTATAAGATAAAAATGATCACATTTGAAGATGAGGACGGTACGGTACTTACTCCTATTTCAGAGATCATTCAGACCACTACACAGAAGCTTAATCAATAATGTTTCTACCCTTATTTCGATTAAAAGTGCGTCACGATTATTATAGCGACAATGTATGTAATGATATTGGCTTTGAAGCAACCCCCGAAACTAAACGAGTACTGTCCCGTTATCGATTACAACTCAAAGAGCTGCCGGACGGTGTGGTTGTTTTGATGGACACTGACAGCAAAATCGCGACGAACGCTTCGCCAATAAATGAGATGTTTATTTTTGAGCTTAAAATCTGCCATCCAGATTTTGCCTTATTTACTGATTTTAAAAGCTTAGAAAGTAAACAAGATCCGTTCTTTCGCAACACTGATAATCAGTTCGGTACTCTAGAATTATGCGACGGTGAGGGCTGGAAAACTGAAAATATTATGCTTCCAGGTACTTTAACTCAGCATTATTATACATTGACGGGCAACCCCGAGGCACGAGATGGCGATACCAGTCTAGTGCTGCAAGGGGATGATTTCATCATCAGTTCGCCTGAGCGACAGGCAAAAATAGTAGCTTACGATGCCCCTTCCAAACGGCTCAGTATTAATACTGCAAACAATAAAACAGAAACAGAAATATCACTACGCTATCGTACCAAGCTTGTTCGTGACAAAAAAGTTCTCGCCCGTGTCGAATTGTGTTACGGCGATGGGTTGCCCGACGCAGGTGCTGACGACGCTCTATTTGAAATAAAACTCAAGGCCCGCACTGCCCGCTGGGTGTACTACTTGATCAGCGATCAAAAGGGCGATTTCACACTGATCGATTTAAACGAAACCCTCAACTTCAATAGTACGGATATGAACCAAGCAAGTGATAAAGATCCCCTGGCGTTGACATTAGTCCAGCAGTATTCCAATACAGGGTTGCAGCGGATCAGATTTGTATCAGATAAAACGGTGCCCTACTCACGGAACACCCACAGTAATATCGAGCTTCAGCTCGATGGCGTAAAAGTTCTTACTGTTATGCCTAATCCTTCTATCCGTCAATTTTCTAGGCTCGAGCAACAGGTCAATGGGAAATGGATAGAAGAAAATACGTTGTACCAAGTTGTTAAATACATTGAAGCACATTAAAACCACATAAAGGAAACTCAAACTATGGCTAGTTACAAAACACCTGGAGTTTACGTCGAAGAAATTTCAACACTTCCACCATCCGTTGCTGGCGTGGCAACAGCAGTACCAGCGTTTGTTGGGTATACCAAAATCGGACCAAAAGAAGGTGCAGACCCTACGATTAAGCGGATCTCTTCGTTACTCGAGTTTATCAGCATATTCGGCGGTGCACCTCCATCAATGTTTACGATCACCAAACCCTCTGCTGACTCAAACTATACTCTAGCAGTCGAGGGGCCGACGAACGTTAACAAGTTTGTATTGTATTACGCCCTCAGTCATTACTTTAAAAATGGAGGGGGCCCTTGTTATGTCGTATCGGTAGGGGACTATCAAGCGACTCCGGCAAAGGATGCGTTTAGTCAGGGCATAAATGCACTAGCAAAAGAAGATGAACCCACCCTGATTGTACTGACTGACGCTGCTTGTTTGTTATCAGCAGCAGATTATTACAGCCTGTGCAGCGAGGCGATGGGTCAGTGCAAAGCACTAGGTGACCGTTTTACCATTCTTGACGTGGCGCCGTCTCCTCCCAAGAATGATCAAAAAGATTGGGAAAACTTCAGAAATGACGCAAGTCTTTCAAACAACTTAAATTACGGCGCAGCTTATACGCCTTATCTGCAAACTAATTTGAACTATGTCTATTCTGAAGATGATGTAGAAATTGTTGAGTCACCGGGTAGTGATGCAGCATCGGCAACATGGTCGAAAGACTTTGATATAAATGGATTACAAGTTAGTTACAGCGGTGAAATTGCAGCACCGGCAGTAAAAACTATTGGAGCAGGAGAGAGCATCACTTTTGAGGTTAAGGACGGAAAATTAAATATTAATGGCGTTAGTAACAAAACTGCGGCTGATGTAGTCACGGCCTGGGATGCCTGGAAATTTTCGAACGATAACAGTGGCTATTCAGTCAAAGTAATCGATAGCGGGAATGGGGTTGTGACTTCAACCTCGACTTCTTTTGTCGATTTAAATAAGAATAGCCAAACTATGGCTAGTTTGGTCATGAATGGAGATGGTACGCCTGTCACCCTACCTCAAACTGAGCTGTATAATCATATAAAAGCAATTTTGGACAAACAACGCATCGTGCTACCACCAAGCGCGGCAATGGCCGGGATCTATGCCCGTGTTGACCGAGATCATGGTGTATGGAAAGCGCCTGCGAACGTAGGCGTGATGGCAGTGCTCGGGCCAGTGTCAAAAATCACCGACGCTGATCAGGAAGGACTCAACATTGACGCCACCGCTGGAAAATCGATCAACGCGATCCGGGCTTTCACCGGCAAGGGAACTTTAGTCTGGGGTGCACGCACACTGGCCGGTAACGACAATGAATGGCGCTATGTCTCGGTCCGGCGCCTGTTTATCACGATTGAGGAATCCGCCAGAAAGGCGAGTTCCTTCGCGGTATTCGAACCCAACGATCAGTCGAGCTGGCTTAAAGTGAAAGCCATGATTGAGAGCTATTTATATGGACTATGGGAGCAAGGGGCACTCGCGGGTGCAAAGCCCGATGCAGCCTATTACGTGAACGTCGGCCTGGATACCACTATGACGCCACAAGATGTACTGGAAGGCCAGATGATTGTCGAGATTGGTATTGCTCCAGTGCGACCTGCTGAATTTATTATCTTAAGATTTTCACATAAATTGCAAACGGCATAATCAGGTAGCGTAATGCATTTATTATCAACCTATTGAGAGGAAAACTACCATGGCTCTAACTAAAGAACAAATTGCAACAGCTTACCCATTACCAGTCTATAACTACAAAGTTGAAATTGCTGGTGAAACCGTGGGTTTCTCTGAAGTATCAGGTTTAAGCGTAAGCTACGAAACCACCACGTATACGGAAAGCCCTGTATCGGGTACTGGACCCCGTATCATGCATATGCCAGGTCAGAGTAAATCGGCCACTGTCACCCTGAAAAAAGGTGTGGTCACGGGTGTCAGTGTTGCCACGTTGTTTGCTTGGATCGATTCGATTCAGCTCAATCGTGTTGACAAAAGGGATATATACATCCGACTTTGTGACGAAACCGGCAGTGCGGTGGTCAGCTGGAAGGTGATTAACGCCTTTCCAACTAAGCTTGATGCGCCTAGTTTTACGGCCGATTCCAACGATGTTGCGATTGAAAGTATGGAACTCATGGCCGATGGCGTCACCGTCGAACAAGCGTAAAGTCGCACTGAATATGTCTGAAACTGCTACGAGTCAGCGTACAAAGTATCCGCTGGCTGCCTATAACTTCAAGGTCACCATCGGTGAAACGACTATGAGTTTTACCGAGGTGTCTGGGTTGGTGCGCGAATATCAAAAACTCACCTATCAACATGGTTTGAGTTTTTGGGAAGGCGAAGCGATCACTAAGTTTCGTTACGACAAATATTCTGAAATTGTTCTAAAAAAAGGCGTGATTGCCGGTGCTACCCAACTTTATCAGTGGCTAGATTCAGTAGATAAAAAATTTATCAGCGTGAGCTTATGTGATGAAAAAGGGGCACCAGTGGTGACATGGAAAATTCAAAAAGCGCTTGTGATCAAAATGGAGGCCCCTACGTTGCAAGCTAATAGCAATGAAGCAGCAATTGATACCTTGACATTGATGGCCTCAGGCATATCGGTTGAGCACCAGTGAATTTAATGGAGTACTCAAGTGACTTTACCTGAATTATCATTAACCCATGAGCCTATCGCTGGGTTTCGTTTTGGCGTGTTTTTTTTCGCCGGTGGCGTGATCCCAAATCCGGTTGATATTCGTTTTCAAAAAGTATCTGGGCTCTCGGCGGAAGTCGAAACTGAACCATTGAGCGAAGGAGGTCAAAATCTGTACACCCAAAAACTGCCTACTGGGATCAAGTACGGCAACTTAGTACTCGAGCGTGGAATGGTTATTGGGTCACCGCTTAATCTTGAATTTAATGCCACTATGTCGTTGTTTAAGTTTGCTACTTCCAACGTATTAGTGACGTTACTGAGTGAGAGTAAATTACCCCTTGCCGCGTGGTTATTTATCAAAGCATATCCTGTCAAATGGTCGACGTCTGATCTAAGTGCGGAACCCGGTTTGGTGATAGACACCATGGAACTGGCTTATACCCGCATGCAAATTTTAAGGGTCTGAACATGCCTGTCGAAATCAAAGAGCTGGTGATAAGAACCATTGTCAACGATGCAAGCCA
Source organism: Paraglaciecola sp. (assembly GCA_034111125.1). Classification (GTDB taxonomy): domain Bacteria; phylum Pseudomonadota; class Gammaproteobacteria; order Enterobacterales; family Alteromonadaceae; genus Paraglaciecola. The sequence goes on from JAWUXW010000220.1 coordinate 5,679, forward strand.
AGCGACAGACATGGGGCCGGCTGACGGATCTATAGCCCTTTCCCCGGATACAAGCGGAGCCAATACCGATGCTATCGTGCAAGAATGCGTACGACAGGTAATGGCCCTTATGACAAAAAATAGAGAGCGATAAGTATGGCCTTGTTAAACCTATTTAAGATGGAAAAATTACAGATTGATGCTTATACCGATGAGGAGCGCAAAACCCCCGCCGATCCCAGCAGCATGGCCGTCATGTTCAATCCTACCAGTTTTCAGGAAAAGCATGCCATTGCCTATGATTCACCCAATAACCAGGCCATAAACACTCCTGGTAAGCGTGCCCAATATGCCTACACGCCACCTGGCGGTCTTACTTTTAAGTTTATTCTTGATGGCACTGGGGTTAACTATTCTGGTGCCGAAATGCTGGCTCAAAAACTCACAGAGGAAAGCGTTAAGAAAAAGATCGAAAAATTCAAAAAACTTTGCCTGAAAATGAACGGTGATATCCATGCACCCAATTATTTGATGATCCGTTGGGGAGAATTCAAGTTTTCAGGTCGGTTAACAACGCTCGATATTACGTTTAAATTGTTCGATGAAAGCGGCGATCCAATCAGGGCCGAACTCGATGTTAGTTTTGTTGAGGATAAGAGTGCAATAACAATCTTCCGTGAGGCTGGCAAAAATTCACCTGATCTTACCCATGTGCGTACGGTAAAAAGTGGTGATACTTTACCGTTTTTATGCAAGCAAATTTACGGCACGTCGAAACACTATCTATTTATAGCTCGCACTAACAACCTAGACGATTTCAGGAACCTGATCCCAGGTCATAATCTAAGTTTTCCGCCGCTACAGCGCAACCAGAGGATTGATTAACTATGGCAGTTGTAACCGCGACGTTGTTCAGTGCAGGCAAAGAAATTGATTCGATTTATGAAATAATGTCAATCGATATTCGCAGAGAAGTTAACCGCATCCCTTATGCTAGCTTGGTGTTATTGGATGGAGATGCCGCTGCGCGGAAATTTAATTTAAGCAATGCGGGTTATTTTGAACCGGGCAAAGAAATTGAAATTAAATTACGTTATGAATCGACAACTGAAGACGCGACTGTTTTTAAGGGGCCTGTGGTGCGACACGGTGTGGAAGCCGACGGCAAAGGTTCGCTACTACGGATTGAATTAAAAGATGCTGCAGTTAAATTGACTCAGATACGTAAAAGTGCAGTTTTCGCAGACAAAGATGACAGCGAAGTGCTTGCTCAGCTAATTAAGGATGCTGGTCTTAAGCAAGGTAAGTTGGCGATAACCAAGCACAAGCATGCGCAAATTGTGCAGTACTATTGCACTGACTGGGATTTTATCGTCTCCCGTGCAGAGGCTCAGGGTTTGCTAGTAACCGCACTAGATGGCGAGCTCTCCATGGGCAAAGTTGATTTGACCGCAGAGCCAAAACACACAGTTGATTATGGGATCAGTGAAATATACGATTTTGAATTCGAACTAGATGCGAGCTCTCAGTATGGTGAAGTGCAAAGTACTGGGTGGGACATTAAGGAGGCAAAATTTAGACCCGATACTAACGCAAAACCATTTGATTTAAAGCAGGGTGATCTCGATGGTGCCAAGCTTGCTAAAGCGGTCGGTTTTGATACTTGTCACCTTTCAAACTCAGCATCAATTTCGCCGGAAGAACTCCAAGGATGGGCCGATGGTCGTTTAATGCGAAGTCGTTTATCCATGATCCGCGGTCGCGTATCCGTGCCTGGACTTGCCGATCTAAATTTATTAGACGCGATTGAAATTGATGGCGTTGGGAAACGGTTTAACGGCACAACTCTTGTCACAGGTATCTGTCATCGTATTGACGTGAATGGATGGCGTAGCGATATTCAGTTCGGTCTTTCAGCGCGTCCTTTTGCGCTGCAAGAAGCCATTCAGGATGTGCCTGCTGCAGGTTTACTACCGGGGATCAGTGGGCTGCACATTGGCGTGGTTGATAAGTTCGAAGAAGATCCCGATAAGCAGTTTAGAGTTAAAGTGATACTACCTGGTATTGACGAGAAGACCGGCGCTGTTTGGGCGCGTTTGGCCGCGCCTGATGCGGGCAAAAATCGAGGATGGTTTTTTCGACCCGAAACAGGCGATGAAGTAGTCGTGGGATTCTTTAACCAGGACCCTCGTCAGCCCGTTATTTTAGGTGGGCTTTTTAGTCCTAAAAACACACCGCCCAAGAATGCATCGGAGATCACCAAGGAAAACACAACTAAAGCGATTGTTACCAAGACCGGCAGCATGATCGGTTTTATTGACGACAAGAAAGGCTCGATCTTCATTGAGACGGCCGAGGGTGCGCGCATCCTGCTTGATGACAGCGCAAAATCCCTGGAGCTGATCGATCAAAATGGCAACGAGTTCAAGATGGACGACAGCGGTATTACCATAAAAACGGCCAAAGATTTTAAATTGGAAGCGACCGGAAATGTCGAGATCAAAGGGGCGAAAGTGGATATCAAATAAATGTCATGTCTGAGACCCATTAATTCGCTCATTCTTTACTGTAAACATTAATTGTGAACAGAAATGGCGAACAGTAAAATATTCTAAAAAACAGGAAAGTGAACAATGCAAACAATAAAACTGAGTCTATCAATTGAAAACGTAAACTTGATCCTCGAAGGGCTGGGTAATCTGCCTTATGCGAAAGTTTACAATGCAGTAGCAAACATCCAACAACAGGCCTCTGAGCAAATCGAGCCAGCCAAAGCACCTCAGGACGAAGTGAACACTGAAACGGCAACTGGGGATGCTGAAACTAAGTCGACACTCAAACGCACCGTTTCCGCAGGAAAATAAACCATGACCAACAACGACTCGTTTCTTGGCAAGGGCTGGAGCTTTCCCCCTAGTTTTTCATCCTCCGGTGAAAACGTGCATCTTGTCTCAGGAAAAGAAGACATTGAACAAAGCCTGGCTATCTTGCTTGCAACTCAACGTGACGAGCGTGTCATGCAGGAAGATTTTGGTTGTAACCTGAACGAATTTTTGTTTACAGAGATCAGTCAGGGACTGATTGGTCGGATACGTAACGTGATAGAAGACGCAATCCTGCATCACGAGTCCAGGATTGCAGTCAATAACATAGACGTCGTTCAAAGCGAAATACATGTCGCCACGCTAATGATCAATATCGATTACACCATACGTGCTACTAATTCGCGCTACAACATGGTCTATCCGTTTTACATCAACGAAGCCTCTGTGGTGGGTTAGTGGTGATATGGCGGATCTTATTTTAATTGATGGGGACAGTGTAATGTTTATACCCGCTTTTGGGGCAGCGATTGTGGTTGTGCAGCCAGGAAAAATAGAAGGGAGCGGTCCTGCAACCATAAACGGTAAGAAAATAGCTGTGGATGGTGATGAGTCCAAAGTGGAAGTGGCAGGCTGTATTTATATGACTCCCCAGTATTCAATTCCTGGCTCAGGTACGCTGAAAATCACTGCCCTAGCAGGTGATCAAAAAGCCAGTAAAACTCAAACTGGAGGTAAAGCGGTATTACTAAAAGGTGGCCAGTTCACCGCCAAATTTGAAGTGCAAAGTCCCGCCAAACAACCACCACCTGGACCAGGCGCACCGATCCCCGATGCGACACCTTCGTACTCAGGCAATGGCATGTTTGTGCCTACCAATATGAAAGTTATGGGCAGCTAATGGCTACAGATAATAACAAACCTTTGCGCATGCGCGATGGCACCAGCCAGAGCGGACGTATCCTCGCCGCGTTGGATCCAAATTATGCGCAGGTCGACGAACGAACAACCCAGGACTTACTGGCGTTTGCCAAAGAGTACGCCTGTGAACTTAAGTATTACGGATTAGATAACCTTGACCACGGATTAGACTGGAGCGGTTTTATCTCTGATGAGATTGATCTCGAAGAAGCTGCGCGCTACGTTGAATACCCTGAATCTTTCTCACCGCAACAAGCCGCGCCATACACACGTCCACATTTGGCTTTATTTCTGGTTTTTCTTAAATTATTGGGCCAAACGCGCAATCAAATTAATACGTTAACTCGCAGCCACTTAGAGTTTTTTTATCGTGATGTACTTAAAATGGTTCGCAAAAAATCAGTGCCTGATAAAGTGCATGTGCTGGTGGAGCTAGAACACGGAACGGATCAACAACGAATGCCCTTGGGCACTGATCTACAGGCGGGCAAAGACAGCCTCGGCCAGGCGCTGGCCTACCGCACAGAACATGAATTGATCGCCAACAATATTGAGATTGGGCAGCTCAGCACGCTGTATTCACAAAGAAAAGTCACCGGACTCAAAGAGGCCTGCCCACCCAATCTGATTGGCGGTAACCGCAAAGAGGCCTTTGTTGCCATGCTGCGTATTGCTTTGGGACAACCGAATCCTGGTGATCCATTGCCGCTACCAATCTATGCCGATGTTCCCTCAGCAAATCAGCAAGTCAATTTCAGCATACTTGAAAAAGCACAACAACTTATTCACGTTGCGATAACGCAGTTGTACATGACGGATCAGGGTAATCCTTCCTTCGACGATTTTCGCGAGCTTATGAAACGGAAACACTTGCGCGAACAAAAAGATGATGCGGCCTGGAAGAGCATAAATACCTATTTGAACAACGCAGGTAAAATAAACCAATCATCATTCTTGATCACACCAGAAAATTCGCCAGATTTTGATAGCAACCTGAAGGCATTACTGAATAAGGCGTCGTTGGACGAACTATTCAACAGTGTCACCGAAGTCAAAAGCATTGATGATGCTTATGATGCTTGTCTTAGACGTCCAGATGAAAAAACGATCATCGAGTTTATCGAAAAGGCCCTTTCTCCTTTGTCGCTTGATGATTTCAAATCCATGATGAAAATCAAAACAGAAATGGATGTTCAATGGAACGAAATCAATTTATTGCTCGAAAAGGCAAGACAGCGCAGGCCTAATGGCGTTAATGAAAAGTCTATCGATGATCCGCAACCCTCATACGATTTTGCTGCCAAGTTAACGGCGGCAGTGGGGGAGCCAGTCCTTACGATCGACGGTGGCCTCGATGAGTATTATGCGGCCTTTGTTGATGTAGAACATTATTTCTATATGTCCGCTGAGAATTTTTATTACATCATGTCGGTGGCGGCGCCTTTGGCAAATAGCAATATCAATAATGATGAGCAGGACTGGAACCGAGTCTACGGGATCGTCACGGCGGCGCATCGGAAAATGATCTATACGCGGCGACGCGAAGTCCTCAAGTGCATTGCGCAGCCTGATCCAGACGTCGCCCCCATGGACGATATTAATAGCAACATTCAAGCCCTGAGCGATATGCTCGACATCGTTCTCGGGGATACACTTTCGGAAAACGCGGATTCAGCACAACAGATTGACGAGGTGCTGAATAAACTCGGCGAGTATGGGCTCGCAGAAAAGGACCGATCCTATCTAAGTTATATCGTGAACAGGGAAATTGAACCTGTTGGGGAGCGAGCACCGACCGATTGGGAGTATGTATATAGAGTACTCGAAGTAGCCCAGCGTAATCGTGAGAACTTTCAAACACCGGTGCCGAAAAAGTCAGAATGGCGAAATTTATATCCAGCTGCTGACGCAATAGCCAATTCAGTGAAAGCTGAAAGTGATGGTTTATCGCGCTGGAAGACCTTTGGTCAGGGTGAACAAATCTGCGAAAAAGACCCCGCACCCGAGGCTAGTTTCGGCTGGGCACTGGCATCTCCCTTACTAGTATTAAGTGAAGGTACACGCACCATTTCTTTGACCCTAGGTTTT
>JAWUXW010000221.1:0-12449 GCA_034111125.1 Paraglaciecola sp.
CCTCCACCATTAACTTAGCGTATTCTAATCGCTGATCTGGTGTGAATTCCTTACGGGTTTTTCTGATTTTGTCAGTCATTGCTTGTCCTATTTTGATGGTTAATAGGCTATCAAGTCCTACAGGTTTATTAAACCATTACACACCCCTTGTACGGTTTTTAAGGGTTACGGCTAAGGATTTTATGTTCTAGTGGTGGCACTTATCTGTGGCAGCTACAGACTTAGCTGCAAGCAAGTCCTTCATGAGTAATTGGCATGAAGGCACATGGGTTCCAGTGGAACAAATGCCGTGAATGATTTGATCCCTGTTTAACCCATTAATCGGGGATCACATGCATTCACAAACACACCCTTCCATTAATCAACACACCTAAAAAGGAGGTGATGCTAGCAAAAATGAGAAACCGGCAACGATGCGCCAACCCGTCTCTGTGGGTTATTTACACAGAGACGGGTCTGAAAATTCGGCAATAATCGTCGCCAAAACAACGTATTAGCAGCCACATCGCTGATACAAAAGCAGTAAAAACGCCGACACAGGCACCCATGCGACCAACGACTAAACCCTATTTAAAGGTTTGATCAATTGGCACAGTACGCAACCCGCAGGCATTAACCCCTGTTCAGGCGTACCAAGCATGAGGAGCCAGTCATTTGTCCTAGAGGTTTTAACACTCCGCAGGCTGAGCGTACCAGCACAGCACGACCGGTGCTTAATCCGGTTTAACACTTACCAGTTTCAGGGTTTATATGGGCAACGTGGGCGGCAATCGTAATTATGGTTATGGCAAACAACTAGCATGGGCGGGTAAAAATGCACTGGCTGATCGGTATGGTCAGGGTCATTTCAGTACCCGTGCAACCCATGAAGAACGCTGGAACCAATTTGTTCATTTTTTAAAGGGTGAAGGAATTAACGATACTAGAAATATTACCTCGACCGTTCTGAACAAACATAATCAGCTTTTGAAAGAATTAGTTAGCAAGGGGGAAATGAGCGTGGTCTATGCTCAAAACCGGCTATCAACGGTGAATGTGATACTGGAAACCATGCGTAAAGATACCGTGCTGAGTATTAAGCCTGCACAAATTATTGGGCAGCGTTCCCACGTTCGTTCAACCATTCCCGCAACGGTCAGACCGGACGTGCTAAAAGCCATCACCGTTAAACACGGTCAAAACCGGACGATGCTCATTGCTCAACTCACCCGTGATCTGGGTTTACGTTTTAAAGAAGCTTCTTTACTCGATACACGCAAAGCCCTCCGCCAGGCCAGGCAACACGGGCGTATCAATATTACTCAAGGCACCAAGGGCGGAAGAGGCAAAGGGTCAGACCGGTGGATACCCGTCAGTAACCAGTGCCTGCAAACCCTAAAAGCCGCCACTCTCATACAGAGCAAAGAACAGAATTTAATTCCACCTGAAAGCAACTATAAGCAATGGCGAGTCCACCGGTATAACCAGTGGCGGGCCATGACAAAACAGACAGCCATCAATGGTTTTCACGATATGCGAGCCGCCTATGCCTGCGAACGCTACCAAGCCATTACTGGCTATCCTGCTCCGGTCATTGCGGGAAAACGACAAGCTGATAAAGCGCTGGATCAAAAAGCCCGAACTCTTCTCGCCCAAGAATTAGGGCACAATCGCACCGATGTGGTTGCAGCCTATATTGGCAGTAGTAAATAGCGTATTGAATAATTATGCGCCCAGCCAATCACAAACAAGCCAAACAACATATGGAGCACTTATTAAATCGTAAACTGAAAGGTAATCGAAGTGCTCGCGTTAAAGAACATACACAGCGTGCAAAGAAAATAGCGGCTGTTATATGGACGAGATTTCAGGTTGGCCCGTACCAATATCAACTCAAGCATCTGCGCTGGTACTTACAAGTCCAAACAAGACATCTCAAACCAAGCTCCCGTTACCGATATTGGTTAACCGTAAAAAACATACTGAGAGCACTAAACAAAGAGGCAGCTTGGATACACCGACTACATGGGCCTTGGGGCAGTCCTGCAATGGTTAATAGACCGAGCAGCAATCATGAAAAGATTACGGTTCAATAAGTTAGGCCTTTATGTTTTTGATCCTCATCTGCTTTGATACCGCCACCGCTCCACAACAGTTCCAATTTGATCTTCAGATAGCGCTTCTTTCTGCCAGCCTTTATCAAAATCTACATCGTTAGAACGAGGAAGCTGCTCCTTGGATAAACTGCGAATCATAATACGTGACGGGAGTGTGGCTGCCTGGCCTACAAAAATCGCTTCTTGCCTACGCAAACCTGAAAGCATTTTGGTTAAGCCGGACATCGAGTCTGGTAACACACTTCGAACATGCTCTCGGTCTGAATCATTTGTTATTCTCAGAACAATCCATGAGTTACATTGCGAAAGCACTGTAGCCTCAACTTCACTGGGGCGCTGAGACACCAGCAGTAAACCAACACCATATTTGCGACCCTCTTTAGCAATACGCCTGATTGCGGATTGAGCCGCTTCATACTGCGCTTCGCCTCTGTTGGGAACATAACGGTGAGCTTCTTCACATACCAGCAAAACCGGGCTGTCACGCCGCTCATCCTCTGACTGCCAAACTTTTAACTGAAAAATAATTCGTGCTATCGCGGCACTTGCAACGCCAGCAACTTCGTTGGGCACACCGGAAAGGTCTACAATCTGCACTGTGGTTTTGCGAGTTAAGAATTGATTAACGATAGTAGGTAGCGGGTCTTGAACCCCATCCCAAGGTTTCATCATAAAATTAAGCCGACCATCTTTTAGCAAAGAGCTAATTTTACGGATAACTTTATTATAATCTTCATGATCTTTTTGACTTTTGTTTTGTGGTCGCTGAGTATTTATAGCGCCTATTAACCCTATCGTATAAAGGTCATCACCATTCTTTCCAAAATTATCTAGCCCATAGGTATCACCTAAAACATAAGGTACTGGAGAGTCTACAGTTAACTTGGTTTTATCCAACCCCAATGACTCTGCGGCTTGTTCACGCACTTTAATCAAGGCGTTTTTTATAATATTTGATTGCGAAGTAGCTGCATATTCTGTTTTACCAATAAATAAGCTTAAAGACTCTTCCAAATCTAACAACCAATAAGGCAACACCAGCGTTCCTTCATCGGTTGAAAGACGCTGATGTTCCGGGAAAGCTTTGCCATATTCGTTATGCGGGTCGAGTACGATAATTTGTGGATGCCAATGTTGGTGGTTCGCAATATCTCCACGTTCAAGAATACTGTGAATAACTGCCGCAACCGCACCTGATTTACCTGCGCCCGTAGAACCCAAAATGGCCGTATGCTTGCCTAATAACTCATTTAGCTCGGCGTAACAGGGAGCACCACCAGAACCGACATGCTCGCCAAGCTGAATGACAGCGCCTCTGGCATCACCATAAATAAAACGAAGTTCAGCCTTTGGAGTGATGTACAAGGTTTGCTGTGGCAGAGGATAAGTCGCTACACCACGTTCAAACTCAAGTGATAAATCACCGTTTTCATTTTTACGCCACTCACCCTCACCAAATAAATCAGCTTCAATAATGCGCTCATCTGAAGATGCAACAGGCAGCCCTTGCTCAAGCTGATAATCAGCCTTCATACGGAGGCGGCTAACTAACCCATATATCGAGCGCCGACCAAAGTGAACTTTTATAATTGAGCCAAATTGCCCAATGGGGTAATTCTCACCGGCAAAAACTCGGGAAAGATCAGATATGGAAGGGTCAAGCTCGGCAATAATTCGAGAGCCATCGACTTCAATAATTTTACCAATGGCAAGGTTCTCTATGGGTTTGGAATATCTACTGTGCTCCATGCTAAGCTCCTCCCTCAAGAATCTGTGTTAAATTTTCAAACTTCCACCACTCAATACTCTGTGCAGAATGTTCTTGTTGGCCTGCGTGAAAAAAACCTTTGTCAGCAAATATTAATACTTGCTCATTTATCTCAGGATCTTGGTGCCAAGAATCTAAAATGCCATTAGGTGTAGCATCACTGGTAAATACAATAACCGTAAGGTTGCCATTAGATGCTTTTAATCCGCGTTCAATTTCAAGATTAATGTGCGCATCACCAAAGCTGTAACCCAAAATCAGTAAAACCCGTTGTTCACCATTATTGGGGTTTAACACTGCTCGGGCTTTGGCCATTAAATGAGCATAGGGGTCAAGCTGGGCTTCACGGTATTTAGTCGATGCTGGCCAAATCATAATCTTGGATGTTGTTTCTGCACTTCGCTCTAAATGTGAAGCGATACGATGCGGCACTGTTGAGCCAGAAGTTTCAACCCAGTCGATCGAGCCATGCAGTTTATAAACCTTTGCATCTAACCCTTTGGCATCAAAGGTCAATGGCTCCCACCAAGCCGATACTCCGCCAGCAAGGCCATCAGCATAATGCACTTTGGAAAGAGCCAGGGCATCTTCAATAAGAGAGTCATAATTCATGACTAGATAGTCGATGCATTCGCCGTGAGTTGCTTTCCCTGGGCGCATTGGCCGATGTAAAGCCTGTACAAAACGCTCATGAATACTGGAATCTACCTGTTGACTAATCTGCCCCTCAATAGCCAACTTGATTTCATCAATTGCGGTAGCTAACTGCTTTTCTGTATAAGTCGCGGCACCTATGGTCACAGTATTATCAGGCACAGCTCTGCTGGCTCTACGATTGGCAATTGCCAACCAATCCACCAGCTCGCTTAAAAAGTCTTCTATATGAGCCGCAGGATTTGCATCAGTAAACGAGGTTTGTATTGCTGTCAGAATTCCCTTTGAATCATCTGACAATTTATCACTTGCAAGTACGCTCGCTGTAAGCTGGTTAGTTAATGGCAGCCCCGCACAGTAACTTGCACCTGCACCAAGTAATATTGCCTTGGTATGAGACAATAAGCCTTCTAATTTCTCAAGCGCTTCTTTAAATGGTTTTTGCTGTAACGTAGATGTGTCAAATGTCATATTCCTTCCTTAGAGCTCACCTTTAAATGCTGAATCGAGAATTGAGTTTTTCAATGCATATAAGTCATTCAATTGACTTTTAACTTGAATAGTAGTGTTACCAAGCTTTTCAACGAGTAGATTGACACTTTTAACAGCTATACCTTGCTCAAATAGGCTGACTAAAGGAATCTGCATTTGATTAATATGCTTGTTGTTTACCTGTGGAATTGTGCTGGCGTCAACAAAGTTTGCTAAGTCTATGGTGCGCATAAAGGCAAACAAATACCCGTCGGATATCTTCGACTCATCAGCCTTTAGCCCCATGATATTACTGTCATAGGAAGCATCTTCTAGCAACATTCGCTTCTTATTGGTGAGGATGGCCCCCCCTCTTTTAGGGATTAACGTGCTGCCTTTTGGGAATAGCTTTACTTTGTTTTTTTTGGATATTTCAATATTAAAACGAATCTGTGGATTAACCATATTATCATGATGGTTATTCATCTGAGCTACTTTGTAGAAAGGGATATCACCTTGATCAAAACCCTTCTTGAACAGCTTAGGCAATGCAATACCACTGTTAATTTTGACAACAGAAGACAATGGGACAATGTTATTTCCTGTTTTTAGTTTTTCAAATATATCAGCCAGTCCATTCTTGGAAAGTAAACCTGCCAACTTAACACTTTCCTGTAAATGCTCAATGGCGGTGTCGATGCGGGTGAGCAGTGCATCGAGTTTTTCGACGATGCGTTTTTGTTCCAAGATAGGAGCTACAGGGATCGGCGTGCTCTTTAATTTCTTTAGGTTTGTACGTGTGATAGCGGCACCAGAAATATCACTCAATAAAAATTCTTGTCCAACATGACTCTGCAAGTAGTAATTTAAAAATTTCGGTAAAATAAGGGAACGATTTTGCTTGATAAGCGCAACGCTAGATAATAGTGAAAAGGGTTCATCTAATTCATTCAGGCAGCAAGTGCCTGTCATTGCACCGTCCTTGGTTAATAATTGGTCCTGATATTCTGGATTACATCGAGAATAAATTTCGTTATGAATACCCTCATCAACATAAGATATATTGGATAATGCCATTCCCCAATTTTTAATATTTTTTGAAGTTATATATTTATATCGACCTTCATCCCATTCAGAATGCTGAGTCTTTGGGCTGTGATGTGTTCCGTCTGTAATTTTTTCAGAAACATCAGCAAGTGATTTCCATACCCAGTCTTTGGGCAATGTGTAGGTAGACTGCTCCATGTCTACTTCTCCACCAACAGGCTTTCAATTTCATCCAACAGGACTGACACCAACTTTTCCTTAGTACGGATCTGTTTAAGAATATCGCTGGGTGCTAAATGCTCGGCATCCTTCTGTTTGGCAGGATTTTTGGCGGACAGGTCATAATCTTCTGTTAGCTTGCTGACAGGCACTGTCCATGACTGTTCGGTGGTTTCACGGCTCGCATAAAGGTTTACAAATTCTTTTAAATGCCCACCGGTAATGGGCTTATTTTTTGTGAGTTTTTGCTCTGGCTCGCATTCGTAATACCACACATCACTGGTGCCACCACTACGCTCAAAAAATAGCACATTGGTTTTAACACCCGAGTACGGCAAAAACACCCCAGCAGGCAGGCTTAAAATGGTATGCAGGTTAAAGTTTTCTAACAATTCCTGTTTCACTTGTTTAAAGGCGCTATTGGTTTGGAACAGCACGCCTTCTGGCACGACTATCGCTGCTTTACCACCCACTTTTAAGGTTTTCATAAAGTGCTGTAAAAACAGCAATTCAGTAGCGTTACTTTGAATGGGAAAATTTTGTTGGATTTGTGATTTTTCTTTACCTCCAAAAGGCGGATTAGCCAGAATAATGTCGTAACGGTCTTTTTCCTGAATATCGCGGATGTTTTGTGTGAGGGTATTGCCACGGTACAGGTTAGGTGACTCAATACCATGCAAAATCATATTCATCATACCCATCACATAGGCCAATGAGGTTTTCTCATAACCAAAAAAGGTGTCGCGTTGAATAAAATCCCATTGATCGGTGGTTAGTTTATTTTTATTGGCTTTTAAGTGCTCGAAGGCTTGTACTAAAAAACCGCATGAACCGGCGGCAGCATCATAAATACTTTGCCCCGGCTGTGGGTCTATTACGTTTACAATACTGCGAATGACCGCGCGAGGCGTATAAAACTCACCGGCATAACCACCGGCATCGCCCATGTTTTGTAATAAGCCTTCATACACATGCGAAAGCTCAAACATTTCATCGCTGGATTGAAAGTTAAGGGTATCGATAATATCCAGCACTTCACGCAGGGTATGGCCAGAGGCAACCTTGTTATCTAAATACTGAAAAATTCCGCCGATTTTGTATGTGAACGATTTAGTATCGACGGTGGTGATAGTGCCAAATGATTTTAAATAGGGGAAAAGCTCGTTGTTTACATAATCGGTAAGGTCGTCGCCTGTACGGACCTTGGTGATGTCTAGTTTACCGTTACTGGTTTTGGGGCAAGCCCAATTTTCCCAGCGGTGCTCTTTATCCAATACCGGCTGATAACTTTTGCCAGACAATACCGCTTCGTCTTCTTTTTCTGATTCGTAGTCATCTAGGAATTTAAGAAACAATACCCATGAGGTTTGCTCGGTATAGTGCATGGCACCACTGATGCCATCATCTCGGCGGAGAATGTCGGTAATGCGGTCAATTTTTTGTTGTAATGACATGCTTAAAGTTTTCCGATAATAAAGTTGTACATATTGGTGATGTCTTCGCTGATTTCTGCGGGTGGTATCAAGTCGATATAGGTTTGTAGTGATTCAAGGCATAAACCTTCTTCTGGTTTGATAATAGGTTTAATAACTTCCTTAACATCAAGACATCTCACAGGCTCAGAATCGGAAGCCACGTTTGCAACTAACTGATGCTCAACTCCTAGTTGATCATTAATTTGAAGTAATAGATTATGTACAGTTAGCGCAGTATGGCTAAGAAGATAATTTTCAATTTCACGGTGTCGCCAAGAGAGTAAATGTACTTTTGGGCTGGTTTGGCCTGACCAGCTGCTAGGCTGTGCATTTTCCCCATTAACTGAGACTCCATTGGCTACATCGATACTAGCGACAGGCAAGTTATCCCTATCGCAGATAAGAAAAATGTTTTTTGTTTGAATGTCCCATTCCGAGGACCGTATTGAAAAAGCATCCGCCCAAGCAATTTTACTTTTACCAAAACCACAGGTATGTTGCTCGTAATTTGATTCTTTCTTAATAGCTTGTATATCGTTCAATCTTGGAAGCGGCCGCTCTAGCTTCCTTTCAGCAAGCATCTTGAAAATAACCCAGTCATCAGGGTCGTCTATAAGCACAATATTCTCAATAAGAGAGCAAACTTTAAATTGCGCTTTTTGGACATAGCCTAATTGATCTAAACGCTTTGTCAGTGCTGCAAATTTGTCCTCATCTGTAATTCTACCTTTGAAAACAAGATGAATGTTGTTTATGCCTGTTGCTGAAATGGATTCTAGAAGATGAGATGTTGTTATTGTTTGGCCTTTGGCTTCCCTTAATGTTCGCCATAGTTTTTTAACATTCGTGTAATGTAGGTGGGAGTCCGCCTCATCTAATAGATACAATGTATTTTCAGAGTCGAATAAATCAATCAATGAGTAGAGGAATAACATTTGATATTCACCATCGCTCAACTCTTCAAACTCTAGGCCTTCGTTAAACCTTAACTGTGAGCCATCAGCATCAAGAAAATAGCCGTTATAGGCTCCTTCGACTAGAAATTTTGTCGCATCTAACTTTGACCCATCGAAACAATTAAAAAAGTCCTTTGATGTAAATGAAATAGTTTGCTTTTTTATTCCTTTTCCTTTTTCAAGAATTGTTTCAAAAGTATCTAGTTCGCCAGCATTGTCAACGAATGACTCAAGACGTTGATTAAATGGCCTTTTCCTAATTGAAGGGTGCGAGAAATCCAACGCCTCTTTTTCTTCATCTGACCTAATCGTTTTAAGATAATTAATTGGTATTTCTAACGGAATAGAGAATGTTGATATTTGGTCTAAATCATCTTCAGCTTTTATGTATCCCTTTGTCCCAAGAAAGGATCTTACCAGCCCTTGAGAGATAAAAGTCGAAGCTAGAAATACTAATGAGCGAACATTTCGTTTTGTAAAATATAAACAGCCGAAATCAATATCACTCAAATCATCTGTTTTTCTCAATCCATCTATTTTATTTGAAAATATTCTAGAAAAGTTCTCATTTTGGCCTGATGTAAAGCATATTAATCGACCGCTGTCTTCTTCTGACGCTGTAACTCTAGAGTTGAAAATAGAATGTAAGATTGTAGATTTACCACAGCCATTTTCTCCAATAAGTGTCGCAACTTTATCAACGGTTAGTGTTTGCCAATCTGTGCAGAGTTGATTGGGTGCTAATGCAATTTCCATAAATTACGCCGTGTGGTAAAGCTGATGTTGCAACTGTTTAAATGCCTCAAGTAAGTGTGCTGGCTTACCACCAAAGGCTTGTGAAGCATCTTTAGTGGTGCCCAAACCTGACAGCTCAATCAGTGCTGGCAGGCGCTCACGGGATAACTCCGTTACCCCTGTCTGCTCATAGCGATTGAGTACGAAACGTAAAAAGTTTTTTGCTTTATCTTGTTGGTATTGACCAAAAAATTCTTGATTGCTACGAACAGCTTCCGCTCGGTGGTGCCTTGTGGACATTGGTTGCTCAAAGGCAAGAAAGGCGAGCAGGTCGAATACATCGCACTCTTCGGCTTCGAACATACGACGTAACACGGTTAACTGTTCTTTATCAAAGCCTGCCTGCACCAACTTATTGAGTAACGTCTCTCGCTGATCAGGATCTGACCAAATATCTCTTAGCTCTTCCACCGACTTAAATAACCCAGGTAGTTGTTGCAGCAGGCGTTCTACAAACTCTTGCAGGGTAAGTGGCTTGCCGTTTTCATCAATATAGCGGGTTTCTATATCAATAACTTTGAGTTCCCTGTGCTTGCCTAGTTTTATCTTTAGACGAGGCAATGGCTCACCGGGATCACCCGTGGGCGGATCATTAGTAACGGGTGGGTCTGAGGTATAAGGTGGCGGCGTTGGTTCGCTGGTGCCGCCCGGTTCCGGTGCTTCCGGCTCACCATCCCAGTCTTGGTCGTAGAATTTATTGGTCGCACCACGAAAGTCAATAATGGTGAAGTAGTCCTTCCCTTCAAATACGCGGGTGCCACGACCAATTATTTGTTTAAACTCCACCATAGAGCCAATACTTCTGTCGAGTACGATATTGCGAACATTGCGGGCATCTACGCCAGTAGTGAGCATTTGTGATGAAGTCAAAATAGTGGGGATATCTTTGTCGTTATCTTGAAATTTCTCTAGCAGCTCTCGACCAATCTTACCTTCATCGCTTGTAACCCGAACGCAGTAGTGAGGATCGGTTACCGCTTTATGTTTGTTAATCATGTCTCGCATGGTGAGTGCATGATTTTGGTTTTCACAAAAAACAATGGTTTTATCCATTGGGTGCATATTGTTCAGAATGGTTTTGGCGACCAGTTCGGTTCG
The DNA here is from genome assembly GCA_034111125.1 of Paraglaciecola sp. Classification (GTDB taxonomy): domain Bacteria; phylum Pseudomonadota; class Gammaproteobacteria; order Enterobacterales; family Alteromonadaceae; genus Paraglaciecola. Next base: position 10,580 of record JAWUXW010000221.1, read on the forward strand.
TTCGTCCACGACGATTTTTTTGTCGTAATCTTCGACTTGGTAGATGTCCTGACTCGATTCTCCCTCAACAACCTGATCGTCTTTTGTCAGTACCAGTTCATCCAAATTGGTACGTACCCGCTTTACTCGGTAAGGCGTTAAAAAACCATCATTAATGCCCTCTTTCAGCGAGTATTCAAAAGCAGGCTGGCCAAAATAATCATAAGTATCTACGTTATCTGTGCGCTTGGGCGTTGCTGTTAAGCCAAGGTTTACGGCACTGGTAAAGTGATCCAATATTGCACGCCATGAGCCAGCCTCATTCGCAGCACCTCGGTGACACTCGTCGATAAGAATTAAGTCAAAAAAGTCTTCTGGGTATGCTTTGTAATAGCCATCGATATTTTCTCGTTCAGCAATAGCCTGATAGATGGCAAAAAATATATGAGCGTTAGTGGGTACAACGCCATTACGGCTTCGAACTTCCTCACCATTGATTTTAATAAGATCTTTTTCGTAAGGGTTGAAGGTGTTAATTGCTTGATCTGCCAGAATGTTACGGTCTGCCAAAAAGAGTATGCGAGGGCGGCGACTACCTGGTTGAGCTCTATTCCAGCGAGCTTGAAAGAGTTTATGTACTATCTGAAAGGCGATAAAGGTTTTACCAGTGCCAGTGGCAAGCGTGAGTAATATACGTGGTTTACTCTGACCAATGGCATCGGTTGCAGCGTGTACTGCTAGCTCCTGATAATAACGTGGCTGCATTGCTCCTTCTAAGTGAAAGGGTATATTGCGTAGTTGTTGCCCTAGGTCAGTTGTGGTGCTTTCAAAACGCTGCTCAAGCTCTGCCGGTGTAGGGTAAAACTCAATATAATCGCCTTTGCCTGTTTCCAGATCAAACTCATAGGTTGCTTTGCCATTGCTAGAATAAACGAAGCGTACGTTGAGTTTTTTAGCGTAATCTATAGCTTGTTGAAGCCCTTTAGTGGGGTGCTCATCTTCTTTTTTAGCTTCGACGACAGCTAAGTAACGATTGTCTTTATGTAATAGGTAATCAACAAAGCAGCGACGGCCTCGGGTTCCACCGGCAAGTTTTCGACCATCCGTGAAATAGTGTTCACGTATGATGTTACTTGACTGCCAGTTGGCTGCCTTTAAAGCTGGATCTATGTAATTTGCTCTGGTGTCGGCCTCTGAAACCACAGTTATTCCTTTATGCGTTTGTTATTTAATTGTTGCCATTATTTTCAATATTACGAGTTCATAGTACAGGCTTTAGTGGCTTTACCTGAGCATTATAAATCAAGCGCTTTACCACGTTGCTCGCCCTTTACCATACCGCTGAAGTCGCCCTGAATTCACCAGCTCACGCAAACTGACTTTAAGCGTATTCTGGTTTGCTCCGGTTAATTCAATCGGCCTCTTTCCAGAGTACATCATCTATATTTTTAAAAGTTTGTTCAAACATCTATCGTTTTCGTCCTATACGCATAAGCGTTTTTCATATAATTGCCGTATTACTTTTTAATTAAAATTTTCTACTGCCACAGTGTATTCATCGGTACCGCATAACAATTGTCTTGAGTCAGTGGCAAGGTGTTATTGCCACAATAGAGTAAGATGCCACCCTGAAAGCGCTTACCTGCCTGAGCGGCCAAACGGGCCAGACCTGCACTGTCTTTTGGGTTGATACTGGCTGCTTTTTTTACTTCTACTCCCCAAAGCTGTTGGCCACGTTCTATCACCAGGTCAACTTCTACCTGGTCTTTATCGCGGTAATGGCTGAATTTAAAATCACTGCCTATCCAGCTGGCCTGACAAATAAGCTGCTGAACGACAAAACTTTCTAATACAGGGCCAAAATTGCTTTTATGGTTATTCCAGTCGTCGG
>JAWUXW010000222.1:0-7948 GCA_034111125.1 Paraglaciecola sp.
CCCACAAGACCCACTTTACGGGTACTCATGTTGTAGAAGAGGTTAGCAACAGTCGTTTGTCCACCTGATACCAGAATACTGTTTGGCGAGCATTCCTTATAGATATGAGATTTACCCGTTCCCCTAGGACCTAATTCACACACGTTGTAGTTATTCTCAACAAACGGAATCATGCGAGCCAGCAAGTGCCACTGAACCGTTTCATCTAAAGCGGCAGGTTCCATACCAATAGAACGAATTAACGTTTCACGCCATTGTTGCGTCGTGAGATTTTTGCGGCCTTCAAATAAATCGTCCATGTTCATGTTTGGCATTTGAATAGGCTTTAAGATCGTTACCCCAAACGGAGAGCTTTTTTGGCCTTCTTCATGGTAGTAATTCATAGTGGCAATACACCAAATCCCACCGACCAACAGCTTTTCATACTCTTTGACAATAGCGGCTGAAATCTCAGCATCGCGAATACCTAAGTTACTGAAACTTGCTTCATATTTGTCTTTCTTTTCATTTAAGCGAACTGATACACGATCAATAATCTTATAGCTGCCGCGCTCACGGATCAAAGATTTAACCTTCTCGGCTTCATCGGGTCTGACATAGTTATCGGTTAAGATCTTCTTAACATTTTGCAGCCCTTGGTCAATGATTTCAGCATCGTCTGTCGCGCAATACATGCCCAGCAAGTATTCGAGTACATATACTGTGACATTAGCCCCCTCTTTAATCAGCTTAGTTAAGTCTTTTCGAACAACACGGCCTGCAAAATGTGTATTCAGTAGTGTGTCTAAGTCTTCACTTTCAGGCACACTTGTTTCGGCTTTATTAACAGTATCCATAAGTAATCTCTTAACTCGTCTTAAAAGAAATCGTCCGTAAAGGCCAAATCTATAGTGACTTTATAACGCTCAATTTCTGTTTCTAAATCTTTATCTTTAATGATTAAGAAGTAGTCATTGTTCCTATTAAAGTCACTGCCTTGTAGCGACAAACGAACTTTCTTGACGCGCTCAGCCATAGAGTCTGACGTACTATCAAAAGTAATGACTTCTTCGCTCGATACTAATTTTGGACCATCATAAATTCCCACCACAGCGGTCATGGGCAGCTTCATATTGTCTACCGTGTCTGTTTGTAAGAAATCAAACGACTGAATGTTATTAACCATTTTTAAGCTAGGCTTAGCCGACATGACCCCTACTTTACGCTTGGTTCTTGACGCGGCGTTCTCACCACGCAATGCTTTCACCGTCAAAACAGGTACCACAATCTCTTGTGGCATCACACCACCATGGACAAACCGAGCACCGCCGACAAAATGAAAACGATTAGCGCCTTTTGGTACCCAGAATTTGGTATCGCTTGTGGTACCCGCGGTGATTTTCGTTGATCCATAGAGGGCGTCTTTTGGCTCAGGTAAATTCTGCCCAACCACATAGCGTTTTTTGCTCTTAATAACATCTGTAAGTTTGTCTTCCAGATTGGTTCTGTCGGCGGCTTCAGGCTTGCTTTGTTGGAACAAGAAACCATGATCAGCCGTCACAATAACGGTCGATGTATTAAAATGCATTTGTGCTTTTCGAACCAACTCAGCCAGCTCATCAATGGCGTCTCTTACCGCCTGAAAAGTTCTATTTTCTGTTGACGCTACATCCCCAATCGCATCCACGACATTGTGATAGACATACACTAACTGCTGATCTTTTAATGCCAAGCGCCCTTCATCACGGGACCAATCACGAAGTGTTTCAGCGGTAATCGCGATGCCGCCGTGGGCTTGCAGTATTTTATTGCGCTGTGATAGGCCTTTGCTGGAAATACCGTCGACTAAAACATCGTCCGTATCGCCTTTGTAGTCCAACGTGTTGTGAGGTAATAGCGAAGCCATGCCTAATGTCGTATAACTGGGCACAACCCCTAATTGACTACTGAGTGTTGCTTTACTGTAACGTTTTTCATTAACACGTTGCTCTAGCTCAACCGCGGCTTCAAAACGAAACGCATCTGAAATAATCACCATCACACGCTTTTTCTGAGCATGGTCTAATAGTGGTTTAACAGATCGCTTATAAAACTGGTGTTGCAATGCAACGTCTTGAATGCGCCAATCGTCCAAACGATGCTCATTGGCTATTCTCTCGCCCCAGTTTCTGGCTAAGTTATCAATAAACCAATGGCTGTAACACTGCTCCACTTCATCATCGAGTTTTTTTAGTAGGTCAACATGCGCCACTTGAGACGCTTCATGATAATGACGATAAGCCATATCAAACTGATACAACTCACTTTGATAAGCGGTATAGACGGCATCGCAACTTGGGTAATGAAATCCCTCTTCGTGCGTTCTACGCAACGTAAACAAGAGGATAGACGCTTCTAGGGCGTCATAAATAATCCGATACCTTCTACGGGTATCATCATCCTTATGTCGTGAAGCCCAATAGTTATCTCGCCGCTGCCCTACTATGTCATTAAAGCTTTTTAGCTCACGTAGATTTGCGAGAGGAATGGCGTCGGATAATGACACAATAATTTGCGCTTCAACGACTTCAAACGTCGCGATAGAAGCCAGCGATGCCAAAGGAATGGCTTTGAGTTTTTCACGGATGTGTAAGCTATTGGCGACCCATTCCGATATTTTATCAAATGCTGGGTAGTATCGAGAGCTGTCACGCCATCTTGAGTTCAACGCTCGAATCGATGCTTGAGCATGAATCGTCGGTAGAATTTGATTGGTTGCCCAATCAGGTACCTCACCCAGATTTTCACAAAAGCCGGTCACTAAAAGGCGGATCATAAAACGGCCAAAGTTAAAGGGTACATCACCGCTCAACTCTTCCTGACTCGGCTGATAGCCAAAATACACCTGCAGCTGTTCCACGAAGGCGGTCTGCAACCCGAACTTTAAAAAGTCATCTATGATGGGTGGCATAGACTCAAGCCCTAGATCATCTTCTGTGGCTTGAAAAGCAATGGAGAAAAGGATGTGATTGATGTCTGCTTCTTCAGACTTTGCCAGCACCGCCATCATAGCCAGATCAATGGCTTGTTCATTAGCGTCTGGGCGCAGCCATTTTTTCAAATTGGTTAAACGACCTTTGCTGCCCAAAAATTTATCTCTAAGGGCCAAATGGGCTCGCATAGATTGCTGATGAAGCCCCAGATCATTGAAAATAATTGATACTCGATCGGCAAAAAAACTTCTTGAATACAGCTTAATATCCAACAACCAATCGTCTTCTACATGAGGCTCTTCAGAAGGAAAATACAGTAAATATTTACCTTCTTTGTCTTCAAGTTCTAACTTGAGCTTGATACCTAACTGAGACTTACCTTCCATATTTAGAACGGTAACATCCGATAAGCTAAGGTGATCGAGCTCAGTCTCAAAATCTCGGCTTGGGTCATACCAGAAAACCAAACGATGATTTTCAATAAAAAAAGCTTGTTTTAGGCCTTCCACTAATTGATCTATTTTCATTACATTCCAATTTTAAGAGAGTTTTTTCTCAATTTTCTTACAGATTTTCAGTAATAATCTACCAATAAATCTACTGGGTCTAGATGCTAATATTTTGTAACTCATCTCAGCCGTTCCAACTAAAGCTTTAGCCGTACCTTCTATAGCAACACCTGCCCCTTCAAAAATTGCTTCTTCTACATCACCATTTTTTTCATACTTTTTAGTTGCATGATTAATACCTTCCAGAGTGGCAAAAAGCCCTAAGCCTCCTAGGCCAGATAAAATGGCATCAACCGTTGTGTCACCGACATCTAGTACTGTTCCACCTAAGGCATTATCTACAACGTCTGAAATGTCATTATTACTAATTCCACTGTCTATCGCTCCTGTCGATAAGGCCACTTCTGACGTTGCAATAACAGGAATACTCTCATCAACACTGAGAATATAAGACTCACTATTTGTCGCTTTTAATTGATATGCAACACCATCAATAACGATGTCAGTGTCAGGGTTGTTAAAATGTTCAAAAAGTTGCCCCCCAGTATCATTAGCAACTAATTGTTCAAAATATGCACCTTTTGTGAGCGAAGCTAATCCAGCTAAGCTTTCACCAGGTAGAAACAATGTTTCCCACCAAACTTCTGCATCAGTCATCCCCTCAAAATTGCTGTTTACCCCTCTAAGTACATCGTAAATTTCACCAGCTTCTTGAACGTCCGACCAAGCAGAAACAGGAACAGATAAAGCAGATAACCAGAGAGATTTTTGTAATATATTTGACTCCTTTGAATCTTTAAAGTTACAGCATTGTATATAAGAGTCTGCCGTTTCCTTTGCAGTAAGAAGCCGGTCAATCGCACGAAGTTCTATATGATCGAAGTGAAGCTTTAAATTCTTAAAGTCATTTCCATAATCAGATTCCAAAGTATCTAATAGGTCAGATAACTTATTAATTTCACTTTTTAACTCATAAAAATCTGGCCCATCGCTATATTTTATTTTATTCCACAAAGAAAATTTTTCATAAGCGGCAAGCCATTGAGCGTTCATTTCTTTATAGCGCTTTCTCAAATGCTTTAAAGATGATTCAATCTGAGTTTTGACTTTTAGTAATGGAACATTATTGAGATGAGATTGGAGTTGAAACGCACAATCAGCCATAGCTTCTTCAAACTCGGCATTAAGTGAATCTGTTAACGCCTTACGATACAGCTCTAACTTACGTGTAGCTAAGAGTGGTTGATAGTGTTCGAATACACCTTTGACAAGGTGGTTTTTATTCATCAAAAAGCAGGCTTCTGCAGTTGCTTCATCAATACTTTTTATTGATGAGTTCAAACAAGAACCATCAAGTTTTTTTACTAGCTTTTGATATACAGTCAAATCATTTTTTTCTTTCAATCTTTTGCTTAATTGGAAGAAAAAATAGACACCAAAAGGCGAAATAACAACCATTACAGCATGTAAAAAAGGATAAGAATAAGAGTATATTTCTTTCCACCAAACCTGATTATCAAGATAGAACGCAGCTGCCAGTATCACTATCAGGCTTAAACACAGCAACAAAGTCTTTCTAAGCTGTTCTTGGCAAGACAAAGCGAAATCCTGGACAGGGCTCTGTATCTCTTTAGGTAAAGTTATCATTCCCAATTCACACCTCCTGATTCATAAAAATTTCCATATTCACTTTACTTCAACCCTCGCACCCTGCATTAAAGTAAACCGTCACCCTCCAAACCAACTTAATTCTTTTACTTTTTTGACCGCTTCACTTTTAATCAAAGGCAAAGAAATAAAATTAATCTGCTGTCCAGAGTCCAGCAACCAAGGATTGTCTTTTTCAACATCGCTTTGGGGTTCGGCATGATTCCATTGGGGGTACAATAAACCGCAATTTTGAACCGTTGAAAACTTCGATAAATACGCCGTCATTTGATAAAGATCATCTCTTTTTGGGCTCGCCCAAGGTGCGTCGCCTAAACGCTTATACTTCGCATCAGCCACGCCTATAACCTCACCCTGCTGCTTCACTAAATAATCGGGCAACAATTTACCCAGACTACGCCCTTGCCTCTGACTTTTTAGTAAATGACCTTCACTTTCATAAGTTCCGTGTAATACATCTAACATTGCTGGTGCCGCTTCGCGTAAAACCTTTAATACATAAATTTCCCACAACTCAGCTACGTCAAGTAATAGACTTTGGTTATTACCGCCTTCTGGTGACTCTTGAATGCCTTTGCTTTTAAGAATATCCATACTTAAAGCCACTAACGGCTTATAAGCTTTAGTCACAGAATTAAGGCGAATACGCTTTATGTCGTGCGGCTTGGGTATGTCACTATGCCTAGGCGTTACATTAATCATCTGCTGCAAACGCAGGGCTATTGAATCAGGCAACCAATGCTTCAGATTAGTATTTGGAAACCAGCGTTCAATTTCTTGAAAAGCCAACACCACTGCAGTAGTAACCGGATTATGCACCTGCTTAGATTGAGTCATAGAAGCCACTTGTGGCTGGCCCTTTATGCGATGGCCAATAGTGCCCCTAACATCAATTCTCCCTCTCACCATCAAGGATGAATGCTTATCAACCTGCTTTACAGTAGGTAACGCATGTCTCGCCGCTTTCGTTAAATAATTCAACCATAACAAAGCCTGCAGGTAATGAATAAATTTATGGCCTGCAACAAAGCTTGCATCAATATTCACCGGTATAAAATTACTCAGCGGTATATTATTGGCCACAAACTCCATACCAAAGCGAGGATGTATCTCAATTGATACTCCTGCAAAAGTCAGCGAGCCAATATACCGACCTGTCCACCATTGCCCATGGCTATCTGTATATACAATCGGTTCAGAGGTGCCCTTCTGCTCTAGCCCTGATAGAGTAAACAACTGCGTATGCGACACCTCATGATGCGATAGTTCACGCAGCCAGCGATCAGCTTTTAAGGGCGCAGCCTTACTTCGGCCAAAATATTTAGCGGTAAACGCATCAAACTCAATCACAGAGCAATCTTTGAAAAGAGAATCAATCATCATTAAGGTTTAAAAGACTCTTCTAGTTTCTTCATAATGTCATTCTGGGCTTGGCTATCTAAACCCGATAAATATTCACGTAATAAAGGTTTTAATGATAGTCGCCAAAGCTTTTCAACAGGGTCTCTCAATTTCCCTATTTTGGTAAACAAATAACTAGAAGTGCCACCGGATCGTGACTGTAAAAACTGCTCTAAAAACTTCACAGCATCTAAAAAGAACACATGACCCAATACAAAATCACGGCCTAGCTCACCTTCATTACTGATGGCTCGATTTAAATTATCAGCCGCACTCACTAATTTATTAAAATCATCTACAACTAGCTCCCAAGCAAAGCTAGTATTCGGCCATTTAATCGCCTGCCAACGCTCTTTACAGATAGTCGCGAGCGCAGCACTGTTATAAGTCGCTTCTACCCATAGAAAACGCCTGCGTAACGCAAAATCCAATTGTTCAACAGAGTGATCAATTAAATTCATTGTACCGATGATGTACAAATTATCAGGTATATTTAGGCTTACTTCTTGCTCATCATCTGAACCCAATAGCTCGATCGACTCGCCTCTATTTTCTAAGGCACTAAAGCATTCACCAAATAAGCGACTAAGATCCACACGGTTTATCTCATCTAAGATCAACACATGAGGTAAATCAGGTGCCTGCGTCATCTTTTCCAACAGTCTCAATAAATATCCATTGACATAAACAGTATCGCCACCTTTAATCTGTAAACCACGAATAAAATCTTCATAGCTATAAGCTGGGTGTAATTGCAGTCTATGAATATTGTTATTCAATGTCTGCTTAAGCTGGGCCTGTCCCTCATCGTTCAATACAGAAGCGCCCAAGTCTTTTGCTAAACGATATCGAATAACCTCAGATGCCAAAATCTTTGCCGTGTAGGTTTTACCGGTGCCTGGCGGGCCATATAGAACCACCTGCTTTTTATACTCTAGTAATTCAGTATCTAGGTCTGGGAATAATCCCTCGGCAGAAGAATCCCAAAAAGCGCGCAGCTCATCGTTGTAATAATCAGTAGGCTTATTTCGTATCTCGGCTAGCTTATTACTAATCACTCGAATCTGCTGATCAACATCATGCAAAGCTTTCATTGGCGTATTCTCAATCGCCAATAGTTCAGGCACTACAAACTCTTTAAATACCTCACAAATCTTCCACTTTTGTGCACCGCTAATAATGGGTTCATAATATTCAGGGTTGAGTAAATGTAACAATACATGCCGACATTGTGGTGATCGATCTGGGTCAATAGCATCAATGAAATTCTGCAGCCCCACCCGACTATTTGACTGCAACAGCGCTCGACGCTCATCTTCCGACTTAGTGAACCACTGGGTAAATACATCCACTAAAAAGAATATCTCTTTCTGTTTGTTGGTATTAAACCCCATTCCGCCGCTGCCAATGCCTTCATCC
>JAWUXW010000223.1:0-7517 GCA_034111125.1 Paraglaciecola sp.
GTGGTGATCAACGAGCAAACTGCGCAGAATCTGGAGATCACCATTCAAAACGAAGTGGGTGAAGTGGTTAAAGTGATTGAAGCGGGCACACAGCCCGCGGGCAATATTCAGTTTAGTTGGGATGGCACAGATGCCTCCGGCAATCAAATGCCGCCCGGCAATTATGTAATCAGAGCACAAGGTGAAGTATTTGGTGAGTCTTTGGTGATGCCAACAGCCATAAACAGGCATGTTGAGAGCGTCAGTTTAGCTGGCAGTAGCCAGGGTATTATTCTTAATTTGAATGGTGATGTGAGTGTCAAGCTTGACGACGTTATTCAAATCGGTGGTTAACAGGAGAAGTAAGCGATGTCTTTTAATATAGCTTTAAGCGGCGTAGCCGCAGCACAAAAAGATCTGGATACAACCGCAAATAACATTGCAAATGTTAACACGGTTGGTTTTAAGGAATCTCGGGCCGAGTTCGGCGATGTGTACGCCCAGTCCCTATTGGCAGGTGGAAAAACCAAGGTCGGTGACGGCGTCATTACTCAAGAAGTCGCTCAGCAATTTTCCCAGGGTAGTTTGCAATTTACTAACAATTCTCTGGATTTGGCCATCACCGGTAATGGCTTTTTTGGTACCGTGCCGGACATTGGATCTCGGGATTTTTCTTTCACTCGGGCCGGCATGTTTAAACTCGATGCAGAGAACTTTGTGGTCAACTCGGTGGGTGATAACCTGCTTGGCTTCCCGGTTAACTCTGATGGGACCAGCTCTTCTGTTGCCCTTAGTACGAGTATTCCGGTGCGTATTCCTGACTCTTCTGGCTCCCCTCAACCGACCTCTGAAGTCTCACTTAAAATGAACTTGCCGGCAGGAGATGATCCCGTCAATCTAGACTTATTTAATCCTGACGATCCGCTTACCTATAATGCTGCTACCTCGGTGACCATATTTGATTCCTTGGGTGATAGTCATGTACAGACCTATTATTTTATGAAAGATGCTGATCCACTGGTGGTGAATCAGTGGGTAGGGGTTACCTATATAGATGATTTACCGGTCCAAACGGAAGGAAACACCATTGGTACTATTCCAACTGGTGGGTCCAATGTGGTGGGAGAGACCTCAATGCCGGGCAATCAGGTTGCCGGGTTTAGAATGATCTTTAGTGCAGGTGGTGATTTTACCGGCATACAAAACGCTGACGGAACGCTTAGTCCCATCGGAGATATTATCTCTGCGCCCTTAGGCGCCGCGGTATTGTTAAATGGCTCTGATCCAACTCAAACCATCACCACTAACTTCGCCCTAGACGCCACGAATGCGACCCCGGATGAGCCAACTCAATTTGCCTCGGCTTTTGAAGTTACCTCATTGGAGCAGGATGGTTTGCCAGTGGGCAGGCTGACTGGCATAGACATCGGCCCGGATGGTTTGGTCAGGGCCACCTATTCAAATGGTACCTCTGAGCCCATCGTCCGTGTTGCACTCATTCGCTTCGCCAACGACCAGGGCTTAACCCAGCAAAGCAACACCCAGTGGAAAGAGAGTATTCTCTCTGGTGGTGCACTGGCAGGGGAAGCAACAACAGGTACCTTCGGAGATATTAACTCCTCGGCACTGGAGCAGGCTAACGTTAATCTGACCACTGAATTGATTGACTTAATCATCGCCCAGCGAAACTTCCAGGCCAACTCCCGAGCCCTGGAAGTCAACAACCAGCTGAATCAAACAGTCTTGAACATCCGTTAAGGTAGAAGCCTGGATAGAAATTAATTAACATAGCAATGTTAATTAATTCAAGGGTTTAGATAGAGGTCGCGAAAGCGACCTTTTTTTTACCTGTGCTTAGAGTTAAATACAATTGACACTTTCTGAGACGTATTAGGCGCGGTGGCACTTTACTTGCAACATATTTTGTATTCATCATCACAGTCAAGAACTTGTCATGGACAAAATGCTCTATATTGCGGCCAGTGGTGCTAAGCAGGATTTGCTCGGCACAGCTGTTCGCGCCAATAATTTGGCCAATGCTCAAACCACCGGTTTTAAAGCGCAACTAGAGCAGGCACGGGCCATGCCCGCCTTTGGTGAAGGTTTACCAACGCGGGTGTTTTCCATGACTGAATCCCCTACCAATAATTACGCTGGCGGAGCAATGATCCAAACGGACCGAGAGCTCGACCTGGCCATTCAAGGTGAAGGCTGGTTTGCGGTAGTGGATGACAAAGGGCAAGAGGCTTACAGCCGCAATGGTAGTTTTCAGCTGGGTGCTGCCGGCCAGTTAACAGACTCTCATGGCAACACTATTATCGGAAGTGGCGGGCCAATATCGTTACCCATTCCTTTATCCAATGTAAATTTTGCCGGTGACGGCACGATTTCGGTCAGGCCCCAAGGTGCACCAGCCAACGTGCTGGAAGAAATCGAACGCCTGAAAATGGTTAATCCGGATATTCGTAATATGCAGCGGGGGCAAGATGGTCTGTTTCGGCAAAGAGATGGACAACTGGCTGAGGAAGATCCCCTCGTTAGTATTCGCACAGGCATGCTGGAGGGCAGCAATGTTAATCCGGTGGAAGAGATGGTCAGCATGATCGGCCTGCAACGACACTACGAAATGCAAGTGAAATTAATGAAAAAAGCCGAGCAACTCGATCAGCGCGGCAATCGGTTACTTCGAATAATCTAAATGATTACGCTAAAGAATTTGAATATAGCAGTGGAGGTGGATTATGCATCCAGCATTATGGATCAGTAAAACAGGACTCGATGCGGCGCAAACTGATGTGGCCGTTATTTCTAACAACCTGGCTAACGCCAGTACCGTTGGTTTTAAGAAAGATCGAGCAATTTTCGAAGACTTACTCTACCAGAATATTAACCAACCGGGAGGGCGTTCATCCGCGGATACAGAACTGCCCTCAGGCTTAATGCTCGGTGCCGGTAGTAAGGTAGTGGCCACCCAAAAAGCTCATACCCAAGGTAACATGCTAACTACAGATAATGCCCTTGATATGTCGATTCAGGGAAATGGGTTTTTCGAAATACTGCAACCAGATGGCACCGTCGCTTATACCCGCAATGGCCAGTTTACCCTCAATGATCAGGGGCAGATTGTTACGCCAGGGGCAGGATTTTTATTGCAACCTACGATCACCATTCCTGAAGATGCCCAGCAGATTACGATTTCTCAGGACGGTGAGGTATCAGCCTCTGTTCGTGGTCAGGCAGACCCTGCAGTACTAGGGCAATTGAGCCTGTCAAATTTCATTAATCCTACCGGTCTGCAACCTATCGGGCAAAACTTGTATGTGGAAACTGCAGTCAGTGGTAATCCTCTGCAAGGGGTTCCTGGTTTGGAAGGCATTGGCACAATTTCTCAGGGCTCACTTGAAACCTCCAATGTGAATGTGACCGAAGAGCTGGTTAACTTGATCGAAAGCCAGCGATTGTATGAGATGAATTCCAAAGTCATATCGGCAGTTGACTCGATGCTTGGTCAGGTTATTCAGCAACTCTAGTGAGACTTCTTATGATGCATAAAGCAGGTGATTTTCTGAAAATATTGGCAAGCAGTGCTGCGATGTTGCTGCTCAGTGCCTGTCAAAGCACACAGACTCATGACGCCATGCCGAATGACCCTTTTTATGCACCTATTGTAGCCGACATGCCCCGGCAAAAAATTACCGCTGACGGCTCAATTTTTCAGCCTGATATGGCAATCAGCCTGTTTTCCGACGTAAAAGCCCGTCGAGTTGGGGATATTATTACGGTCAACTTACAGGAAAATACTCAGGCGAGTAAATCTGCCGGTACTACTACCTCAAAAGCGGCGGCCCTTGACGTTAATCCAATTATTGGTTTGGGCGGCAAGGCGGTCAATATTGGCAATCAATCGATCCAGTTAGGCCTTGATTCGTCGAATGACTTTAGTGGTGATGCTTCTTCTAATCAGAGTAACAATCTGGTGGGTAATATTTCAGTGACAGTAGTACAGGTGCTACCGAATCAAAATCTATTAGTGCGCGGAGAAAAGTGGCTGACCCTCAACAATGGTGATGAATATATTCGTTTGACCGGCGTAGTGCGCCCCGCTGATGTTAGCCCTAACAATGAAATTGTCTCGACAAAAATAGCTAACGCTCGTATCCAATATAGTGGTACCGGTACCTTCGCCACGGCACAGAAAGAAGGCTGGTTGACTCAATTTTTCTCATCGCAATGGTGGCCCTTGTAGGCCGGAGAACAAAATGAAGTATTTTTTGACAGTATTTGTGATTGCCAGTTTGCTTGCTGCACCAATGGCTCGCTCGCAAAGGATCAAAGATTTGGCCTCTATACAGGGAGTTAGGAGCAACCAACTAGTCGGTTATGGCCTTGTAGTGGGCTTGCCGGGTACGGGGGAGCAAAGTCCTTTCACCGAGCAAAGCTTCAGAACCATGCTGTCTAATTTTGGTATCAGCCTGGCCAGTAACCTAAAGCCCAAGATCAAAAATGTGGCGGCGGTGGCGGTGCATGCCGAACTTCCTCCTTTTATCAAGCCTGGTCAACGTATCGATATTACCGTATCGTCAATTGGAGAAGCCTCCAGCTTGCATGGTGGAACGCTAATACAGACCTTCCTGAAAGGTTTGGACGGAAATGTCTATGCTATCGCCCAAGGTAGCTTGGTGGTCAGTGGTTTTGGTGCTGATGGAGCCGATGGTTCAAGCATTGTGGCCAATACACCTACCGTTGGACGGATCGCCAATGGCGCACTAGTCGAGCGCGAAGTGCCAAGTGGCTTTATGAAAAATGACTTTTTGACTTTAAATTTAAACTATCCGGATTTTTCCACCGCTAAAATATTGGCAGACACAATCAACATGCGTTTAGGTGCCGATCCGGATAAGGGCTACATTATTGCTACGCCAATTGATGCGGCGTCCGTGCGGGTGACAGCCCCCAGAGATGTGGGACAGCGAGTGGGATTTTTAGCAACACTGCAAAACTTTGAATTCACTCCGGCCAGAGCCTCAGCACGAGTGGTGATCAACAGTCGCACAGGCACTATCGTGATTGGCCAGGACGTACGTTTACTGCCAGCTGCCATTACCCATGGTGGTCTCACTGTCACGATAGCTGAAACCCAAACCGTGTCCCAGCCCAATACTCTGGCTGATGGAGACACAGTGATCACAAGCCAATCTATCGTCGACGTGAATCTTGACGACACCCGTATGTTTGCCTTTAAGCCTGGGGTGACATTGGATGAGTTGGTCCGAGCGGTCAATGAAGTGGGCGCAGCCCCCGGTGACTTGATGGCGATACTAGAAGCTCTTCGCGAGGCCGGAGCCTTGCAAGGCGAGCTTGTGGTGATTTAGCCAACAACCGAGCGCTTACCCTATGGATCAGTCAAACAACTTTAAAGGTCAACTCGAACTCTCCCGCAATGCCAACGATATTGCGGGCTTAGATACCTTGCGCCGTGCAGCGCAAAGTGGTGACAAAAAGGCCCTCAAAGAGGCGGCCCAGCAGTTTGAAGCCATATTTGTCCATATGATGCTCAAATCCATGCGTAAAGCTCAGGACGTTATGGTGGACAAAGACAGTCCCTTTAATTCAGAGCAAGTGAAATTCTATCGAGGGATGCATGATCAGCAATTGGCAACTGACTTGTCAAGCAATGGCAGCATCGGTTTGGCCGATATCATTGTGCGTCAACTTGGTCAGCTTGGGGATGGTTATATGCCAGCCAGTGCCATCCGTAATGACGGTAATTTATCCAGTATCAATCGCCAGAATGTTAAAAGTGTTGAGCAGGCACAAGATTCGATATTGGGCAGCAAAGACTTAAGTGGGCATGTGCCGAAAACTTTCCAGGCTTTTAAGCATGCGGCCTTTGACAATCCACAGGAATTCGTCAGCCAGCTATTACCCGCGGCCAAAGTGGCAGCTGAGCAACTGGGTCTGGATCCCCTTGCCATGATCGCTCAAGCGGCTGTTGAAACCGGTTGGGGTAAACATATGATCCATACAGAGCAGGGTAATAACATCCACAATTTATTCGGTATCAAAGCCAACAAACACTGGCAGGGTGACAGAACCATCGTCAGTACAGTGGAATATGAAAACGGTCTGGCCGTGCCCAAAAAAGCCCCATTTCGAACCTACGACTCATTTAGTGAGGCAATGCAAGGCTACGTAGATTTCCTCAAGGAAAACCCTCGTTATGAACAGGCGCTGAAAAATAGTCATGACAGTAAAAATTATTTTAAAGAATTGCAACAGGCAGGTTATGCCACAGACCCAGCGTATGCAGACAAAGTATTGGCCGTATTGCAAGGCGATAACCTTGCCGAGTTTATGCCATGAAGATAACGCAGACCATGGCAATTAGGGGAATAACGTGATTAGAAATACCGATTTATTTTCCATTGCCCGCTCCGGTGTCAATGCCAGTAATCAATTACTCAACACCACCGGTAATAATATTGCCAACGTAAATACCGAAGGCTATATCCGTGAACGAACCAGCTTTGTTGCCGAACTAACCGGAGGTGTAGGGCAGTCAACCACCGAGCGGGTGGTGAATATATTTGCCCAGAATCAATTGCGCAGAGATACCACTTTGGAAGGAGAACATGAGGCCTACTGGAACAAGGCGGCGGTGCTGGACAATGTACTTGCCAGTGAAGCCAATAGTATCTCAAGCAGTATGAGTCGATTTTTTTCATCCGTGCAAACAGCGTCTAACGATGCAACCAGTATTGCGGCACGACAACTGGTACTGGGGGAAGCTAATTCAATGGTTGGGCAGATTTCCACCATAGGCAATTTTCTACAAGGCAAAGAAAAAGAGCTTAACCTAGAAGTTGAAACGACGGTTAATCAGGCAAATTCACTGGTTAAATCCATTGCTGACTTAAACAGTGCGATCCGCGTCAGTCAGGCAAACAATCGATATGATGAGCCCGGAGCCCTTAAAAATCAAAGGGACAACGCCATTTTGGAACTAGCCAGTCTGATGTCTGTGGAAACCAGAGTTAGTGCCAATGATGACGGCGCAGTGTTGGTTAATTTGAGCTCTGGCGAGTCCTTGGTATTGCAAGACGGTTCGTTTAATTTATTGCAAATAAATAATGATGCGGATTTGAATTTTAAATCTTTACAACTCAGTAGTAATGGCAAGCCCACTACCCTAAATATTTTGGAACCCGACCTGGGCGGCAAAGTAGGTGGTCTATTTCGCTACCGTGATGAAATTTTAGAAACTAGTCGTAGAGAGTTGGGGCAAATTGCTTTGGCTCTTACCGAATCTCTGAATACACAAAACAGAATGGGAATGGACTTTGACCAACAATTGGGAGGAGATATTTTTTCTCGCCCAGAGTTTATTGGCTTAAATTATCCCGGTAATGCCAGCCCCGCATCGACCATGAGCGCCAGGATAACCCAGGGCAAAGCGAGCGAAAATACTAGTTCCGATTTTCGGGTGACCTTTGATTCAGTTACGCCAGGCATGCCGGCAACAGTAGGCGTTACCGTGG
>JAWUXW010000224.1:0-7224 GCA_034111125.1 Paraglaciecola sp.
ACGTTGTCACTTGCATCCTTTTGCTTTTCACACTCAAGATCGCACAAACTTTTTCCTGCAAAGGTAAATTTAGAAAGCACAAAGCTAAAATCGATGTTCGCTCGGATGGAAGAAGCACCACGCGCACCACTTTTTTCGCTCTTACCTGTATGGTGAACAATCATGATGCTGGTGTCATACTTCTGCTTGATCTGCTCTAGCTTATTGATAAAGCTTGCCATATCTTCATTGCTGTTCTCGCTACTGCTCATAAGGTGTCTAGATAGGGTATCCACTATGATCAAATCTGGCTGCTGCTCCAATGCTTCAATTGCTCCGATTAGCTCACTGAAACCTTTGTCGGTATCTACACCCAATGCACGTTCCGAGAAGAAGAGATTATTCCGATCGATTTCGAAATCGTGCCTTTTTTCAATTGACTGGAGACGCCTTTTAAGACCGCCCTGGCCTTCACCTGCCATGACCAAAACAACACCCTGCTCAGTGTCATTGCCGTACCAGGGTATCCCATTGGCAATTCTGGCAGCCATATCTAACACAATGTGAGTCTTACCAACTCCGGAAGGACCGTAGAGCATGCCAATGGATTGCCTGGGGATGTAATCCTCAATCAACCACTGGACCTCTGTCGACTGCTCATAAATTTCATCCAAGGTAGCAAATCTGTATTCAGGCATTTCAAATGAACACTCGGTCTTGTTTGATGTTGAATCAATCATTTTGCACCTCCTGAATCTGAGGGGCCTGCTACAAAGATGTACTCAGCCATGTTCCTATGAACTAAGCCATTAGCGTTTTTGACATCTACACGGTTAGTGGCAATTTCATAGCCAGCATCTCTCAACCTTTTAATGACAGCTGCAGGGGCTCCAATTCCTAGCTCCTTTAACTCATAGGTGGTGGCTGAGTCTTTTCTTTTCAGATAGGTAAGAACAAAATCAATCTGATTGGTTTCTTTAATTTGGCGAGGGTATGTTGTTTTCATTGAGCAGCCTCCCCATCACGTAGCGCAATACGGCTATCAATCCACTCCTGCACTTCAGATTCAACCCAAGCGCTAGATCGCTCAGTTAATTTGACAGGTCTTGGAAACTCGCCTTTTTGGGCGAGTGCGTACAGGTGAGATCTTGATAAGCCAGTTTGCTCCATGACTTTAGGTATTTTCGAAAATTTTTTCATAAGTAATTCCTTAACTGTTTAATGGCGAAAACAGATTGCTTGCGCCTCAGTTACGGAAGTTACGACTCACTCATGGCTGAAAAAATTGGTCAACCTGGCCTAAATTTTGGCCATAGTTTTGACCACATTACACCCCACGTAGAACGGGGACTGTAGCGAATATGGTCAATATGGCTAACTAGATTTTCGACCAGATTTAAATGTGATTATCTTCTGATCTCTGAAGAAGTTCTTTGGCTCAACACCGAAGAGTCTTTGGTCAAGCTTTCGTAATTCTTCCCAGACATCATCTTTTTTCATGTTACTTACTTGAACCTCATCTTTACCCGCAAGCCAGGCCAAAAACACTACCTCTCGCCTAGCCTGCTTAGATTTCGGTTTTAAGGTCGCCGCTTGATCCTCTGCTTCTTCCTTAATGGCCGCTCTCTCCTCAATGAAAATGCCTTTTAATGATAGCGCTTGGCTTGACTCGATTAAAATATCTTAAAACCATTTTTGATGAAATTTGTTTCTAATGTACTCATGCCGAAGAATAGTGGACTCAGTGTCGTGGCAATAGGCAAGCACAAGAATTTCGCTCAACACCTTTTTCCCAAGCGCATTGAGATTATTGAACCCTTTTATTGCAATCAGTTGCCCAGTTGCGTACGAGCGGTTGTCTAAGCCAAAAGGTAAAAAGAATGTCCTCAGCCTCATTAACCATCCCTTTACACCGTTATTGGTAACAGCTGAGACAGGGCAATAGGTTAGACGCTTCTCAGACTTTACGGGGTAGTAAAAATCTACCTGTTTTCTCATCGCCCATATGATGAGATCACTTTCATCAATGTTCCATAAACTAATCAATTCACTAGCCGGAATGTAGTCCATAAAATATTGGCTGACTTCGTTTTCCATTGTGTTTCACCTAATAAATTTGCGCATCCTGCACCATAGTTATTTTTTCTGGTAGCAATTCAGCATTGTTGAAAATCACCCTGATGCGAGGTCTAGGGGTATGGTTAGTTACGTTGCATTTTAACTAGCTTCAGTGAAGAGGTCGATTCCTGCCTCTGATGTAGCGAAAGGTCGGTAGGTGGCTTTCCGGACGATTTTGGCTAAGCCTACTCATGTTAGACTATGCCACCGGCCAATTAGATAAACTCTGAAGATACTTAGGAGGCACATGGCTAATACTCAGAAAGCCCTTACGACAGGGTGACTTTGGTATTAGTAACGCTCGAAGTAACATCAACCAAGCATAACCAACCTCAGTGTTGCTATTTTTTGCGCATTTAAGATTTTATCCTTGAGCTCCGCCGCCGCTCTCACCTTTTCCTCTTGACACTTTTTACTCTGGTAATCTTCAGTGATTATGACGCCACAGAGGATAACTGCCCCTCACTTGCTCTATAGGTAAAAATATCATCCAAAAACACACACAAACAACGACACAAAATATTCCGATTAACCACGCCATTTTCTATCGCCGTAAGGGCTGGTGTTTATATTATTGGAGGCTACACACCGTCACATATTACCCTTACTAAACTTTACTATGGCAATGCTTGCAAAGAATTGCCTCAGCAAGAATCACCTCTGCGCAGAATGGGCACTTCTTTCTTATTCCTTCAGATACCTCAGGCTCGGCATCAACCGGTGTATGGGGGTTTACACCAGGTGTCCCGTCTTCAATGTAAATTGTACCGCACCGGAGACACATTCTCTTTTTCTCATACTCAAGCATAGCCAGCCTGTGCTTTTCCTCTAACGCCTTTTCTATTTCAGGGGTCCTCAATATCTGAACAAGTGCTGCCAGCAAAATCAACATTGCAGCAAAAATAAGAAAAAGAAAAAACCCTTCAGCGGCCCCATTCACCAAAAATAACATAGAAATAAAAACTACGAGGCAACCAAAAATCACGTACGCCACCGCAGTCCGCATTTCTTTGATTGGGGGCCCTGCCAACTTTGACAGCTCTGTTTGTTGATCCCCTGATGTTAAACCAACACCAACACCTAAACCACCATCGCTTCCACCTGCGCCAATGGTTGTTGTTGAAATTTCACTCTTACCTTCAGCGTGTATTATCGACGCCAATTTCCAATCTTCACTTGCGCACTTCGGACAAGCCATACTTCTCTCCATGTATTTATAATTATATTATTCATCCCACTTCTCGATGTTGAATACCCCACCCACAAACGCTGTGATTTAAAAGGCCTATTTATCATGACTGAGTAGACGATAAATATAAGAATGATAGATTAAACAAGAAAGGCATCAAACTACAGCCGAAATTAGAAAAATAGACGAAGCCTTAAAGCCCATTCTGTGACAAAGGGCTAGCTTTCGGCCTGAATCAGGCAGAGCTGTAAATAAAAACTGGGAGATATGATTCAATTGAAAAAAGTGGGTTTTAATTAGTGACTTACCCTTAAAGTAACACTGTTAGTAACATTTATACTAACCTAAAATAGAAATGCTAATTATATCAACTAGTTAAGGCTTTAATTAAGTTCCCGCCGCCTCCACCAAATTGAAAAGGCTTCAATATGAGAGTATTGAAGCCTTTTTTATTTAAAGCGAAAACAACTATATTTATTTTGACACCAAAACAATTCCAAACTTCTCATCAATAGAAATATTAGGCGCGGGGGCAAGCTTACACTTAGCTCCACTAATGCATTCTCTGCTTCGCACATCAAATTTATAGCCATGCCATGGACACTCGACAATGCCTTGATGAATATTTCCATCTTGAAGTGGGCCTAACATATGCGGGCAAGTTGTTGAAAAGGCTAGTAACTCACCATCGAGCTTTACCAATTTATAAGAGTTGTTATTGAAGGTAAATGTCAGCGGTAATTTTTTCTCTACCTCACTCAACGACCCCAATTCAACCGACTCAACCTGCTCTATACTTTTACCAATTTTAATACGGTCTAGCTCATTTTGGCGGGTTGCCATCATCCATAAGTCTTCGTCATATAATTTAGCGTACGTCTCCACCAATTGCTTAGCATACAAACTCTTCAAAAAAACAGGTAGTTTTGGTATGTAGAAATCGACAACAATTTTAATTTTATTTTCTTCTAGTTCAAAGGCATGAGTCCAAACTTCTGTCCCTTTGCCTAAACCGCCAGTAGTTCGTGTAATCCAGCGATTTTTCTCACGATCTAACCGCAACTCCAACTCCATGCCATTCATAAATGACTTTGGTGAAAAGTTACCTTTGGCCCGCCACCCCCAATCACCCTTATCAAGAATTTCCAAATGAGAAAACGACGTACTATGGAGCCACGGCAAATGTTCACCATCTATTGCATTTTCATACATGCGGGTAAGACTTATTGGTAGCTCACGGGTATAACTTGCAACATGAGGTAAGCTGGCCGTCATTACCGGCCGAAGCTTACGCAGCCAATCAATAATATAAGTAAAAAAAATAATAGTTTTATCTCGCAAATAGTTTTCTATTGGGCAAAGTATAGTACCTTCACCAGCCAATATGCGCTTACAATAAAAAAGATAATATATTATTTGCCCATATAATAGAAAAGAGCGCACACTAAGCGAGAAGTTAAGTCGGTTCATATCGGTTTAGGATTTTATCTGACGAATAAGATATTACATTTTCTTTTCCACCACGCAAGATCCATATGAGTGGGGTAATTGTGGTAAGAAAACACACATGCAACCATATATAAATCACATTATGTTTACTTTTATATGATCAAAACCAAACCAACCGTCACATTGATAACCCATGCATACTTCTGGCGACAAGGTGCTGGACTTTGGGCCAGAACTAGAGAAACAGTAAAGTTTTTAGCCGAACATACCCATTTACGGATAATTTTTCTGGGCGTTGTTTCAGAGCAAGATATTGCGCCGATTCGAAGCTTTGAACACAGCTTTAATCTTATCTTTGTAGGCAACTCGAAGACAGATCGGCAAGCATTCTTGAAAAAAGGCTTTGTAGAATCGACTAAAAATAAACCTATATCTGACTTTTACATCATCGACAAAACCGAAAATAGTTTTATGTTGGAGGTAATCCCAAAGACCGCCAAAATAATTTTAGACACACACGATATTGTTAGTGAAAGAACATCTAAGGCTCTGGAAAATGGCATTATAGATTCTTTTGCTTTAACCGTTGAAGAAGAAATCACACTGTTTAAGCAGTATGATGCAGTCATCTGCATTCAACAAAATGAGCTGCAACTCGTCACCCAATGGATAGGCGAAGATAGTTCGATTTATATGCCTATGCCGCAGACAACTATTGCCACACCCATCAGAAATACGGTGAAAAATATCGGCATGATCGGCAGCGGCTGGCATACAAATGTAAATGGTTTAGATAATTTCTTAAAAGAAGTATGGCCTAAACTGGACACCCACTTACATTTAAATATTTACGGTGGTGTAGGTAAGCACTTCGCCGGGGTGAAATTGAAAAACGTTACTTTCCACGGACTCCAACAGGACTTAGAAAGCTGCTACAAAGATTTGGACTTAATGATAAACCCAGTGTACTACGGCGCAGGATTGAAAATAAAATCAATCGAGGCACTAGCTCACGGACTACCATTAGTAACGACCAAAGAAGGCGCTAGTGGCATAGAGTCTTTAAATGGCAGCGGTTTATTGATAGCTAAAGACTCCGTCGATTTCGCAAAAAAAATAACCCAATTAGTCTACGATCATCCTGCAAGAGTAAGGCTTGCAATCAATGGCCTTAACCATATCAAAACACACTTTAATAAAGCAGTATGTTTTCGTGACTTATCAAACTATCTTGGTTTGAAGTGAGTTTTTAAGGCCAATATAAACGGTCTATTCCTGTAGTCTCTCTTCAATAAAATCGATTCGATCTTGGCCAAAAAACATTTCATCACCTATGTACATAGTCGGTGCACCAAAAGCTCCGCGAGCGACAACTTCTTCTGTAGTAGCCATTAAGGCATCTTTGATGTGCTGCTGCTGAGTCAAGGCCATCAACTTATCCGCATCTATGCCCGCCGCTTCTAAGGTGGTTTTAATAATTCCCATATCCCCTAGATTTAGCTCATTTTGCCATAGGCCAATGTATAAGGCCTCAACATAGGCTTCGAAACAGCCTTCTTCAATAGCCGCATGCGCACCGCGCATAAGTGGCAAGGTGTTGATAGGGAAAAATGGATTAAATTTTAACGGTACATTATAACGCTCAGCAAATCGTGGCAGATCATGGGTCAACATATAGGCCCCTTTAGCTGGATTGGCCACCGGTGATTGATTGTCACTGGCTTTAAAAATACCGCCTAACAATACCGGTTTATAGTTAATCTCAAAAGTGTACTGCTGTTTTAGTTGTTGCAAGCGTTTATAAGCTAAATATGCTGTTGGGCTACCAAAATCAAAATAAAAATCTACTGTTATACTCATTGGGTTTTCCTATGTAGGTTAATAACTATTACCAGTTTTCTGTTGCTGGACGAATATCTAATTCAAACGTCCACGCATTTTTAGGCTGTTTATGTAGCATCAGATAGTTCTCTGCTAAATCTTTAGGCTTCACAATACCGTCTTGCGCCGCAAGCTCTTCATAAGCCGGATGGTTCTGTTTAATCCAATCGGTCTCAACAGCAGCATCAATCACTACGTGAGCAACATGAATATTTTGTGGTCCTAATTCCCTCGCCATACTTTGCGCCAACGCTCTAAGACCATGCTTAGCACTGGCAAACGCAGCAAAATTAGCGCCACCACGCAAACTGGCGGTGGCACCGGTGAAAATAATCGTGCCGCGCTTGCGCGTTAGCATAGTTTTGGCAGCTTCTCGCCCGGTCAGAAAACCGGCGAAACACGCCATTTCCCAAATCTTGGTAAATTTACGCACTGAGGTATCAATAATACTCATAGGAACATTCGCACCCACATTGAACACAACCACGTCTATTTCACCAATATCTCGCTCAATAGCGGCAAACAAATTGACAACCTGCTCTTCATCTCTAGCATCACAGCTAAAGGCATGTGCGGCCAAGCCACGGCTAGACAATTGGTCTATCAGC
>JAWUXW010000225.1:0-7753 GCA_034111125.1 Paraglaciecola sp.
GGGGTTTATTAAAGGGAAGAGCGCAATATCCATAGCGAGAAATTTTAAGGGTAGGCAACGGAATTATGCAGGTGAAGAGTTCTGGGCTAGAGGGTATTTTGTTTCGACAGTAGGACTTGATGAGGACATGGTGAGGGAGTATATCCGTAATCAAGAGAAACAAGATGAGCCCCGTGAGCAGTTGAAGTTTGGGATTTAGGCACCTCGGGTGCGAATTATAGCCCTTCGAGGGCGTCATCTAATAAGCCCCCGGCTCTGCTGGTACTTTAACTATTTAAAGTTTTGCTGTTGACAAAGGGGGGGAGTCCACATAAGTTTTGAATTATCTAATCCCAAATGGATAGAGTATATCTACACCCTTTTTATGATGGGAACTTCTGAGGAGAAAAAATGTGATTGAATCCAATAAATTAAATACGTTATTGAAGTCGAAATTTGTTCTGCCTGCAATAGTTATGATTGGTGTTTTTATTACTGTGTTGATTATAAAATTGCAACCAGAAATGAGGCACACACCTCAAAACCAAATTTCAGTTGCTGTCAGTACCATTCAAGTTACTAAACAGCTATTACATCCGACTGTTACAGGGTTTGGTACAGTTGAACCAGACTTGACGTTGCAAGCGAAAGCTGAAGTACGCGGCAGAGTCACTTATGTGCATCCTGAATTAAAGAAAGGTGCAATTTTAGCGCAAGATACCTTGGTGATTAAAATTGATGATATCGATTATCAGCTTAGTTTGAAGCAGGCTGAGGCGGACTTATTATCTAGTAGAGCCAATTTAAAAGAGTCTCAGTTAAATATTAAGAATACTGAACTAGATCTAAAGCTGGCGGTAGAAAAATTAAATATTCGTCAAAAGGAATTTAAACGTTTAGAAAAATTAAAGCATAAGGGTTCAATTTCACAATCTAAGCTTGATGCAGAAAGACAAAATTTGTTGCAGCAACAACAGGAAGTGCAGCAACTTGAAAACAAACAAACTACTTTACCTTCAGAAGTTGCGGTGATTAAAGCAAAAATCCAAATATCTTTAGCTAAAGTAGAACAAAGTAAACGAGATTTAAGCAGAACAGAAATTCGATTACCATTTAATGCCAGGGTACGAGGCGTGAATGTCGATCAAGAACAATTTGTAGCACAGGGGTCCTCTTTGTTTGATGTGTCTGGCATGGATAAGGTCATTGTTAATGCACAATTTCCATTGAGTCAGTTTCGTCAAATAGCACTTGGTTTTGACCGTCAAAAAATTGATTTATCTAATTTAACTTCCGGTACAAAAATGAGTGAGGTACTTGGTTCTCTTGGACTAACGGCCAAAGTATTTATTGCTGGTTCGCCTTATCAAGGCTGGGAAGCAAAGGTGGAAAGGGTTTCCGATAACATTGACCTTCAAAGTCGCACTATTGGAGTTGTTGTGAGCGTTTCTGATAGTTATAAAAAAATAGATCCGAGTAAACGACCACCATTACTTGAAGGGAATTATATGCAAGTTAATTTGAGTGGCAGGAAGCAACCTTACTTAGTTTTGCCACGATTTGCTTTACACCAACAACAAGTTTATCGAGTGAACTCAACCAATCAATTAGAACGTATCGATATCAGTAATGTGCAATTACAAGGTGAACTTGCGCTATTAAATTCAGGTATTAGTGAGAATGATCAAATTATTACTTCTGATCTATTTCCAGCAATTAATGGGATGTTGGTTGAACCAATCACAGATCAAAATACACAGTCAAAGTTAAATCAATGGCTGGAGCAAGTTCAATGATCCGTTATTTCACATCTCATCCTACCGCGGCTACTTTATTGATGTTGTTACTCATCGGTATGGGTATCGCTGTTTTACCAGATATTAAACGTGAAACTTTTCCGGAAGTTAAAAGCTACTCCGTTGAAATAAAAGTGCCATACTCTGGAGCAAGTCCTTTAGATGTTGAGCAAGGAATTTGTTTACCGCTTGAGGATGCGTTAGATGGAATTAGCTTTATCGATGAAAAAACTTGTGAGGCTCGGCAAAATATTGGCTTGATGACAGTGAAAATGCTTGAGGAGGGGGATTTCGAAAAATTTATGGATGATGTTAATAGCGCTGTTGACGCCATTGCAGATTTTCCTGAGCAAAGCGAAGAGGTCATTATTAGTGAAAAAGGTCGAACTCAAAACGTGGTGGCTGTTGCATTAACTGCTGATATGCCTCGTGTTGAATTAAAAAAATTGGCCGAACAAATAAAGCAAAAAATGTTGCGTCAAAAAAATATTCCTCTAGTAAAAGTGACTGGTTTTTCTCAGCCTCAATTAAAAATAGAGATATCAAATTTTAATTTACGACGTTATGGATTAAACCTGCAAGACTTGGCTAGTTTAATTGCGAAACAGGATTTAGATTTACCTTTAGGTTCAATTGAAACTAACGAAGTTGAAACTCAATTACGTTTCAGTGATGAAAGAAGAAATGCTTTTGATTTGGCTGAATTGATTGTAATAAAAGGTTCTCAAGGCAATGAAGTGAAGTTGGGTGATATTGCCAGAATATCTAATACTTTCGAGTTTGTAGAAGATAAAATTGAATTTAACGGCTTACCTGCAGCTTTACTAATGGTCAATAAAAATACCGCGGATGACAGTTTAGATGTGCTGGCAGCCGTTGAATTATTTATTCAAACGGAATCCTTACTATTACCCAAAGAAGTTAACTTTGAATTAACTCAGGATGCAACCAGTATTGTTAAAGATAGGATTAGTATGCTTTCCACTAATGCATGGCAAGGTTTGTTATTAGTGTTTATTACTATGTTGTTGTTTTTTAATCTCCGCTATGCCTTTTGGGTAGTAATGGGTTTGCCTGTTTCATTCCTTGCTAGTGCATTTATTTTAGGGCACTTAGGCATAACGATTAACATGCTTTCTATGGTGGCCTTGTTATTGGCACTTGGGATCTTAATGGATGATGCAATCGTTATTTCAGAGTCAATTGCCAGTCAAATCAAAAAAGGATTAGAGCCGCTTGACGCTGCAATTGTTGGTACTAAAGAAGTTGCTCGAGGGGTTGCATCATCCTTTGCAACCACATTATGTATATTTGTTGGCTTGATTTTTATTGAAGGAGATTTAGGTCAGGTTCTAAAAGTTATACCTATCGTTCTAATTTCGGTGATCTCTATTTCATTAGTCGAGGCATTCTTAATATTACCGAGTCATTTGTATCACTCACTTTCACATGCACACAATAAAGCAGAATCAAAATTTAGAATTGAATTTGAGAAAAAATTTGAACATTTAAGATTGAAGGTGTTTAATCTGGTAAAGAAAATTATTCAGTATCGGTATCTATTTGTCGGTAGTGTGATAGCGTTATTTTTTCTCTCACTAAGTATGCTCATCTCCGGAGTGCTAAAGTTTTCAGCATTTCCCAACGTGGAAGGTGACATGATTCAGTCAAGAGTTTTAATGCCGTCAGGGACGCCATTAAAGTCAACGGAGTTAGTTGTCAAAAAACTACTTAGCGCACTGGATAAAACTAAAAGCGTACTAAGTAAAAATGAAACTAGTCCTTTGGTAAAAGCGATTACAGTGAGTTATAACCAAAACAATGATGCATTTGAAAATGGAGCTCATTTAGCGACTATTAACGTTGATTTACTAACCGCTGAAATTAGAAATACAAAGGTTCAGGACTTTATTAATCTATGGCGCGAAAATACCGGTATTATCGAAACCGCACAAAATATATCGTTTAAAGAGCCTGCAATAGGACCTAGTGGCCGCGCAATTCAAATAAGGCTGAGCGGTTTGGATTTTGAAAAATTGTCACAGGCTTCTCATGAATTACAACGCTGGTTATCCGGTTATCCCGGCGTGAATAATTTAATGGATGATTTAAGGCCCGGTAAACCTGAATATACATTGAAGATGAAAGAAGGCGCATTTGGTCTAGGATTGGATGCTCAATCGGTAGCCGGGCAAATACGTTCAGCTTTTCAAGGGTCTAAAATTCAAGAAACTAGTGTTGAGTTGGAAACTTTTGAAATTACCCTGATGTTATCTAGGGAGTCAAGGGACGAATTTATTGACTTTGATAACTTCCCAATTATTAATTCAAAGACAGGCGCAATAATTCCATTGTCCAGTGTGGCAAACATAGAGCCGACAAGAGGGTACGCTCGTTTAAGTCGTATCAATAATTTGCGCGCTGTAACTGTTTATGGAGATATTGATGTTGAAGTCAATAATACCAAACAGATAATGAGTGATTTGACTAAACGTTGGTTACCTGAGTTTGAAAAAGGTCATCCTGAGATTAAAGTTAGTTTAGAAGGTGAGATTAAAAATGGTGCAGTTACTCAAAGCTCAATGGGTAGCTCATTTATTTTTGGGTTATTGGGCGTCTTTTTATTATTGTCATTTCAATTTAAAAGTTATGCTGAACCCTTTGTTGTTTTGATAGCAATACCATTGGGGCTTATTGGCGTTATTTGGGGGCATTTGCTAATGGGGATCAACTTCACTATGCCATCAATGATGGGGTTTATTTCTCTGGCTGGTATTGTGGTTAATGATTCTATTTTGTTAGTTGAGTTTGTCAAAAAACGAGTGCATCAGGGAATGGTCGTTCATGACGCTGCGGCTAAGGCTAGTTATGATAGGTTTAGGGCGGTGCTTTTAACATCGGTTACTACCATTGCAGGTATGACGCCGTTGTTATTTGAAACAAGCTTGCAAGCACAAATATTAATTCCTTTAGCAACGAGTATCGTATTTGGAATTGCCACTTCAACAATGTTGGTGTTATTTGTATTACCTTGTTTGTACTCTATCTTAGAGGATTTTGGGATAGCAAAATCACAGCCACATGAAGTGTTAAAATTACAATCTGAAATAGATTAACGCTGTGTATTACAGACACAAAAAAGCTGGCATCAAGATATCGCTGGTGTTCCTACTCTCGATGATAACTGGGTAATTTGTGATGGTCGGACGATTTTAGACCCGAATTCACCTCTGTATGGATTAGATACCCAAAATTTAAATGGCGATAAATATGAAACCGGTAGAGGTGTCTATTTGCGAGGTGGTTCAACTAGCGGTTTGTCTAATGAATCGACTCAACTTACGGATCACGGTGGTAAGTATAGTTTTCGCAGTACAGGTGTGTATTATGGTTTAGCTTATTTTACGATAAATGATGCTGAGGATTACCTGGGTTCTAATAATGCTCCTGGAGCATTTTATAGTGAAACCAATAGAGTAAGAGCAAGGTTTCAAGTTGCCGCGATGACCGTCGTTTGGGTTATGAAAGTAAAGTAGGCTGGTTGTAGCTTACATGTATGGGATTTAATTCGCCGCTCATCAATGTTGAGGTGAAAGATTCTCTAGATGAAAGTGCCATGATTGATACAGCATTCGTAGAAATACATATACAGGATGATAGTAACTCTATAATAGAAGGTACATTAATTTCCGAAGATGATAATATTTCAAATACACAACTATATTCATATTCGGCTTATTTCGATGTAAATAGCAATATGTTTGATTTCGGTATCGTTGTATCTGCCCCTAGCTACCACTCTTTTGTTACAAAAGATATTTCGTTTCAAACCAACTCGTCATGTGGTGCTGATAATACTGTGAATTATACAGTTTACCTATGCCCATTAGGGACTTCATGCTTGTAAAATATAAGTTGCTGCACTCGGACTCGATACATTTTTCGCTCTTTGCGCTATAAAGTACTAGCATACCTACAATTAAAAAACACACTGCCAGATAGCTTGCCCCAGTACATCATGACGGTAGTCAATGGTGCCCTTGTCTGGGTCAATCAACTGCACTTTACGCCCGAGATGGTCATGTTTAATGATGGTGGCAAACTCACCGGTGCCGGTTAAGGCGCTATGCTTACGCGTAATACTACGCACATTACCCTGTGCATCGTAGGCATAGCTGGCGTTTCATCATTGGCATCTTCTACACTGATTAGTTCACCAAGAGCGGTAGGGGCGTAATGGATTCTAAAGCTCAACTCACCGTTGATATAATTGCTAAAGTCGTTGAAAGCAGAATAACAATTGCCAATGCCGCTAAGTTACTCAGTAAGTCCCGACGTACCATTGAACGTTATGTGAAGCGATATCAGCAAGTCGGTATTCAGTTTGCCGTGCATGGTAACAGTGGTAAGTCACCGCTGAATAAAACGCCAACGTTGATTAAAAAAACAGTACAAGCCTTAATCAAAGATAAGTATTTTGATTTGAATTTGATGCATCTTGCTGAAAAGCTCGAGAGCGATGAACATATTTTGGTGAAACGAGAAACGCTGAGGGGGTGGGCACATGAGATTCATCATGTTAAGCGTGCCAAACGTAGACGTGGGATAGTTCGTAAGCGCAGAGAGCGTATGGAAGCACCTGGATTAATGATGCAGATGGATGGCAGCCCACATCGTTGGTTTGGCGATAAAAAACACTGCCTAATTGCCATGATTGATGATGCCACCAGTGAAGTGCATGCAGAGTTCTTCCCATCTGAAACCACCGTTGGTTGCATGAAAGTCATGCGAGATTGTATTGAAACGAAGGGGCTATTTAAAACGCTTTACGTGGATAGAGCGGGTATCTTTGGTGGCCCTAAGCGTTGTAACTTCTCGCAAATGCAGCGAGCCTGTGAAGAATTAGGCATTGAAATTATCTTCGCTAATTCACCACAAGGCAAAGGCCGTATTGAACGCGCCTTCGACACCTTTCAAGACCGTCTAGTGCCTGAGCTGAGACTCAATAATATCAAAGACATAGCAAGTGCCAACGCGTATCTAAAACACGTGTTTATTCCACAGTTCTGGCAGTCTCAAATCCAAGTTAAATCAAAGCACCAAACATCTGAGTTTACAGCACTGTCGAAGCACACAAATCTCGATGACATCTGCGTTATCAAAGAACACCGCAAAATACGTAACGACCATACCTTCAGCGATGGCAACAAGTTCTATCTGGTTGATTCACCGCTTAAACACTCTATCTCCAACCAAAAGATTGAAATCAGAAACACCAGTAAGAAGGGCTTCACCGCTCACTTTGCAGGTCGGCAGCTCAATGTGTCACAGGTCACAGAGCCATCCAAACTGGCTATCGAAGACTTGGAGATTCAAAAGAAACTAGAGGTGCTGGCCTTGGTTGAAAGGCTAGGCAATATCTCTGAAGCTTCGCGCCAAAGTGGTATATCGCGTGACACAATACACCGCCACTTGAAACTGGTTAAGCAAGGCGGTGCCGATGCCTTAAAAAGACAAGAGACGCCCAACATACGGCATAAGAACTGCGTAGATATGGAAATCGAGAAAGCGGTTATCGAGTTCTCTCTTGAGCATCCTCACCTCGGCCAGCTGAAGGTTGCGCTGAAGCTAACTGAAGCACTAGGAATTGATGTTAGCCCGAACGGGGTGCGCAACATGTGGTTAAGAAACAATATGAATACCACTGCACAGAGGGTCAAACGATCGCAGTTCATACAAGAGTCGGCATAAAACATAGCCAATTTAATAACTGGATGATATGCTATTTACGACAAAGTCGCTCGGTAATTAGACCGACACAATCCCTTGGTAATCACATTAATACAATAACGGGTATATTTACGTTTAACTCAATTCATCACTTCAATGAGAATATTAATGCCAATCAAGTCTGATGTTACACAACAAATAACCAAGTTGATCACAGCAGCCGATTGGTTTCAAGGGCTACCAGAGGA
>JAWUXW010000226.1:0-9703 GCA_034111125.1 Paraglaciecola sp.
ATAAGCAGTTATTCAAACAAACAACTTAATAGGAAAATATCATGTTAAACAAATCTAAAATTTCAGCCGTATTACTTACCCTTAGCCTTGCCACTACTGCAACTGTGCATGCCGAAGAAGTGTCACTTGAAGGCTTGATTAGCAATATGCTTGCCCAATCTGTTGCCAGTGTTCAACAAGAACTAAATAACAATATTCAAGGTGCGGTACTCACAGCGGCAAATGAATTTAACATCTTTGAAGAAGAAACTTACGCTACCAAGACCAGCATCACAGATTTAAACTCAGATGTTGAAGTAACAGCGAAGCAAACAGCCGAATAGTAGAGAGTAATAATGTTTGATACATTAAATTTACTCATCCTACTCTTGGCCCCAGTACTTGCCTACACGGCTGGTGCGATGATGTTTTTTGTGTACGAGTTGATGCACAACAATACCGCCCAGCCTCTTTTTGCAGCCAATAGGAATTGCTCAGCCTTAGTACCAGGCGATACTCTCCTTGTGAACTAGTAAACACCATTTGTTCCGATAATCTCCCCCCATCAATCATTCGTTACCCAACAGCATTACAGCCATCATAACGAGTCAACAGCATCCCTTGTTTTGCCTTTTTATAATGGAGTAGGGCGCGGTAAATACATGTAAATTTGGCTAAGTCTTGCAAGTATTGGGCGAGCATAGAGTCGAGCGTAAAAGCATGTGCTTCGTACACTGGCATCCATGCCTGATTTCAAACAGCATCCCTGCTGTATGACTTACTTTCTTGCTACCGCTCAAGAAAGTAAGCAAAGCACGCCGCTCTCCAACACGTTCTTCATCCAATTATTTATGAGATTTGGCAGGTCGTCTTAATGCGTTCCATACGCACTGCGACTCAATTTGCGTCCATGTAAATTGACCTACTAAATCTCATAAATAATTGGCGAACGTAGAGTCGAGATAAAAGAAAAGCAGCGGCTTTGCCGCCAAGGGGATTTTAATATTATTATTCCCTAATAATATAGGGTAAATAACTTAACTGATGAGAGTAGATACTCTCATCAATAATATTGTTATGATTATCCGTATTAGAATAACAATAATTGTAATTAGGCAGCGATTTTGAGAGTAGTGGATTTCTTCTGCGGTTGTGGCGGAGCTAGCGAAGGGTTGAGGCAAGCGAATTTTGACATTTCGCTTGGTATCGATTTTGACGAAAATGCTGCAGCAACATACCAAGTCAACTTTCCAGAAGCAGCCTTCATCAATCGAGATATTCGTGAAATAGAAACTCGAGAAGTCCTAGATTTGTTAGCTGGGAACGACGATACCCCTCTTTTATTTACAGCTTGTGCACCTTGCCAGCCCTTTTCTTCACAGAATAAGTTCAAAGCCAATGATGATAATAGGGTCTCTCTACTAGATGAAACTCATCGATTTATAATCGCATTGCAACCCGAATATATCATGCTCGAGAATGTACCGGGAATGCAGCGAATTGATGAAAATGTGGAGGGACCTTTTTGTAGGTTCATCGAGTTTTTGAACGAGCAAGGTTATCAACACATAACGTTTGTCGCTAAGTCCCAAGAATATGGTGTGCCACAAAAACGTAAGCGACTTGTATTATTGGCCAGCTCATTGGCCCCAATGGTTGAACCACCAAAAACGCACGGCGATGGTTTACGACCGTTCCCAACCGTGAGAGATTTTATTGATGGTTATCCACAATTAACCTCTGGTGATGTATGTGAATTTGATCATGTTCATGCAACCGCGCGTATGAACGATCTTAATATAGCTAGAATACAACATACGCCTGAAGGCGGTGATAGAAGGAATTGGCCTGCTCATCTTGTGAATGAATGTCACAAAAATTATACCGGTCACACAGATACATATGGTCGTATGTCTTGGGATTCTTTGGCTCCAACACTTACAACTAAATGTAATAGTTATTCTAATGGCCGGTTTGGTCATCCAGATATAAATCAAGACCGGGCAATAAGCGTAAGAGAAGCTTCAAGATTGCAAACATTCCCAGTAGATTATCAATTTGTCGGCTCGATTGGTTACATGGCCAGGCAAGTTGGCAATGCGGTCCCGTGTGAACTGGCCCGACAATTTGGCTTATCAATATACGAACATCACTATACTGTTCAGGAAGGGCAAACCCATGGCGAAGATCAAAACTAAAGCAAGAGCTTTGGATATGCTTGGAAGGCAGCAAATAGCGGGTATTCCAACAGCTCTAAGTGAGCTTTTTAAAAATGCGCACGATGCATATGCCGATAATGTTGAAGTAGATTTTATTCGGAAAAAAAACCTCTTAATACTCCGTGATGATGGCTTGGGTATGACCCTAAGTGAATTTGAGGAGCGTTGGCTAACAATAGGTACAGATAGCAAATTGGACGACCGAGATAGTCTCGACCAACCCACCGTCAATGCCGCTAAAGATTTCCGCCAAGTCATGGGAGAAAAAGGTATTGGCCGATTGTCAATCGCGGCTATTGGTCCCCAGGTATTAGTACTGACACGTGCCAAAAGAGAAGATAAGACTCACAAATTAGTGGCAGCTTTTATTAACTGGACTCTTTTTTCGCTACCAAATTTAGATTTGGATGATATAGAAATACCAATGCTAGAAGTTGACGACGGGAAAAACCTTAGCAAAGCTCAATTCAACCACTTGCTTGAAGAAGCTAAATTAAATGTATGTTCACTCAATACCAAAATATCTTTGGATAAAATAGACAACATATGTAAACAAATTGATTCATTCGACTTCGATCCAGAAACTTGGGCTGATAACTTTCGTAAAATGGATAAAGAGATTGACGAAGTATTGGCGCTTCAGCCTGACATTATTCAATATCCACGAAAGTTATATTTAAATAATGATGGCATTGGTACTCATTTCGTTATTTCTCCGGTTGATGAAATTCTTGAAGAAGAAGTTGAGCACGTAGATACTAGTTTGGTATCTGACCAAGCATCACGATTAGAAAAGGCACTGCTTGGGTTTACCAACACAATGTATAAAGGCAGTAAACCTCCTATCATAGCAAGGTTTCGTGATCATACTTTTAAAGGCGAACGCATCGACCGCATTGGTGAATCGATATTTTTTACGCCTCAAGAATTCGAAATGGCAGATCATCATTTTGACGGCACTTTTAATGAGTTTGGACAATTTAATGGCGATATTGGTATTTTCGGGGAAGAAAAAAAGGAGCACGTTGTACCTTGGCTGGATGGCAACAATAAACAAACTTTGTGCGGCCCGTTTAAAATTAAACTGGCATATGTGCAAGGCTTAAAAAGGGACACAAAAATGCCCCCCGAATTATGGACAGAGTTAAATCGGAAAACCAGCCGTATTGGTGGTCTTTATCTCTACAGGGATGGCATACGCCTACTGCCATATGGAGACTCTGACTTTGACTGGTTGGGCATGGAAATACGGCGTTCTAAGAGTGCAAAGGAGTATTACTTTTCTTATCGTAATATGCTCGGTGCTATTGAATTATCAAAAGCGGTTAATAGTACACTTCAAGAAAAAGCTGGCAGGGAAGGTTTTATTGAAAATAAAGCCTATAAACAATTTAGATCCATTTTAGAAAACTTTTTTATTCAAATTGCCGCTGATTTTTTCA
Organism: Paraglaciecola sp.; assembly: GCA_034111125.1. Lineage (GTDB taxonomy): Bacteria > Pseudomonadota > Gammaproteobacteria > Enterobacterales > Alteromonadaceae > Paraglaciecola. The sequence goes on from JAWUXW010000226.1 coordinate 3,641, forward strand.
ATGAAAAGGGAGAACAGTCAGATCTTTTTATAGAACAGCGAAAAAATCATCAACAGGCTTTTGAAGTGATAAAAAGAAGGGAGAATCTCAAAAGCAACAAAAAGAAAAAGTTAGAAAAAGATTTAGAGGAGTTTTTTAAAACGAGTGATGACGATTATTGGAATGAAGAACTCAAGTCTATCAAAGACAAACTCAATAATACTTTTGAAAATTTTTCAGATAGTAAAATCAGCATCGATGACCTGGTTTTTGAAATTCAGCAATATTTGACAATCAATTTAAACAAGCTTGAACAAAAGTTGATTATAAATAGGCCTGTAGGGTTGGGTTTTAATAAAATCGTTACGGATCTGTGGGACAGATATCAAATTGATAAATCTAAAATATCGAAAGCCATTGCCACCCTTAAAGATGATATCGGCATACGTTTGATTGAATACGAAGACCGATACGGTGACAGAACCGGTATACGTCGGCGCTTTAGTGATTCACTTGATACACAAAATGAATTCCAGAAAAAACAACTGAATGAAATTTATACAAAAGCTCAGAGAGTATTGGTTGATTTACAAGATTGGGCTAAACAAGAAATTAGCGAAAGTAAAAAAGCAGCCAGAGAGAACTTAGAGCAGGTTAAATATGACTTTAAATCAACCAGCTTTAACAACAAAACACGTGATGAATTATTTGAACTAAAAAAATCACTAGAGGCCAGAATAAGCCAAACATCAGAAGCGATTATCGCCAAAGTTGAAAGTTTGACAGAACAAATTAGAACGGTACATGAAGGCACAGATGAGAACATTACATCTTCGACCCAGCTTACCGAAGTACTCGAAACTGAGTATGAACATTTAAAAGAACAGAACGAAAAAAATGCTGAAATGGTTCAACTGGGAATGGCGCTAGGCGTAGTGCATCATGAATTTAATGGCAATATCAGAGCAATTCGCAGTGGCTTACGGGACATGCAACCTTGGGCACATAAAAACGATAAATTGCGAACGATATACGATAGAGTTCGTACAGGCTTTGATCATTTGGACGGATATTTAAAAACATTCACCCCATTAACACGCCGCTTAGCCAGAAAACAAGTTCAAATTACCGGACAAGCAGTAAGTGAATTTGTGAAAGATGTTTTTCAAGAACGCATTGAAAAAGAACAAGTACAGCTTAAGTTTACGCCTAAATTTTTATCTACTCATATAACCGGCCTTACCTCAACTATCTACCCGGCTTTTGTCAATTTAATAGATAACTCCATCTATTGGTTAGGCAAAAGTTCTGGAGATAAGACAATCACACTTGATGGATGTGAAAACGGCTTTGTCATAAAGGACTCAGGCCCAGGTATACCTAGTGTTGACCGGGAAAATGTATTTGAGTTTGGTTTTTCTAGGAAAATGGGAGGACAAGGAATGGGATTGTACGTCACAAGGCAAACTTTGGAGCACGATAATTTTGAAATAGCGTTGGGCAAGTATCAACCCAATGAAGGTGCCAGTTTTAAAATAGTTGCAAAAAGCATTACCACGATTGAAGCAGGCAAGGAATAAAGGATGACGCAAGTAGGCGAAAAGAGTTTTATTGATTATTCGAAAGAAATTGCTGAAAGGTTTCTGCAAACGGTAGTTGCCGTTGATGACAGTCTATCTTTTTCAGATGATACAGATACAGATATTGAAATTGTGGAGCCAGATGAGGATAGTGGTTTAGGAACTGGTTTAGATAATCCTGCCGTTATTTCTCCTCAAAAACATTCCCTTAATTACCAAGCGCTTTCATTGGCTTTTGCAAATAAAGGAATCATTTGTAGCGGTTTGATGCCAACAGTTGATCAGCAAAATTCAATAAACATGATTTTTCAAAGTTCAAAGAATGCTGATATTACAATTCTTGACTGGCAGATGGATGGCCGAAATCAACATGGAACATTAGCAACTAGTGCAATAAAAAAGCTGGCTGCAAATGATATAGCCGAAGGCGGTAGATTAAGGTTAATAGCCATTTATACCGGTGCAGCCCCCGCAACGATTGCCGAAGCATTGCACGATTCGTTGCGAACAGATTTTGAAGCTCAAATAGATAACACTACGATTAAACTTTCCAAGGCAAGCTTGGAACATTGGCAGATAATTGTAATTAACAAAAATAGTAAAAACGAAGAGCAGTTAACCTCAAATCTCATTGAATCTTTTACTGAGCTTACCGCTGGTCTGCTGTCGAATGCAGCATTGGCTACTATTACTGATATACGTGAGAAAACGCACAACTTTCTTCACAAGTTTAATAATAAATTAGATCCGGCATACCTCTCTCACGTATTGGGATTAATTTCATCCCCAGATATGCGTGAACATGCACATGAAGTAGCCTTCGATTACGCTGTAGAACTAATGTCAGAAGAATTAAAATCAGGAATACAGATAAGTCCTCGTATTAAGAATAGTTTAACAAGTGAGATTCTACTTTCTTGGCCTGGATACGTTAATAAAGAACAAGAGGATAATTTCTTTAACATTACTGTAGGTGACTTGGAACCAGTAGAGTTTGGTACGACAAGGCTTCGCGAATTTATTGCCGCAACAACAGAGGAAGAACTAACAGCCACTCTTCTGAAAGCTCCCACATTAGGTAAACCCAAAAGAATCACCGATAGGTTTGAAAAACTTGCAATCAAATTGATGATACGTGGTGAAGACGATATAGCTCATAGTGAGTTGAGCGCTATTGAATGCTTGAGAAGAGACTGCCAGTCTGTTGGAAGTCACATCCCAGTTTTAAAGCTAGGTACAATTCTGAGGTGTTTAGATACTGAGGAATATTTGATATGTGTTCAACCAGTTTGTGACAGTGTCCGAATAAGTGATATTACTAACTTCATGTTTTTAGCCGTAGACGACGTTGATAGCAACAAATCTTTTTCGCATGTGTTGAGGGTAAACGAAAGCAAGTTTACTAATTTATGTGTGAACCCAGTAGCATCTTATATTCGTAATTTTAAATTTGAACCTGATGGCAGCTGCCGTGTAATAAAAGCTGACAATCATAACAAGACATACTATTTTCATGATTTTCCATCATATGGGGATAGTCGAACTTTCAAATGGCTTGGGGAGTTAAAGCAAGGGGTCGCACAAGCAATCTCGAATACTCTTGGGGCAAAAATATCACGTGTAGGTTATGATTCGTTTGAATGGCTGAGACAAAAATAGTAATCGTAGTAACGTAAAGATGGATTTTATATGTACATCTTGAGGGAACGTAAGTGCAGGAAAATAATACCGATAATCAAAAAAACATGGATTATTTTGAGCACCAGTATCAACTGTGGGCCGGTGGTTTAGGTAAATCAACACGTACCATTCAAAGTTATCTAGGCGCGCTAAAAAACACCATTCCTAAGTGGCTTAATGATGCTGGTCATTCAGCACAAAGCTTACTCAGCATTACCAGTGTTGCTGCCTTCAAAGCCATTACTGAACAAGCAGTACACTTGCCTGAGTTTCAACAGCGGGATGCGAAAGGGAAGGGCATGTACAGTGCGGCGCTTAAGTCTTATCAAAAGTTTCTAGACGATATTTACCAAGTATCCCTTAGCCAAGATATTGATATCTTAGTGCAAGACAAACAACTAGCTGAGACAGAAAAAGCCAGGTTAATCAAAACCCGAATGGGGCAGGGGCAGTTTCGTGCTGATCTCATTGAACAATGGAAGGGCTGCGCACTAACCCAGTACAAACAGTTACAGTTTCTGGTGGCATCCCATATTAAACCTTGGCGAGACAGTAGCCATCAAGAACGGCTTAATCCCTACAATGGATTATTGCTGTTGGCTAACGTTGATAAGGCTTTTGACCTCGGCTACATCACCTTTAACGACAAGGGCCTGATACGAATTTCAAGCGCCCTTGATGATCATCAAAGTTTGGGTATTAATCAGAACATGGGTATTCAACTTGCCCATCAACACCAAGACTTTATGGCCTACCACCGCAGCGAAGTATTTAAGAAGTAGGGTTAGCGATAGTCTTATTTGCTATCCCCTGATTTTATCTAAAAAGGTGTGCGAAGCACATGCTTTTGTTGTTCTCCTCGACTCTAAGTTCGCCGTTTATTTTTGATATTTGGTAGGTCAATTTGCATGGATGCAAATTGAGTCGCAGTGCGTAGGGAACGCATTAAGACGACCTGCCAAATATCAAAAATAGATGGATGAAGAACGTGCTGGAGAGCGGCGTTCTTTGCCTACTTTCTAGAGCTGTAGCAAGAAAGTAGGTCGTGGTGCAGGGATGCACATCGAAAAACGGAATGGATTCCGGTGTGCGAAGCACATGCATTAAGAAGACCTGCGGGGTTAGACCTGCGGGGTCAGGTTCGTTGAAACGAATCAACAAATACAGTCATCATAGCTTTATCGTTTGTAGGCCCCGCCGATGCCCTTGTCTTTTGATCTACCCTCGCATGTATGTTCGCCAATTATTTTTGATCTTTTGTAGGTTCGCAGTCCAATTAATGGCATTAGAGTGATTAACAATTAAACTTAAGTTCAAAAGTACAAAATTTAGTACATAATAAAGTCTAGTGTAGTGTTACTTGGGATATGTCAGTGCAATTAATTTTGGCCGAAAAAACGGTTTCAGTTTCTGAGTTAAGAAAAAAACCGATGGATTATTTTATAGATGAGCCAGTAGCAGTTTTATCTAATAACAAGACTGCTGGGTATATGGTTAGCGCTGCTCTCTATGAACAGATGATTAGGCTGATAGAGTCTAAGTCTCAAAGTTCTCAATTTCGTCCATCAAGTGCCCGTCTGGCATCCATTGCGTCTTTAGGGGCCGAGCAATTGCTAACCGCTTCTGAAAAAGAATTAGCTGACTTTGAATAATGATACGAGTCTTTAAAAGTCGGCTAATACGAAACTTATTATCAACTGATGAGTTAAATGATTTAGTCAACGATTTTGTATCATATAAGAGTACAGGTATTGTGCCTGATAACTTTGGTCGAGATGTACCTTATGATCACCCGAATACATTACCCATCGTAAAATCAGAAGAGGTCCAACATATCCACTTGGGCAATGAAGATAAACCACTCCCATTAAAGAAAATTCAATTTCACAGAATCAGTGATATTCACCTTATTTATTGCCAAGGTGCATCAAGCGACGACGACTACTTACTTATGACAATACTCGCTCCTGACGGCCATCAGCAGGCTAAATTTCGAAATATAATGTATAAGTTAGGACAAATGGCTGAATTATTTAGGGATCAATATTAGTCGCGAGAAATAAACAGCGGAACAACCTGTGGGGCAGAGCCCTTAAAATAATCCTATTACCTATGCAAAGCCCTATAAAGCGGACAAACCGCAAAATCAACATCATCTCCACTACGGTATTTTGCTAAAATCCGTTCGGATTGACGCGCTATCTGTCGTCTTAGTTCGCGCCTTGCGCCCTTAACCCGCGCAACAGATGTTGAATCATAAGCACTGGTTTGATGTCGCATCCAGGCCATGACTGCCAAGGCCGCTTTATCTTCCAAGGTTACCGATGAGCTACGCGCTACTGTGCCGCTACCAACGGGCACCGCATGTGCTTTTACCAACCCTGACAATTGCTCGACCAAAATATGATATTTTTGGTCGAAGTTGAGAAATTGAATGATCGCTTGTTGAAAGTCTTCGCCGAAGACCGTTTCCTTTGCTTCGCGGCGAACTTTGACCTGGGCTAATTTTTTTTGATGTTTGGGATCGGCTCGTTGCGCTTCGACAAGTGTTATCGCTTCTTCAATCTGTTCTTTTGCAGCCCAAACGCCGTGAGAAAATGCCTTGCGGCCTTTTTTTTCCTGAACTGTCCAAGTTGGCCCTAGGGATTTTAACTTACGTGTAACCGAGGCATCTCCGGCAGGTAAATTTTCCCAACCTGTTGGCACTGAAAAAACCTTGCCCGTTTTATCTTTAAGGTGATGATCGGACTTAGTGATTAAAAAGCTGCGTGTTTGTGTAGGCATTGATTACTTCCGTGGGTTCTTCTATTCTATTTTTTAATTC
>JAWUXW010000227.1:0-11622 GCA_034111125.1 Paraglaciecola sp.
AACGGTGATGATCTTCGTACGAAAGAGCAAATAACAACGCTGGCGACACTACTTTGGAAAGATACTGAACCCCACGCCCAGCAAGCTTGCTCATCACCTAGAGTAGTCTATTGGCTTGGTGATGCTGCTCTGCAACAAAAGGTATTTGAGCAGATAGATACATTGGCAATGAGCAAAGAGATGGCTGCTAACCAATTGAATAATCACTTAGTCACCAGTCAACTGCTACAAAGTGAAAGGGCGACGGCCAAGCCCTTAGTGCAAAACTGGATATGCGCCTTGCCCGTATCCTCGTTAAATGAAAAAATGTTAGCTTGGCACTCTGGCTCTGGTCTGTTTCTTGTATACCAGCTTGATAACGTCGAACAATTGGCAGCACTGGTTGATGACAAATTACAAACCCTTAGCTATTGGGAGATTGAAAAGCACAGTCTGTTAAAGCTTTTGCAAAGCCCGTCGATAAAAGGGATAGATAGAATTGTCCCAACGGGACAATCATTGGACTTTGCGCCCAACTGGGACGGTTATGAGTTGTTCTCACAATTGTCCCGTAAAATCCAGCTACTGTGATCGTTGAAACCCTGGGATAATTGAAACGCTGGAAAAATTCAAACGCGGTCAAGTATACACGCTAGTAGAGGCGAAAATTTGAAACAAAAAATTGTCATTTTTGGTGCGGGGCAGGCCGGTATTGCAGCGCTAAAGAATCTGCAAGATAAATATCTGCCCGTGGCATTTTGTGACAACGACGTGAACAAGGTTGGCACTAAGCTGCAATCGCTGCCAATTATTTGCCCGCAACAACTGCACACAACTGAATTTGATCTGTTGATGATTGCAAGTGAGTATTTTGAACAAATTAAGCAACAGCTCGAAAGCGATTTCGCCATCCCTTGCGAGCGAATCAAGGTGCTTAGTGCCCCACAGATCAAGTCTTTTCATTTTGGCGATAGTCAATCTGCTAAGGATATCGCGGAGCAAGTCTTATTTGCTTTGTGCACTACCCTGACGTCCTGTGACATTAAACATCATATCGATGCAGGAACCTTGTTGGGCATTTATCGAGACAATGCGCTCATTCCCTGGGACGACGATCTTGATATTGCGGTGCCCAGTGAGATGTTAGAGATGGTCAGAAAAAATAAACAAACGATTCTGTCTGCGCTGCAATCGCTTACCCAAACACGTTGGCAATGTACTGAACTATATGCGGAAAATAATTTTGGTTTGGTTAAGCAGGGTGCAACCAGAAGTTTCAAGCTGGAGCCGATAGGAACAAGCCGAGCGCTACCTTTGGTTGATTTGTTTGTAAAATACTTAGGTGAAACCACCATGCACTATGTCATTTCATCCCGAGGGTTTTCAATGCCGAGTGAACACATGCGTAGTGTCGATATGCACACCTTCAAGGGGCATCAATTATGCGTGCCCTCAAAAGTGGAAACGTACTTGAGCAGTCATTATGGAGATTGGCAGACACCCAACCCAAACTGGACATTGGAACATATTAAATCAGCTACTGTTTTTGAGACTAGTAATTAATGAAGACAGTACTCACTTACGGTACCTTCGATTTACTGCATGTGGGTCACGTCAATATACTAGAACAGCTCAAAGAGCTTGGCGATAGGCTTGTGGTAGGCGTTTCGACCGATGAGTTTAATCACCTGAAAGGTAAGCAAAGTGTGTACAGCTATGCTGAGCGTGCGCGTATTGTCGGCGCATTGCGCTGTGTTGATTTGGTGATCCCAGAAAATGATTGGTCACAAAAAGTCAGCGATGTGCAAAATCACCTTATCGATATATTTGGTATCGGCGAAGATTGGCAGGGTAAATTCGACGAGTTAAGCAATCTTTGTGAAGTGGTTTATTTACCAAGGACAGACAGTATTTCCACCACCGACTTGAAAAAGTCTTTATCGCAAATTGATGGTGATTTAATAAATAAAATAAAACATGACTTAGATAGTGTGTTGAATTTAGTAAAAGCCTTAGAGTAGCTCATGCTAAATAATGCCGCTGTAGATGTACTACTCCCTGTATACAATGCCGAAAAGTATCTTGAAGAATCTATTGAGTCGATAATTCATCAAACCTATAAAGATTGGAATTTGCTGATAATTGATGATGGTTCGACGGATTGTTCTTTAGAAATCATTAAACTTTACGCTCAAAAAGACAGCAGGATACACTTCAGAACCAGACAGAACTTTGGCTTGGTCGCCACTTTAAATGAATTGGTGAAATGGTCATCAGCGCCACTAATAGCCAGAATGGATGCGGATGACATAAGCGTAGTTGATAGGCTGGAAAAGCAACTTAACTATTTGCAGGAATCAACAGATGTGCAAATTGTTGGCTGTTGGGCAGAAACCTTTGGTAGCAAGCACGAAGTTTGGCACTATAGGCAGTTTGATGAGCAAATTCGCATAACGAGCCTATTTGGCAAATGTTGTTTACTTATTGCAGCATTGCTTGCAAAAAGGGAAGTGTTTGAAAATTATATTTTTGATACAAAATATACCCATTTAGAAGAATATGATTTTATATCCAGAATTGTTGTTGAAAAAAAATATAACATGGCTTGTGTCAGAAAAGTATTGTACCGATATCGTCAACATGACGATTCAGTGATATACAAAAATAAAGATCATCGGAAAGTTTTCTACCAAAAGCGATTGGCAAACCATTTGATTGGCATGGGTATTAAGCTAAATACCAAGGAATTTGACCACTACCTGGATTTTATCCGCTGTAATTATGTCAGCTCGGTAAATATTAAGAGCATCGCCGAAATAGTTAAAAAAGTGTACACCTGCATTACTTTGTCCGTGCCAGATGAAAATAGAGAATTTGCCTATCGATGGCTATTATTTTGTAAAAAAAATCGCCCTATTAACACTTATTATACGGATTTTTTCCGCCACTTTGGCGATCACAGTTTCGTTTTTATCGAATGTAAAAAGCAATATATAGAGAATGCAGTATGAGCACGGATAATCGTAAATTCGAAATGTTTGTTGATAAAAAGATATTTTTAGCCCCAATGAATAACCTAACTATTAGATTTCAAGAGCGACTGATTGATAGAGGTATTAAGATCAATGGTTTTTTTGACTTGTGTAAAAGTGGACCCAATGTATTCAGCTACGACAGTGATGTGCAAGTTGATTTTGTATTGGTCAATAGCCCCAACTACTGGCAAGAAATAGCGTCAAATTTTCCATCCCATAAAGTGTTTTTATATCAAAGATTTAAAGATGATTTTATTTCATTAGCTGAATATCTGCAGTTGATTAAAAAAAACCTCAGTTACGACGTATTGTTTCTGCCATTTAATCGCTCAAATGTTATTGACCTATCTATGGTTTCAAGAGAGTTAAGTAAACTGGGCCTAAGTTCTGCGTTGATTGATATCAGTGGAGACAAGGATTCAAATGTCGCACTTGGACTTCGTGAAAATAACGATGTGGCTACGGTTAGTCGTGACAGTTTGGAGAATGTCAAAAGAAGTGCCTTGGTGGCTTCAATAGATTGGGAAAAAAGTTTTGGTAGGCCGTTGATAGAAAAGGATCGACAGCGCGGAATTGTAACCGTTGGCATCGTTGACGGCATAGAAGATTTTGAAGATGCAGATTATGCAGTAAAGCGAAACGCATATAAAACGGTAGAGTATGTGTTGACGATGGGGAAAGATGATCAGACTCATCTGCAAGACAAAATTGAAAAAACTAACGTTATTGGCCTACCTAAATTGTTTCTTCTATACCGGGAACCAGTCAGTTTTCCGTTAAAAGACTTAATAGTAATAAATGTAAACTTTACCTACGGCTCACATGAAGACAAGCGTGATGATTGGCTTGAGCAAGTTATTCAAGCCTGTAAACAACTAGCTATTGACTATACCATTTCGCAGCATCACGCCGACACGGGCAATATGGACAAACAAAGCTTAAGTTCCTTTAATGCCTACGACTCCCTGCGCAGAGGTAGTTTACTTATTAGTCGTTTTAGTACTCTTGTGCTCGAGTCTCTAGCACTTGGAAAACCGGTAGTGTATTTTAATCCACATGGAGAAAAAGTGGGGCTTTATAAGGAGCCACTGGGTGCCTTTAGCGTAGCGAATAATGTTGCGGAGCTCGTGAAGATGATTTCTTCTGAGTTGCTTAAAAAACACGATGTACGTGAACGTTCACGAATGTTTTTGGACAACAAGTGCAGTGTAAGCCATACCGTGCCTCCGGCTAAATTAGCTGCATACAGGATTAAAAATCTCCTGGAGGAAAGGGGCTTTATCGACTTCTATCCTAGCAAAACATACCAGATGCAAGATTCGTACGTAGCGCGGTGTGAGTATCACCACTACGATGACTCGACTTGTGAAGACGAATGGCAGCTAGAAGTGTATTTACATGCGCTTGGTTTAATGACCATCAATAATTTCAGCAAAGTAGCTGACTTTGGCTGTGGCTCAGGCTACAAGCTAATGAAGTATTTAGCAAATTACCATCCGATAGGTTACGAATTGCCCGCGAATGTCGAAATACTACGAACAAAATATCCACAGGCAGATTGGCGAGTGTCAGATTTTTCATTGGTGGATGATATTAATGTAGAGGTATTAATTTGCTCTGACGTAATTGAACATTTGATTGATCCTGATATGTTGATTGAATATTTTTTGCGCCAGTCCTTCAAGTATTTGATCATCTCAACCCCGGACAGGGATCTTTGCTACGATGAAGATGATCCATGCAGAATGGGCCCTCCGCGTAATGTTGCCCACCAAAGAGAATGGAACTTTGCAGAGTTTGCTCGGTACATATCACAATCATTTGATGTTATTGACCACCGCGTGACAAATTTGCAGCAAGCGACACAAATGCTAATTTGCAGAAAACGTTTTTAATGAGGCGGACGTCACGATGCATAGTGTTGATTTTGAAATTGAGTAATCTGTTTTTGAAACATTCTTTTAGGTATAAGGTTTTGAGCCGATATAATTTTTATAGCAGTGTTTTAGCGAAATATGAGTGAATTATAATGAAACAATTTATTGAAAATTACTTGCACAGAATGACAGTGTTTATTAAGCAAATAGACTCAGATGATATTGTGGGAATTATTGAGGCATTAGAGCGTTGTCACGAACAAGAAGGCAAGATATACATTATTGGCAATGGTGGAAGCGCTGCAACTTCGTCCCACATGGCAAGTGATCTATCCGTTGGTTTGAAACTGCGTAATATTCGTAACTTCGACGTTGAAAGCCTTGCTGACAATGTATCGGTTTGTACTGCAATAGCTAATGACACAGGGTTTGAAAATATTTTTAATACTCAGCTGCAAAGACGATTGCGGCCCAAAGATCTACTTATCGCAATCTCCTGTAGTGGAGACTCACCCAATATCGTTAAAGCGGTAAAGTATGCAAAACAAGTGGGTAGTTGTATCATCGGGTTGTCCGGATTTAGCGGTGGATTTCTGAAAAATAATTGCAACTTAGGTTTGCATATCGCTACCGAAAATGGAGAGTATGGCGTGGTTGAAGATCTGCATATGATGCTGGATCACGTAGTATTTTCCTATTACTTAACGCTTCAAGAGCAAGCTAAATTGGCGCAAGCGGTTTAGATATCGACACAAGAAATTAGTATGATCAGATGTGGTATTGCCGGTTTTGGCAAAATGGGACAAATTCGCGCCAAGGAAATAACCCGGCACTCATCAACTGCACTCGTGGCCGTGTTTGAGCAAGACTCTTCGACCTCGGGGGTTATTGATGTTGGCGTGAAGAGCTGTGATACTTTTGATGAATTACTCAGTAGTAATTTGGATGCGGTGTTTATTTGTGCGTTCAATGATGTAGCCGCCGAATACACGATCAAAGCCTTAGAAGCAGGCCTCAATGTTTTCTGTGAAAAGCCTCCGGCCAAAAACTGCCTTGAGTTGAAACAAGTTATACGAGCTGAAAAGTCAGCAAATAAAATTCTCAAATATGGTTTTAATCATCGCTTTCACTACAGTGTCATCGAAGCTAAAAAAATAATTGATTCAAAAGAACTTGGCAAACTCATATGGGTGAGAGGGGTATATGGCAAGGCGGGTAGTATTGATTATCGACAAAATTGGCGCAATTTCCGTAAATACTCGGGTGGCGGGATTTTGATGGATCAGGGCATTCATATGCTGGATCTATTTCATCATTTAACCGGAGTTTCTTTTGACGTTACGAGTAGCCAATTATCCAACTCATTCTGGAATGTTGATGTGGAAGATAATGCCATTGTGACGCTGCAATCTGGTGAGGTTATCGCCACAATGCATTCTAGTGCAACACAATGGCGGCACAAGTTCTTAATTGAAATGTGCTTTGAAAAAGGCTACATCAACCTAGACGGTATCCTCTCAAATTCTCGTAGTTATGCTCCAGAAACACTGGTAACCGGTAAACGAGAATTTGAAGACATTACCTTTGCAATGGGCAAACCCGTTGAACAAACGGTCTGGTTTGAAAATGATGATAGTTGGAAACTTGAATTACATGATTTCGTCAATGCGGTGGAAAACAATCAGCCAGTAAAACAAGGCAATAGTCAGGACGCCTATCAGGTACTTTCTTTGATTGAAAAAATATATGAACAAAGCCAGTTTTACGCAGAGAAAGGCAATGCGTAGAGTATTATTAACTGGCGGCAGTAGAGGAATTGGCCGTGCGATAAAAGAAAATTTGTCTTGTGACTTTGAGGTGATTGCCCCGTCGAGAGAAGAGTTAGACCTATTGGACAATGCTTCCATAGATACATTTATGCGTCGAAATCGTGAATTTGATATTGTTATCAATAACGCCGGGATTAATATTATAAAGCCACTTCAAGATATATCAGACCTGGATATTCGAAAAATTAATACCATAAACCTGGAGTCACCGCTAAAACTGATCCGCGAATGTGTACCACATATGAAGGAGCAGAATTATGGCAGAATTGTTAACCTAAGCTCTATTTGGGGCGTGCGCTCTAAGGAGCTACGAACGCTATACAGTGGCACTAAATTTGGTCTTATTGGCCAAACCAAGGCACTTGCACGAGAACTCGGCGAGCATAATATTCTACTCAATGCGGTATGCCCAGGATTTACCAATACCGAATTGACCAGTGCATCATTATCGAGGCAACAAAGGGATGAGATGGAAAGCGAGATACCGGTCAAAAGATTTGCTCAGCCAGATGAAATTGCCGAGCTTGTCGCATTTCTGGTAGGCAATCTCAACACCTATATTACTGGTCAAGCAATTGTTATTGATGGTGGTTTCACCGCCTAATGAAAATCAACTCGAACATTCACAATTATGAGGTGATATTTCAATCATCTTTGTCCTTTTTTGCCGAACTTGCTGCCATGCCTGCCAAAGTGCTTGTCATGGATCGCAGTATTTACAATTTATATCCTAAGTTAAGCCAGGATATTGATGCTCAAGACCTTGTTCTAATTGATGCGAATGAAGAGAATAAATCCCTGGAAAGTGTGCAGAGCCTGTTACTACAGTTAGTTAATCGGGATGAAAAGCGAAATCTAACGCTTATTTCCGTTGGTGGCGGGATAGTGCAAGATATTACCGGGTATGCAGCCGCTACCTTGTATCGCGGTATTAAATGGATTTTCGTGCCCACAACTTTGCTAGCCCAAGCCGATAGTTGTGTTGGCAGTAAAACTTCAATTAATTTTGCCGGTTTTAAAAATATCTTAGGTGGATTTTATCCACCACACCAGATCCACCTGTGTCCCGAATTTATCAACTCATTGCCCAAGGTTGACTTTTATAGTGGTGTCGGTGAAATAATTAAATTTTTATTATTGGATGATATAAAACAACCGGATTTGGATGAAATTGAAGGCATTGTTCATGATCTTTACCTTGGCAAAAACTATCAATATGCCATTGAACGATCACTAGCGGTAAAGCAGTCCTATATTAATCAAGACGAGTTTGATTCTGGGAAACGAAATTTGTTTAATTATGGACATTGTTTTGGGCACGCTCTGGAGGTTTCATCTAACTATCAAGTGCCCCATGGCATCGCTGTGACCATCGGAATGGTGTATGCCAATTTGGTGGCATTGCAGCGAAATCTGATTTCCGACTCATTTTACCAGCAACTAAACCAAAGGCTTCTGTTGGTAAATATTCCGCTAGAGATTAAGGAAGATTGGCTTGAACAGCAAAAACTGCTTGCGGCGCTGAAAAACGACAAAAAGCGAGTGGGAAAAGATTTGACCATAATCATTCTAAGCAGCGATAAAGTTGAAGCTGTGAAGATTAATGATTTACGTGAAGATGAGTTTTCCCTTGCACTATCCAGCTTAAAAAAACTCCTGTGTAAATAATGAAAATTGCCGTTACCTCTAAAGCTTTTAGCACTAATCCAGAGCTCATTGCTGAACTAAAAAGACACTTTAGCGATGTACGATTAAATCTCACCGGAAAACTATTGGCAGGAGAGGTTTTACACCAATTCTTGGCTGACCGAGATGGGGCTATCGTTGCAATGGAGCATATGAGTCCCCCAGTATTAGATAGATTGCCAAACTTAAAGATAATCTCAAAATTTGGCGTGGGGCTAGATAACATCGATCTTGCCCATTGCGATTTGAAAAAGGTATGTGTGTGCTGGACCAGCGGTGTTAACCGTAACTCGGTGGCTGAAATGGCACTAGGGTTCATGCTGATGTTAATTCGGAATCTGTATTTAACATCCAATCAATTGTCACAGGGCAAATGGAATAAATCTGGCGGACGCTCTTTGTATGGCAAAACCATCGGCATTATTGGCTTAGGACATATTGGTAAAACGTTAGTTGAGTTGTTGAAACCCTTTAATTGCAGGATCTTGATTAATGATGTCATTGATCAAACCTATTTTTGTGAGCAGCATGGCCTGCATGCGGTCGACAAAGACACCTTGTTCCGGGAATCCGATATTATCAGTGTGCATACTCCATTAACCGCGGATACCTATCACCTGGTGAATGCTAGAACCTTGGCTCTGATGCGCCCAGAGGCATTTATATTGAATACTGCCAGAGGCGAATTGGTCGACCTGTTAGCACTGAAGATGGCGTTGATTGAACAGGGCGTCGCGGGAGCCGCGCTGGATGTTTATGAGGAAGAGCCGCCAAGCGACCGTGAATTGTTGGCACTGCCAAACTTAATTTGCACACCACATATTGGCGGTAATTCTATCGAGTCAACCCTGGCGATGGGGCACAGTGCAATAGGACACCTTTGCGACTATCTGTTGGAGCATTATCTATGAATATCGACTTAAGTAATAAGTTCGCCATTGTAACGGGGGGCTCCAGAGGGATTGGTAAGGCAATTGTCGAAACCCTAAGGAGTTGTGGTTGTAAGGTGCTGTACACCAGCCGTAACTCTGGTGCTAAGCAAGCACAAGAATACACCTTAGACCTGCAAGATAAACAGTCTCTGGATGATTTTATGCAAGTTATTAGAGATTTAAAAAAAATAGACATATTCGTCAATAACGCCGGGATTTTTGAGCCTCAATCGGTGTGGGATATTGATGAAAAAAGCTTGCAGGCGACTATTAATACTAACTTAATTGGTCCGGCATTGTTGTTGCGGGAAGTGGCAAAAATAATGCGTGCTCAAGGTCATGGAAAAATTGTCAACATCAGCTCCATAGCCGGTTTAGTCGCAAAACGTAGGGCAACGGCTTACGCAAGTAGTAAAGCAGGGCTGAATGGCCTTACCAGAGCAGTAGCAACTGATCTCGCCGAGTTTGGGGTGTTAGTGAACTCGGTTTCTCCGGGGCCAACAGCTACTGACATGGTTGAGCAACTACTATCTAAACAAGATATAAAAATTATTGAACAAACTATCCCACTGAAAAGGTTGGCAAGCACTAATGAAATAGCCAAGGTGGTTTTATTTCTATGTTCCGAACTCAATTCCTATATTACCGGACAAAATATCGTAGTTGATGGTGGATTTACGATTAATTAGGGCAAAAAATGACTAAAGTAGTAGCAATGATACCTGCTCGTATGGGCAGCAAACGAGTTCCAAAGAAAAACTTGCGATTATTAGGTGGAGAACCGCTTATTGCACATGTTTGCAAGGCAGCGAAGGAAGCCAAGGTTTTTGATGAAATATACATCAATTCTGAAGATCGCATATTTGATGAAATTGCTCAGCAATATGGTCTGGGGTTTTATCATCGACCGGCAGAACTCGCCTCAGATACGACTAATAATGATGCGTTTTTACAAGATTTTTGTGAAAATACCGATGCGGATATAGTCGTACAAATATTGCCTACCTCTCCATTTTTGTCAATCTCGGAAATCCAAGCATTTGTTGATGAAATGACAGGGCATGCATTGGATACTTTGGTTTCAGTTCAAGATCATCAAATCGCCTGTATCTACCAAAAATCTGGAGTCAACTTTAAGCCTGACGAGCCGCATGTTCCCTCACAAGATATGACCCCCGTCTCCTCATACGCGACAGTGCTCATGGCATGGAAAAGGCTCGATTTTTTAAATAATATGGCCACTCATGGATATGGTTATCATGGGGTAAAAGGCAATATTGGTTATTTTACGTTAAACGGATTCTCTACCTTAGATATCGATAATGAAGATGAATTTAAGATGGCTGAAGCGGTATATCAATATTTAGCCAGTCAGAAAAACAATGCTGAGCCTGAGTATTATCAATCTAAACAGAGGCAATACCACCGTGAAGCTGATGTGCCATCAATTCTTAAAATTGATGGCATCGATCACAGCGATTTTAGCCAAGAAAACTTGCCTCTGGTCAACATACAGCAACTTATTTCTAGTAAAAATAACGATGTTTCTTGGTGCCATAGATTGGTAAATACTGAGAGTAATAGTGCAACATTAATTTCACAGTTACCGGGGGAAGGTAACCGTTTGCACTTTCATCCCAATTGGAACGAATGGTGGTACATCGTTGATGGGAGCTGGATTTGGGAAATAGAAGGAGAGCAAAGCGTAGTTAATAAAGGTGATTTTGTATTTATGCCAAAGAATAAACGGCATAAAATAACGGCTACCGGCGATAAGCCCGCTGTTCGCTTAGCCGTTAGTCGAGCAGACGTCGCGCATGTATACCCTGTTTAAGTAATATTTTGTCTGGTAGAAACAATAACAACCTTGAATTCAACTAATCACACTCACAGCTGAAATGCTGGTTTCGCAGTAACTTGGATATAGTCCAATCAATGACAAGTTTCCTGATTCAGGCGCATTATTTCACCACTTGGATAAAATAAGTTAGGTATATTTTACGATATCAATGTATCTCCATACATACTGTCGTTGCTTAACTTTTGACCATCCCTCTGCTATTGTGCCGCGTAGGTAAATGAGGGGTAAATCATGATTGGTATTAATACAGATTCAAATTCTTCTTCGTTGTTACAACAGGTGCAGCAGAAACAAGAATCGATTTTTGAGAAACTGGCTTCAGGTAAAAAAATTAACAGTGCCGCTGATGGCGCCGCCGCTCAACAGATTATTGACCGTTTGACCACTCAGGTCGAGGGTAATCGTCAGTCTATTTCCAATGCC
>JAWUXW010000228.1:0-7333 GCA_034111125.1 Paraglaciecola sp.
AAACTTCCTGTAATGCCTAACTTCTCACGTCTAAAAAACACTCTAATGACTAATCATCCAAGGCCGCATAGAAGGAAACATCTTCTCCCCTTGGGCGGTGTACATCAGTTTTGAACCACCGGGTTTATCGCTATCGCAACCACAACCTGAGCTATGCTGTTGATCATTTTCGCGTCGGTCTTTGTTTGAGAAGACGGGTTCGTGTTGGCTTTTTTCGTTGGTTTCTATCGCTTTACGTTTATCTGGCGACATGGCTAGCACTTCTGGCGCGATGCGAATAATTCTTGCCGATGCGGTTGCGCATGTAGGGCAATCTTTAGGTGCTTGGGATTCGTCCATAGTCGCTAGTTCGTAAAAGATGCCGTGATCCTTACATTTGTATTCATAAACAGGCATAACTAAACCTCTTTTCTATTAACCGTTATCGTAAAGTGATTCCCGCATGACGGGAATCACTAGTAAATGTAAAGGCGCCTTATAAATCCGGCGCTAAGGGTATATCGATGGAACCATCTAACTCTTTCTTCGGCCCGTCGCTATTGGGTTGTACATCAAAGGCAAAGATATCCGTAGGTAGCCATAGGGTGGCGCAGGCGTTAGGGATATCCACCACGCCACTAATATGGCCTTGTACTGGCGCGGTACCTAAGATGGCGTAGGCTTGTGCACGGGAGTAACCAAATTTTTCTAGATAATTAATGGCATTTAAACAGGCTTGGCGATAGGCGATTTGCACATCAAGGTAATGTTGCTTGCCACCTTCATCTACCGAGATACCTTCAAAAATTAGGTAATCATCATATTTTGGCGTAATCGGACTGGGCTTGAAGATTGGGTTTTTAACCCCGTATTTCGACATGCCGTCTTTCACCAAGTTAACGCGCATATGAATCCAGCCTGCCATTTCAATTGCACCACAGAAAGTGATTTCGCCATCGCCTTGGCTAAAGTGCAAATCGCCAACGGATAAACCGCCACCGTCAACATACACAGGAAAATAGATTTTAGAACCACGGGATAAATCTTTAATATCACAGTTACCCCCATGCTCACGGGGTGGTACGGTACGTGCGCCTTCTGCCGCTGCTGCATCTCTTTCGTCACCTTCCATCTTACCCATATGTGCTGTATCGCCATAAGGTAGTGTCGCCAGCGGTGGCGTTCTGTCGGGATCGGTATCGAATAAGGCTTGTTCCCGCGTGTTCCAGTTTTCTAGTAGTTCTTTAGATGGTAAACAGCCGATTAAACCCGGATGAATTAAGCCCGCAAATTCAACACCGGGAATATGGCGTGAGCTGGTGAACATGCCTTTAAAATCCCAAATAGATTTTTGCGCTTCGGGAAAATGTTCGGTTAAAAAGCCACCGCCATTTTGCTTGGAGAAAAAGCCATTAAATCCCCATTGGCTATCATCAAAGGTGCCTATATCTAAAATATCTACCACCAATAAGTCACCAGGCTGCGCACCTTCAACGCCTACTGGCCCTGATAGAAAATGCACTTGACTAAGATCGACATCACGCACATCGGAGGCATCATTATCATTAGCAATTTGGCCACCGGTCCAGTCATAACATTCAATAATAAAATCATCCCCTGGCTTAACCGTTTCCACCATGGGAATGTCGGGATGCCAGCGGTTATGAATTTTTTCATTGGTGTAGGGTGATTCTTTTAAGTTGACTTTAATAATGGTTTCGGTCATTTTAGGCTCCTAATTTTTACAGAGGTTATACAGCGTTAGTACTACTTAAATTGTTGTGTTAGGCATCGTGTTACTCATGCAATCTCGATGTTATACCGACAAATATT
The DNA here is from genome assembly GCA_034111125.1 of Paraglaciecola sp. Taxonomy (GTDB): domain Bacteria; phylum Pseudomonadota; class Gammaproteobacteria; order Enterobacterales; family Alteromonadaceae; genus Paraglaciecola. The sequence goes on from JAWUXW010000228.1 coordinate 1,813, forward strand.
TTTTAATTTGGTCGGTATCTACCGCATCTCTCATGTCTTCATGAATAAAATTACCTTTATCGATAACGATAATTCTGTCAGCGATTGCCATGGTAAAACTCAGTACTTGTTCGGAAACGATAATGGTAATGTCGCGCATTTTTTTAATTTCATTGAGCACATTGGCGATATCTTTAATAATTGAAGGTTGAATGCCTTCGGTCGGCTCATCCAATAGCAGTACTTTCGGATTAGTGACTAAAGCACGGGCAATCGCTAACTGTTGCTGTTGCCCACCAGATAGATTGCCGCCCTTGCGACTTCTCATATCGAATAACACGGGAAACAAGGCATAGATCTCATCGGGGATGTTTTTCAGCTTAGAGACTTCCATGCCAGTTTCAATATTTTCTTTGACGGTTAGCGCTGGAAAAATCATGCGCCCTTGGGGAACGTAGGCAATACCGTTTTCCACTCGCTGATAACTTTCACTATTGCTAACATCAACACCATCAATAGCGATGTTTCCATCGGCAGGCAAAATTCCAATTAAGGATTTAAATAAGGTAGTTTTACCCATACCATTACGCCCCATAATGGCCAATGTCTCATTCTTAGGTACGGTAAAATTTAGTCCACGTATAACTTCACTTTGGCCATAAGATACTTTTAAATCCGTAACCTCTAACATGGCTTTATTAGACATAGCTTTATCCGACATACTTTCACCTCTACAATAATTAACAGCTTAATGTCCTAGATAGACTTCAATCACTTTAGGATCGTTTTGCACGGTTTCCATATCCCCCACTGCCAATATTTTTCCCTGATGCAATACCGTGACTTTGTGAGCAATTCTGGCAACAAATTCCATATCGTGTTCTATCACTAAGACCGATCGCCCTTGGCTAATTTTATTCAGTAATTCTGCTGTTTGTTCCCGCTCTTTTACACTCATACCGGCCACGGGTTCATCGAGCATTAATAGCTGAGGATCTTGAATCAGTAACATGCCAATTTCTAACCATTGTTTTTGTCCATGACTCAACAACCCCGACTCCATATCTAAGACATCATCCAACATAATTTCTTTAGCTATCTCATGGACTTTATCCAGTACTTTTTGATTACGCTTAAACATTAAGGAGCCAAATACGCCACGTCCATAAGGGTAGGAAACCTCAAGGTTTTCTAGTACGGATAAATTCTCATAAATAGAGGGGGTTTGAAACTTACGCCCCACACCTTCTCTGACTATGGCGTGCTCGGACAATGTAGTCAGCTCTTTATTAAGAAATTTAATACTGCCAGAAGTGGCTTTTGTTTTTCCGCAAATCAAATCTAAAACCGTCGTTTTACCCGCACCATTAGGGCCGATAATAACGTGCAGTTCATTTTTATCGAGATAAAAATTTAAATCATCGACCGCTTTAAAACCATCAAAAGACACAGTCAACTCTTCAATGGCCAACGTATAATCAGTATTGGTAGTAGTAATCATGAGCTAGCCCCCTTTACTTTTACGGCTTCTGTTGCAGGTGCTTTTTTAATAAATAAGTTTTTAAAGGCCACAAAACGCTTAGTAACATGATGACTATAATCTTCCCAAAGTCCTGCAAGACCATTCGGGAAAAACATCACCACAGAAATAAACAAACCACCCATTAAGAACAGCCATAATTCAGGGAAAGATTCTGAAAACGCAGTTTTTCCAAAATTAATCAATAAGGTTCCGTACACCGCACCAATTAATGACATACGCCCGCCTATCGCGGCAAAAATAACCATTTCGATAGAAGGCACAATGCCCACAAACGAAGGCGACATGAAGCCAACTTGCAAAGTGAACATCGCACCGCCAATGGCAGAGATGACAGCAGCAAAACAAAAGATAAATATTTTAAAGTTAGCCACATCGTAACCAGAAAAGCGGACACGATCTTCTTTATCACGAATGGCTAGCAGGATGCGTCCAAACTTACTGGTTAAAATAAATCGGGAGATGACAATAACGCCCAGCAATAAAAAACAGCTGACAAAATAAAAGACATACTTGGCGAAATCCGAAGTGATATCCCAACCATTAAGCGTACGCAAATCGGTAATACCGTTAATACCACCGGTAAAACCCTGCTGCCCAACAATTAACACCGTTAAGATGACGGCAATCACTTGCGTGATAATGGCAAAATAAACGCCACCCACTCTGCGTTTAAACATAGCCGCACCGATAATGTACGCAAACAATGCCGGTAAAATTAAAATAGCCAGTATCGTAAAGGGGAAGCTGCTAAAGGGTTCCCAAAACCAAGGGAGTTCTGTTATCTGATTCCAATCCATAAAATCGGGAATGCCAGGCGTGGATTGAATAGCCGTATTTTCAGGCGAAGAGGCTTCCAATTTTAGGAACATTGCCATGCCATAACCGCCTAAACCAAAGAAGATCCCCTGACCTAAACTTAATATGCCGCCATAACCCCACAACAGCACTAAACTAATAGCTGGAAAAGCATAGGTGAGATACTTAGCCAAAAGGCTCAGTCGAAACTCATCGAGCATTAAGGGGAATGCCAGCAACAAAATTACAGCTAAGAGGATAAATCCTGTAAAGCCTTGTTTTCCGCCCATTAATTTTTCATATACAAAGCTCATACTGATCTCCAAAAAATTTTAAAAGCCAAACATCATTGATGCATATTAACGATATTTATTGGCACTGTTTTAACAACAAAGGCGCGTTTAACGGCGCACTTTGCTAGCAAACAAGCCTTCCGGCTTAAACATCAAAATTAAAACCAAGGCGAACAAGGTATAGACTTTTGCCATGGAGCCACTAATAAAGAATTCCAATATGGATTGTGCTTGTGCGATAGAGAAAGCAGAGGCGATAGTACCGACTAAACTCGCGGCGCCACCAAACACGACGACCATAAAAGTATCCACAATATATAAGGTTCCCGTCGTCGGGCCGGTAGAGGCAATCGTGGTAAATGCGGCGCCTGCGATACCTGCAATGCCACAACCTAAGGCAAAGGTATAGCGGTCTACTTTTTTGGTATTAATACCTACCGCGCCACTCATCACCCTATTTTGCGTGGTTGCTCGCACTCGCAAGCCCCAACTTGATTTAAACAGTAGGTAAAAAACACCTAAAGTAACAACGGCGGTTAATGCCAGTACAAACATACCGTTTAAGGGAATATCAATAGATTCTATGGGCTGATAAGAACCTAATAACCATTCAGGCAATGTGGGACTGACTTCTCTTGCGCCAAATAAAGATCGAAAAGATTGTTGCATAATGAGGCTTAGCCCCCACGTCGCTAGCAAGGTATCTAGCGGTCTTTTATAGAGATGTCGTATCAACGCAAACTCGGCGAAGTAACCTAATAGTGCAGCCACTAGAAATGCCAAGAGAATGGCGAAAATAAAGTAAAATGGCATAAATGCAGGGAAATACGTTTCTGTTAGAGTGGCTAAAAAATACGTGGTGTAAGCGCCTACCGCCATAAACTCACCATGAGCCATATTAATCACACCCATCTGGCCAAAAATAATGGCTAGGCCTAAGGCCATAAGCAAAAGCACGCTAAATAAGCTAATACCCGCGAAGCCCTGCATGGCCAATATTGAACCTAACTCGCTGTATGTGTAATCACTCATTTTTTTGCCTCCGCAATTCAATAAACCTATCGCTAGGTCTATTTTATTTTTTAAATATTTACTTTATTGATGTCACTTAACATTGTTGTAAACAATGAACATCCCTGTTCATTAAAGTGGTTATTTACTTTTTTTATTCACCATTATTACAATGGTATTTACTGATAACCTGCTGGAAATGGATCTGGCTCAAGTAATTCAGAGGTATAAACCACCGTCGCTTGACCATCTTTATTCCACTTACCTACACGTGCCTTGCTCCACAAGTGATGGTTTTTATGCAGTTTCACATAGCCTTCTGGTGCGGTAGTTAATTCGATATCGCCTTTTTCAGATTCAGCAACTACTTTATCTACATCAAATGAACCAGCTCTTTCAACAGCGGCTTTCCATAACCAAGGCCCTAGATAAGCCGCTTGCGTTACATCACCCATTACACTGCCATCGCCCCACATTTCTTTAAATGCAGCAACAAAGGCTTTGTTATTGGGATTGTCTAGGCTTTGGAAATATTTCATGATGGAGTAAAAGCCTTCTAGATTTTCGCCGCCTATACCTAGCACTTCATCTTCTGTTACAGAGATAGTTAGCAAGGTTTGTTTCTTAGCGGTGATGCCGGCTGCTTTTAACTGTTTAAACCAAGCGACGTTACTACCACCCACTACTGCGGCGTAAATAACATCTGGTTTTTTCAACCGGATTTTGTTAATCACCGAACCAAATTGTGTATTACCTAAAGGTTTGTACTCTTCACCAACCACCTTACCGCCTAATACATTTTCAATATGCTTACGCGCAATTTTCATAGAAGTACGTGGCCAGATATAATCAGAACCGATAAGATAAAAAGTTTTTGCTTTCTTCTCTCTGGCTACCCAGTCAAGTCCAGCTAAGATTTGTTGTGTGGCTTCTTGTCCGGTATAGATCACGTTTTTAGATTGCTCTAAGCCTTCATAAAACGTCGGGTAATACAGCAAACCGTTTTCTTTTTCAAAAACAGGTAATACCGCTTTACGTGATGCCGATGTCCACGCACCAAATACGGCTGCGACCTTATCTTTCACTAATAACTTTTTACTTTTTTCTGCGAAGGTTGGCCAATCACTTGCGCCATCTTCTTGGATGATTTTAATTTGTCGGCCTAAAATTCCACCCATATCATTGATTTGTTGGATGGCTAATTTTTCTGCTTCTTGAGCACCGGTTTCACTAATAGCCATGGTGCCTGTTAGTGAGTGCAATATACCGACTGTTACTTCCGTATCCGTTACCGCAAGTCCTGTAGTATTGACTCCATCAGCTAGTGCTAGCGAAGCACTCATGCTTAATGCCAACAGTGACGCGCCTGTCAGCGCTAGCTTCATTAGCTTTTTTTGGCACGCGTAAAATGAAAGGGGATTCTTTCGTGATGTCTTATTCATAATCAAGCCTCGCTTGGATTGTGGTTACACCTGAGGTTCAGGCAATAAATAACGTTAGCCAGATCATTATGTTTTTTATTAGTGGATGGCGGAATTAGCGTAAGTGATTACAAGACTACGCGTTATAACTTATTCCGTATTAATAGATTAAGGCATCGCATTAATACCTACGTAACATGACGCATGCACATAAGTGCTATGGAGTGATAATCTGGTGGATGATAGTCTTGTGGGTAACGTCTGTGGGCAATTTTCTTATTTACACCGATATACATTAGTGGCACTAATTTAGCATGGCCTGCTTACCCCGATCATTTCGATGGGCTACTTGAATAGAACATCATTATGAGCCAACGGCAAAAAATATTTAGGGTGAGGCGTAATTACAATCAATGGGTAAACAATCAAACCCTTGAAGATTATGCCCTGCGTTTTACTGCAAAGAGTGCACGTAAATG